>JAVBOQ010000063.1:0-2736 GCA_031550455.1 Eubacteriales bacterium
GACCTCGAAATCCGCGGCGCGGGCAACCTGCTCGGCGCGGAACAGCACGGGTTTCTGTCGTCGGTCGGCTACGACATGTATTGCAAATTGATGGAGGAAACCGTGCGCGAGATTCGCGGCGAGATGGGCGACACCGCCGCGATCGAAACCCGGATGGAGTACCCGGTCGACGCGTTCCTGCCCGCCGAGTATGTGCCGTCCGACGCGCAGCGGATCGAGCTGTACAAGCGCATCGCGTCGGTCGACAGCCGCGAGGCCGTCGACGACCTCGTCGAGGAGATTACCGACCGCTACGGCGACGCGCCGGAGCAGGTCGGCCTGCTGCTCGACATCGCGCTGTTGAAATCGTTCTGCAACCGCATCGGCGTGGATAACGTGACCTACGCGAACAACCAGGTCAAGATGCGCTTCGCGGAGGGCGCGTCGCCCGACCTTGCCCGCCTGTTCGCAGCCGTCAACGCCGCCGACCGCCGCCTGTTGTTCTCCGCCCGCGCGCCGGTCAGCCTGATGTTCCGCGACCCGAGGTTTGGGGCGAAGGAGCTGCTCAGAGAAACGCTTCAGGCGATGGAGCGGGTCACGGAAGGGATGAAGGAAGCGGTGGTGGCGGTATAGGGGAGTAGGGATAGGGAACGCTGGGACGCTGTCCCGGACCCTGCCAAAGGTACAGCGACCCTTTGAAAACCCCATATCGGGCTTTGGGGTATGACATCGTTTCCTCCGCGAAGCGGCAAAGGGATTCCAAAGGGATGAAATCCCTTTGGCAGGAGGTTTGGAGGACGGAGTCCTCCAACGTTCTTCCGTCCTCAGTCCTCCAACGTTCTCCATCCCCCAGTCCTCCAACGCGCCTTTCCTGGATATACTACCTCCGGAGGTGCCCATGCTGATTACGCTGAACGGCGCGCGGGTCTATGTCGAGCAACACGGCGGCGAAGGGCCGAACGTGCTGCTTTTGCATGGCTGGGGCTGCTCGACGGAGCTTTTTGCACCGGTCGTCGAGCGGCTTTCGCCGAGGATGCGGCTGACCGTGCCGGACTTTCCGGGCCACGGGCGGAGCGGGCGGCCTCCGGAAGCGTGGGGCGCCGAAGACTTCGCGGAGATGGCTGCGCAACTGATCCGCGCGCTCGGCATCGAGGGCTGTCACGTTGTCGGCCATTCGCACGGCGGGCGCGTCGCGCTGATCCTCGCGGCGGAACCCCCGGCGCTGGTCGGGAGGCTTGTGCTGACCGGCGCGGCGGGGCTGCACGCGGAGCCGACGGACGAACAGAAAAGGCGGCAGGACGCGTACAAGCGGCTGCGCGGGGTGTACGACGCGCTGGACAAGGTCAAAATCTTCGGCCCGCTGCCGGAAAAGCTGCGCGAGTCGCTGCGCAGGAAGTACGGCTCGCGCGATTACAACGCGCTCGATGCCGAGATGCGCCAGACGTTCGTCAAGGTCGTCAACTATGACATCGCGCCGCTGCTGCCGAAGATTCGCGCCTCGACGCTGCTGCTATGGGGCGACAACGACACCGAGACGCCGCTGTGGATGGGGCAACGGATGGAAAAGGAAATACCGGACGCGGGGCTTGTCGTGCTTCGCGGCGGAACGCACTACGCGTACCTCGAGAAGATTGACGAGTTTTGCCGCGTGACCGCGCATTTTTTGCTGGGAGGCGAAGCATGATCCGTTACGGCTGGTGGATTGGCATGGCCGTGAGCGCCGTGCTGTGCGGCCGGTTCGCGCTGCACACGTTCCAATTGGAAAGCTATCAGCTCGGCGGCTATTTCCGCGCGATGAAGCGGGTCGGCGCGCGCATGTTCGCGCCGGGCCTGATCGCGGGCGGCGTCACGAGCGCGGCGGTTGTGCTGCTGACCGGCGAGTCCACGCCGGACTGGCTCATGTGGCTGCTGCTCGCGGCCGCGGTCGCGCTGTCCGCATTGCTTTTTCTGCGCCAAAAGAGCGCGCCCGCAAAAAAGCCGTTGGTCGTGACGCCGCGCGTCAAGCGCCTGGTCGGGTTCTGGCTGGCCGTAAGCCTTTGCGCCACGGCGTTGTCGCCGCTGATGCCGCTGACGTTGCTTGCGACCCCGCTGTGGCTCGCGTTGGCCGCCCTGCTGGCGCTGCCTGTCGAAAAATACATTCAGTACCTGTACCGCCGCGACGCGATGAAGCGCCTGGACGCGATGCCGGACCTGATCAAAATCGGCGTCACCGGCAGCTACGGCAAGACGAGCGCGAAGTTCCTGCTCGAAACGATCCTGTCCGAGAAGTACCGCGTGCTCGTCACGCCGGCCAGCTTCAACACAAGCATGGGCGTCACCCGCGCGATCCGCGAGCGCCTCGCGCCGGAGCATCAGGTGTTCGTCGCCGAGATGGGCTCGCGCCACCCGGGCGATATCGCGCTGCTATGCAAAATGGTGCGCCCGAAATACGGCATTCTCAATTCGGTCGGCCCGCAGCATCTGGAGACGTTTCATACGCAGGAAGCGATCCTGAACGAGAAATTCACGCTGGCGCGCGCGATCCCGCCGGATGGCGCGATGGTGTTCGGCGCGGACGGCGGGCTGAACGACGGGCTATATGAAAAAGCGGACTGCTAGTAGCATCTGGCCGGAAGCCGCGCCGAAGGGCTCGGCCTGACCGCGCGGGACGTCGAGGTCGGCCCGTGGGGCAGCCGGTTCACGATGACCGACGGCGTCGAGTCCGTCGTGTGCGAAACGCCGCTGCTGGGCGCGCACAACATTTCGAACCTGCTCGTC
>JAVBOQ010000098.1:0-3142 GCA_031550455.1 Eubacteriales bacterium
GGCGGCGGGGCGCGGATCAACACGCCGTCGACGCTCGGCGGCAACTGGCAATGGCGAATGCGCGAAGGCGACATGACCGAGGCGCTCGGCGCACGGATCGCCGCGCTGACGAAGCTGTACGGGAGGATACCGGATTGAACAATGCCGAGAAACTGAAAAGCATCTTTGAAAGCGAACTGGCCGCGCACTTTGCCGTTCCCGCCGAAAAGGCCGCGCCGTACATGATTCACGCAGCGCTGGCCCGCGCGGTGATGGCGCTGTCGGCGGACGGTTTTGAGGCCGCGCAGCGCGTGGGGGAGAGGCGCGCGTACTATTTGTCGGCCGAGTTTCTGATCGGGCGCAGTGTTTTTAACAACCTGTTCAACCTGGGGCTGCTCGGCGACGCGCGGGCCATGCTCGAAAGCGTCGGCCAGCCGCTCGAAAGGCTCGAGGAGATCGAGGACGCGGCGCTTGGAAACGGCGGGCTCGGGCGGCTCGCGGCGTGTTACCTGGAGTCCGCGGCTACGCTGAACCTGCCGCTCGACGGATACGGCATCCGGTATAAGTACGGCCTGTTCAGGCAGCGGTTCGAAGACGGGTTTCAGCGCGAGCTGCCGGACGACTGGCAGAAGTCGCTCGACCCGTGGTCGTTCCGGCGGGACGACCTCGCGCAGCCAATGGTGCTGTGCGGGCAGGACGTGCTCGCCGTGCCGTACGACATGCCGGTCTATGGCTACCGCAGCGCGCGCGTCGGCCGGCTGCGCCTATGGCAGTGCGAGGCGTCCGAGCCGTTTGATTTTCAGGCGTTCGACAGCGGCGACTATAGCCGCGCGCAAAGCAGCCGCGCTTTCGCCGATTCGATCCACATGGTGCTGTACCCGAACGACAACGGCGCGGACGGAAAGCGGCTCCGGCTGATGCAGCAGTACTTTTTCGCGGGCGCTTCCGTCCGCGACATGCTGCGCGAGTTCGCGGCCGCGCACGGCGGCGACATGTCGCGCCTCGCCGATTTCTGCGCGGCGCAGCTCAACGACACGCACCCGGTCGTCGCGATCCCGGAGATGATCCACCTGCTGACCGCGCGGCACGGCATGGATTTTGACGCGGCGTTCGAGCAGGCGCGGCGGGTTTTTTCGTACACAAACCATACGATCATGGCCGAGGCGCTGGAAAAATGGGACACTGCGCTGTTCCGCCGGGTGCTGCCGCACCTTTTGCCGGTTGTCCGACGGATGCAAAAGAAACTGGACGAGGATTTGAAGCGGCGCGCAATCCCGGCGAACGCCGCGGCCACCTATGCGCTGGCCGGCGGCGGGCGCGTCAACATGGCGAACATCGCGGTTTTCGCCTCGTCCTGCACCAACGGCGTCGCCGAGCTGCATACGGAAATTCTGCGAAAGGACGTCCTCGCGCAGTGGTTCGCGCTATACCCGGAGCGGTTCCAGAACAAGACAAACGGCGTGACGCAGCGCCGCTGGCTCGGGCTTTGCAATCCGGAACTGTCCGAATGCCTGACCCGCGCGCTGGGGAGCGACGCGTGGCTTACGGATCTGTACGCGCTTCGGGCGCTTTCGCGGATGGCGGGCGATCCGGCGCTGATGGCGTCCTTCCGTCGCATCAAGACCGAGAAAAAGCGACAGCTCGCGGCGTACGTCGCGCGCGCTGAGGGGATCCTGTTGAATCCGGACGCGATTTTCGATGTGCAGATCAAGCGGCTGCACGAGTACAAGCGGCAGCTGATGGCCGCGCTGTCAATCCTGTGGCTGTATTTCGGGATCCGGGACGGCAGCGTCGCCGATTTCCATCCGATGGCGTTCATCTTCGGCGCGAAGTCCGCGCCCGGCTATTTCCGCGCGAAGGCGATCATCAAGCTGATCAACGAGATCTCGAAACTGGTCGCCGAGGATCCCGCGACGCGCGACCTGATCCCGGTGGCGTTCGTGCAGAACTACAACGTGTCCTATGCCGAGAGGATCATCCCGGCGGCGGACGTCTCCGAACAGATCTCGACCGCCGGTACCGAGGCTTCCGGCACCGGCAACATGAAGCTGATGCTCAACGGCGCGGTGACGATCGGCACCTACGACGGCGCGAACATCGAGATTGTTAAGGAGGCCGGGCCCGAAAACAACTACATCTTCGGCGCGCGCGTTGAGGACCTTCGGGCGATCCGGGACAGCTACGACCCGAAAGCGGTCTGCGCGGCGGACGCGCGCGTGCGCCGGGTCGTCGACGCGCTGACCGACGGGACGCTGTCCGACGGCGGAACCGGGATGTTCGCGGAACTCCGCGCCGCGCTGCTCGAAGGCGCGTCCTGGCACGCACCGGACCATTATTTCGTGCTGCTGGATCTGCCCGCGTATGTCGAGACGAAGCTGCGGCTGAACCGCGACTACCGCGACCGCGACGCCTTCAGCGCAAAAGCGCTCTTGAACATCGCCGCAGCCGGTAAATTTTCAAGCGACAGGTCGGTCGCCGAGTACGCCCGTGACATCTGGCGCGTGGGCGCTGTGGAATGAGAGGATAACGCGCCTGCTACCAAGGATGGGCCGCTTCCAGCCGATCACCGTCGGTTGGAAGCGGCCTATCCTTTCGCATTATCCGCGCGCCTCCAGCAGCGCGTCGAACCCCTTGCACACCTCCGCGTACAGCTTCGCGACCGCCGCGCGCGGGATCATATCGTCGTCCTCGCCCGGGTCGTTCGCGGGAGCGGGATCCGGTACTGTCTGGATCGCGTACGCCTCCTGCACATAGCCCGCGTCGCCGTCGTACCGCGCGCGCAGCCACCCGTTCGGCAACCGCTCCAGCACGTCGATGACCTCGCCTTCGGCGATGTGCCGGAACTTCGCGCCGTTCGTCGATGTCCCGGCCCAGAGGCCGACGCCGTCGCCCGTCTTTGTGCGGATCACCGCCTGATGCAGCCAGTCCGCCATGTTTTCGCCCTCCTTTGGGTTTTGATGCGCGGCATACGCCACGCCTTCCAGCCGTCCCCAGTGCGTCCACGCGTGCGCGTCGATCCTGTCCATGACGACGCCGGTCTTGCTGCTTCGCGCGTCTATGACCATCCCGCCGCCAACGTACAGCCCGATGTGGTCCATCACGCCCGGCGCGCCTTGACGGAACACCGCGAGCCCTGGTTCATCGGGCATGTGCGTGATCCCGC
>JAVBOQ010000239.1:0-23104 GCA_031550455.1 Eubacteriales bacterium
GGCGGGCGGCGGAGACGCGCGCCGCCCGGCGGGTCGGGCTTGAAAGTGTTACGGAAGTGTGTTATGATCCGGGTGTCAACCGTTTATATCATTGGCGTGTGGTTCACCTAATCCTTTGTGACGGCCCGGCAGCAATGCCGGGCTGTTGCTTTTCCCTTCTGAGGCGCGCAGAAACGGCCCTAGGATGCGTTATCCACAGGGTTGACTTATCCGTGTGTATATGCTATCGTCAGACGTATCACAGGCCAAGGAGGACGCTATGCCAAGGCGACAGGAATTTGAGCACCGGATTACGATACGGGTGACATCGGGGATGCTACAGGCCATGGAGGCCGACGCGGCCCGGCGTAGCTGCGCGATCGGGACATTGATACGGTTGGCGATCGTCGACTTTCTAAGCTTGGACAAGCGGATGGTCGACTTAACCGACGCGTCGTCAGCGAGCGAGTTTGACCCGTACCAGCGGTACAGAGAGTGATAAAAGATACGCCCTCCGGGTTGGAAGCACCGGAGGGCAAAGACAGAAACAAAACTGGCCCAAGGAGAGGGCCATGGTGCGCCATCAGGGACTCGAACCCGGGACACCCTGATTAAGAGTCAGGTGCTCTACCAACTGAGCTAATGGCGCGCAAAGCCAACGCAAGTAATTTTACTCCGGGACAACGCCGTTGTCAAGGCTTTTCTCATTTTTCGAACCATTTTTGTTGTCACGCGAAACCAAACACGGCCCCGACGACCGCGGACAGCGCGATGACGACGATCGGGTGCGGCTTCCATAGTTTTATGATGAAGAAAACCGCGACGCCCAGCGCGATCGGGCCAACCTGAAACAGGTCGAGCAGGTTTTGCGTCTGTGCATACAGGTCGGTGTTGAGCATCGACAGCCGAAGGACGGTATACCCGGCAGCAGCGATCAAGCCGAGCGACGCGGGTCGGATGCCATACAGAACGGACTGCACCGTCCGGCTGGCGCTGAACTTGTTCAGGAACCGCACGACGATGAGCACGATGATGATCTCCGGCAGCACGATCGCCAGCGTGGCGATGGCGCTGCCCAGCACGCCCGCGGTCTCAAACCCGACGTAGGTCGCCATGTTGATGCCGATCGGGCCGGGCGTAGATTCCGAGATCGCGATCATGTCCGCCAGTTGCTCCAGCGTGTACCATCCGGTGCGTTCGGCGATCCTCTGCAGGAACGGGATTGTCGCCAGGCCGCCGCCGATCGCGAACAGGCCGGTTTGGAAGAATTCCCAGAAAAGCTGTAAGTAGATCATGGCTTCTTGTCCGCCTTCCCGCCGCCTGTCAGCAGTTTCGAAACCCAGGCGTTAAGCGGCTGATACCATTGTCTGGCAAACACGCCGAACAGCGCGGCGCCCGCGACATACACGATCGGCGAAACGTTGAGCATGATCGACAACACGCAGACAATCAGCGCGACGGCGAGCGTCGGAAGGTCTTTCAGCGAGCCCTTGCGCAGTTTCAGAATCGCGTTGAGCACCAGCACGAAAACGCAGGCGCGGATGCCGGCAAAGGCGCTCTGCACCCAGGCGATGTGCGAAAAGTTGCTGATGAACGCCGCGATGGCGACGATCACGGCGAAGGAGGGGAATACGACGCCAAGCGCCGCCGCGACTGCGCCACGCGCGCCTTTGACCTTGTGGCCGACAAAAAGCGCGGCGTTCACCGCGATCACGCCGGGCAGGCATTGGCCGATCGCGAAATAGTCCATCAGTTCGGCTTCCGTGACCCAGCCTTTTTTCTCGACCGCTTCGCGCTGCAGCATCGGCAGCATCGCGTATCCGCCGCCGAAGGTCAGGCCTCCGATCCTGCAAAACGTCAGGAACAGGTCCGCGTGGATGTTCATGCGTCTCTCAGCCTCCTCGCTTGAAAACGCCGTGCGGAATCGCGGCGACGCCCGCGCGGCCCGCCTCATCTTACCGTCCGGGCCTTCGTTTGTCAAACCGCGCGGCAGGAAAAGCGCATGAACGGAGGTTCATGTGCCAGGAGGAGGAACGGGGAGGGTTCGGCGTCTCGCGGGCAGGTCAAGAGGAGGCAAAACCGATCGGGAACCCAATGCAGTATGTATATGGCGCGGCGCTGCCGTGGTGCGGTTCCGCGCTTTTAAAAGGGCCGTTCATCCGCGTGCGCGCCTCCGCCCTTTGCGCAGATGCCGGGAGGTTTCCGCCCCGGCATAGCGCGTGGCGGAGGCGTTGCATCCTTTGTGCGGCGGCGCTTTATACCAATTCCAGGTAGGGAGTGCACGATAGATCGCGAGAGATTTTGTCGCATGGCAAGGAGGCGGAAGGAAGCGTAGCCGGAAGCTACGCTGACTGGAGCGCGACGTGGCCATGCGACAAAAGATCCGCGAGATACGGGCAATCCATAACTGGAATTGGGATTATAGATCCTTTTTCAGGTCGGACGGCAACGTGTTTATGTCCTCGCCCAGCAGAACCCAGACCTCGTCGAGGTTTTTGAAGTCCGCCGAAAATACGATTCGCCCGTCTTCTTCGGGCACGCCGTTCTCCGGCACCACGACCTGGCCGATCTTTATGCCCGGGAAATGCGCGAAATTGGATGTGTAGACCGCTTCGTCAGGCCGTATGGGATCACTACCCATGTGCATAAACGAATAGGAAGGTTCGTCGCCGTCGTTCCAGCAAATGAAGTATTTTAGCCCCGTCGAGCCTTTCAACGTTGCGTACAGCGTGGATGTAAGGAAGTGCAGACGGATTGTCATCACCTTGGCCGTGTTCGCGTCCGTCTCACAGACGAGGCCGACCAGCCCGTCCAGCGTGATGACGCTCATGTCGGACCGGACGCCGTCCGCCGACCCCTTGTCGATGGTAAAGAAATTCGGGTCTTCCGGATCCCACGCGACGAAGCGCGCGGCCATCGGCTTGAGTGTTTCCACGGTTGCGCCGTTGCGGGAGGACAACACGTTTTCGAATTGTTTCGCGTCTTCCGCGGACGCCGACGCGACGCCGACGCTAAGCGCGAAGAGCAAGCATAGAAGGGACACGAGCAGTTTTTTACCTTTTCTGTTCATAGCAACGCTCCTTTTGCCGGTGGCCGCCTCCAGGGTGTTTTTTCGGGCGAACCAATGGACTTCACCCTGACGATCGGGCAACCGGGCGGTTATGTCTTTACCGCGCGAATCAACATCATTTCCATAGGCAACATTCAGGGGCGAAACGTTTGTATGTTCGCCGTCAATTCTAGTCAAGCGCCAACAGGTATGCGAGTTCTGTCCATTAACCACCTCCGTGCGGTTGATTTGTGCAATAAGAACTAGGCGGATGCTAGTTTCATGTATAGCATAGCATAAAAAACTGCGTTTGTAAGGGAAAAAGAAACATGTTTACTTTTTGTTTTCATTTTCTATGGTTTCGCAATCCGTCGTTCGATCCTGATTTGCCCGCCCTTGCTTTTCATCTTTGCGCCTGATATACTGAATTCAACCTTTATGGGCGGCAGGAACGCGGCGCAACCCGCCTTCCCGTTCGCACACCGGTTCAGTGAACCCAACCCATGCACAGGAGGAACGCCGATGGATTTCCGCACCTATTTCCGCAATTACCCGACGCCGGACGGCTACTTCGGCCCGTACGGCGGCACGTTTGTGCCGGACGAGCTCAAAGAGGCGCTTGCCGAGATCGCGGACGCGTACCAGACCATATGCCATTCCGCGCAGTTCATCAGCGAGCTGCGCCGCATCCGGCGCGAGTTTCAGGGCCGGCCGACGCCGGTGTACCATTGCGAGCGGCTGTCGCGGCTTGTCGGCGGCGCGCAGATCTATGTCAAGCGCGAGGACCTCAACCACACCGGCGCGCACATGTTAAACCACTGCATGGGCGAGGCGCTGCTGGCCAAATACATGGGCAAGAAGAAGCTGATCGCCGAAACCGGCGCGGGCCAGCACGGCGTCGCGATCGCGACCGCCGCCGCGTACTTCGGCATGGAATGCGAAGTCCACATGGGCGAAGTCGACATCGCGAAGCAGGCGCCGAACGTGACGCGCATGCGGGTGCTCGGCGCGAAGGTCGTGCCGGTGACGTTCGGTTTAAAGACGCTCAAGGAGGCCGTCGACTCCGCGTTTGACAGCTATTTGAAGCAGTACAAGGACGCGGTTTACTGCATTGGCTCGGTCGTCGGCCCGCACCCGTTCCCGCTGATGGTGCGCGATTTCCAGATGGTCGTCGGCATTGAGGCGCGCGAGCAGTTCATGGAAATGACCGGTTTCCTCCCGGACGCGGTCTGCGCGTGCGTGGGCGGCGGTAGCAACGCGGCCGGCATGCTGACGCCGTTCCTCGCCGACCCGGTCGACCTGTACGGCGTTGAGCCGCTCGGCGTCGGCACGACGCTCGGCGACCACGCGGCGACGATGACCTTCGGAAAGCCCGGCGTGCTGCACGGCTTCCGCTCGATGTTCCTTTTCAATGAGGACGACACCTGCGCGCCGGTGTACTCGAACGCAAGCGGGCTGGACTACCCGGGCATCGGGCCGGAGCACGCGTTCCTGCGCGAGATCGGCCGCGTGCAATACGACACCGTCGGCGACGAGGAGGCGGTCGAGGCGTTCTTCAAGCTGTCCCGCTGCGAAGGGATCATCCCGGCGCTCGAAAGCGCACACGCGGTCGCGTACGCGATGCGCTACGCCAAGGCGCACAGGCAGGGCGCGATCCTCGCGAACCTCAGCGGACGCGGCGACAAGGACATCGACTACATCATCGAAAAATACGGGGACGGCGAGAAGTACCTGAACAAATAAGAGGATTCCGCGATGAAGATGCCGGACAGGATTCCCGAGGCGATGCTCGCGCCGTGCGGCGTGAACTGCTTTGCGTGCGCGGGCCATCTTCGCGCGGCAAACCCTTGTCCCAGCTGCAACATGGGCAAAACAACCCTGCGCGGTTCGCCGAAGATTTGTGCGAAACGCCGTTGTACGGCTGAAAAAGGACACGCGTTCTGCTTTGAATGCGTGTCCTTTCCATGTGGACGCATCCGCGATCTTGACAGGCGGTATGTCGCGGACTATGGATTCAGCATCGTGGAGGACGGACGAAGGGCGAAGCGCATGGGATTGTCCGCCTATATGCGGGACGAAACCGCGCGCTGGCGCTGCGGCGCGTGCGGCGGCGTCGTGGCGCAGCACCGAAAAAAGTGCAGCGAATGCGGAATGGGGGAGTGATCCGTGCCCTGGCCCACGCACATTGTGGCCGCCGCCGGTTATGTGTTCGACACGCGCGGCAACCTGCTGCTCGTCAAAACGTTGCACCGCGGGTGGGACGCGCCCGGCGGGCAGGTGGAAACCGGCGAATCGCTCGAGGAGGGCTTGTTGCGCGAAATCATGGAGGAGAGCGGCGTCACGGCGACGGTGCGCTGCCTCGCGGGCGTGTATTCCAACGTGGGGCAGCATCTGTACTACGACGGCGTCACGCCCGTGCCGACAAAGGTGATGTTCGACTTCCTGTGCGATTATGTTGGCGGCGATCCGCGCCCTTCGGAGGAGACGAGCGAGGCCGTCTGGGCGCCGCGTGAAAAAGCGTTGTCGTACATCACGCAGCCTGTGCTTCGTTTCCGGTTTGAGCAGGCGCTGTCGTTCGACGGCCGGGTGCTGTACGCGTCGTATGTGAGCAAACCTGAGTTTGTGATCAGATCGCGACGGTATATATGAAAAAAACGCCCCGCCATTTCGGCTGGGCGTTCATCCTCAGATGGATCAGTACTTGCGCTTACGGGCGGCTTCCGCCTTCTTTTTACGCTTCACGCTGGGTTTTTCGTAATGTTCCCGCTTTCTAACCTCAGCCAGAACGCCCGCGCGCGCACTGGCGCTTAAACCTTCTCAGAGCGCTTTCCAGGGATTCGTTTTCCCTAATCCGGACTTCAGACACTGATATCCCTCCCCTCCGCTCATCTCACCGACGAAACCGCGGACCGTCACCGGCCGGCCCTCCCGGCGGACACGCGAGTTATTATAGCGCGTTTACGGATGTGCGTCAACCTTTACAACCAGTTTTTTTCGCAACATTCACCGGTTGTTCACGCCATCGACCCGGAGAGCTGTTCGCCGCCGAGTACGTGTATGTGCAGGTGCTGCACGGTTTGGCAGGCGTCCTTTCCGCAATTGGAAACGAGGCGGAAACCTGTTTCGTGAAGACCCAACCGTCCGGCAACGATCGCCGCGACGCGCAGCAGACGGGCGATTTCAGCATCGTCCATGCGGTCCGCGTCGAGGATGTCGGAGACGTGCCGTTTCGGGACGACGAGCACGTGAACGCGCGCCTGCGGGTTCACATCGTGGAAAGCGATGGCATGCTCGTCCTCGTAGACCTTTTTGGATGGAATCGCCCCGCTTACGATTTTACAGAAAACGCAGTCTTCCAAACCCAACCATCCTTCCGTGGAAAACGCTGCCACCCATACGACGCCGCTTGTGGTTGTTTTGTTCCCGGCATACAACGGGCAGTGCAATTTTTTATCGGTTACTTCCGCGCGTGCCCTTGCGCGCGCGCAGCCGCCGCGCGCCTTCCGCGCGGCCGGTGTTTTCCAGCCGCACGCAGTACTTCTCCGGCTGCCCCATCGCGTGGTACGGCCCGCCTTCGCGCATCACCGTCCACATCGGGTCGACCGCGCTGTCGGACTTGAGCATTTCCTCTTCCTGCCAGTCGAGGATGATTTTCGCGCCTCTGGCGCAGACGTCAGGGTATGCGTCCTTCACATCGAACCGTTCGTGCGGGTCTTCCGTGAGGTTGAACAGCATCTCCGCGTCGAACAGGTGATAACCGTCGTGGATCGTTCGGATATACAGCCAGTCGCCGAACACCGCGCCGCGCTGGCACACATGGCACATCTGCGAGAGCACGAGGCTGTCGCGCCCGCACGGCTCGCCGCGGAGCGCGGCCGCGAACGACCGACCGTCCCAGCGCTCGGGAACCGGCTGGCCGAGCAGCTCCGCCATCGTCGGTGGCAGGTCGAGCAGGTAATGCAGCCCGCCGTCGACATGGCCGCGCGCGCCGCCGGGCCACTTGAGCAGCATCGGAATGCGGCATGTGCCGTCGTCCGCGGTGCCGTGTTCGCCCCAGATGCCGAGTTCGCCCATGTTCTCGCCGTGGTCGCTGGTGACGATAACCGCCAGATCGTCCCAGACGCCTTTTTCCCGAAGCGCGTCGAACACCTGCCCGAGCAATTGGTCGGCGTAATGGATGCCGCAGTCGTATCCGTCGATCATCCGGCGCAGTTCGCCGTATGTTTTGATCGATCCGGGATGCTTCGGAAACCGCGGGCTTGTCGCGTCGTCCCACATGCTGATTTCGTTGACGCCGTGCGGGCCGATCTTTTTCTGGTGTTCCGCGAAGATTTCTTCGGTGACCCAGGTCGGCAGCGTGTCGCCCTCGAACGGGTTTTGATAGCTGTCTGGTGTCCGGTAGGGCGTGTGTGGATCCCAAAGATGCAGGTGCAGGTACCAATCGTCCTTTGCGCCGTTCTTTTCGACCCAGTCAAGCGCGACGGGCAGCACGACTTCGCCCGATTCGCCGCCGCGTCCGCCGACGTTGTGAACCTCGTTGTGGCCCGCGTTGTACCAGAACGACGAATGCCGCTCCGGGAACGTGCTGATGGACGCCGTGTGCAGGCCTGCGCGGCGGAACACATAATTGAAATTCTCGTTGTCCAGCGCGTCGGTGAAGTCGCGCCTGGGGCCGGAATTCCGTCGGTCGGCGGCGGTGCCGCCGTGTCCGACCGCGCCGTTGCGGATGCCGAACATGCCGGTGATCAGCGCCGCGCGGGACGGCAGGCACGGCGCGTCCGAGCAGTACATCCGGTCGAAACGCACACCCTCTTCGGCCACGCGGTCGAGGTTCGGCGTCGTCAGGCGCGGGTACCCGTAGCAGCTCATATGGTCAGGACGAAGCGTGTCGATGTCAATATACAAAACGCGCATAAGGCACCATCCTTTGTCTTGAATTGTCCGGGATCAGTATACCGGTTCGCGCGCGGGCGCGCAAGGGGGAGAGGGACGCCGATAATGGCGATTTCATTACAATGAAATCGCCCTGGGACGCCCGGAAAACGCCACGGCGCTTTCAGGCGAATCCTATCATCTAAAACGCTCGATACGCCTCAAGCCGCGCGGTCAGCGCCTCGATATACGCCCGGCAGCGCGCGTCCCGCCACAAAAGCGCCGCGGCCTCCTTCGCCGCGCGGACAAACGCCGGCGACAGGCCCTTTTGCCCGTATTCCATCAGCGGGCAGACGGGCCATGCGCGAAGGTCAAGCCGCGCTGCCGCGCGGCCTTCCGCCGCGACGGGCGTCAGTGGGAAGATCCGGCACGACAGCGGCCGCCCGGCGCGCGGGCAGGTTCCGCCGCAGGTCAAAAGTTTTAGCGGCGCGCCGCCGATGACAAAATCGCTGTCCGAGAGCGAAGCCCAGTCCGGCGCGGGATCGTACAGCGCCTCTTCGCCCGGGAACAGGATCATCCCGCCCTGCCCGTCGGCGTCCGGTTTGCAGCATTTTGCGCCGCACAGCCGGCCGCAGTCGCGCGAGAGCGGCGTGACATCCGCGAAAAGTGCGCGCGCGGCCCGAATCGTGGCGATTCCGTCGGTTTGGCACATTGCGGTTTATTCCCTCCTGTCGTATAATGATCATCAGAAAAGCAGGGAGGTGCGCCGATGCGGCTTCGATCGATGCCGTGCGACCTTGAAATGCATACGGGCGCGGGCGCCGGCGGCCTACTGATGCAGGGCGGCTTTGCGGACCGCAAAGAGGCGCTGCTGGCTCGCTTCGCCGGGCAGGCGGCGCTTGTGTACCTCGATCCGCCGTTTAACACCGGCAAGCAGTTCGGGCTGCGCCAGCGGATCGGCGAGGCGGGCTGGGCGACCGGCAGGCCGACGATCGACCTGCCCGCGTACTCGGACCGGTGGCCGGACGACGCGGCCTTTCTCGCGATGCTGCGCGAAGCGGTTGAGGTGTCGCACGCGCTCTTGTCGGACGAGGGCTCGCTGTTCCTGCACATCGACAGCCGGATGCACGCGTACGCGCGGCTGCTGCTCGACGAGGTGTTCGGCGCGAAGCGGTTCGTCAACGAGATCATCTGGGCGTACCAGTCCGGCGGGCGGTCGACGGCGCACTTCAGCCGGAAGCACGACATCATCCTGTTTTACCGAAAGACGGGAGGCGCGTTTTTTGACATCGGCGCGGTCGGCGTTCCGCGTGGCGCGGTGCGGAAGAACCACATGCGGCGCGGCGTGGACGAGCGCGGAAGCTACCAGGCGATCCGCTCCGGCGGCAGGGAATACCGCTATTACGACGACGAGCGCGTCGGCCCGGGCGACGTTTGGGACGATGTGTCGCACCTGCAACAGCAGGACCCGCAGCGCACCGGGTATGACACGCAGAAGCCGCTGCGCCTGATGGAGCGGATCATACGCTGCTCAACGAGGCCGGGCGATCTGGTCGTCGACCTTTTTTCCGGCTCCGGCACAACCGCCGCCGCGGCCGCGAAGGACGGTCGCAGGTTTGTCGCGCTCGATTGCGCGGAAACCGCGGTCGCGGTCGCGCGAAAGCGTCTGCTCGGCTACAAATTCTGCGTCGAAGCGCCCTGCGCGGGCGGCGCGCCGGCCGTCTCGGCCGAGGTGTCGCCGGGGCTTGGCATCGCGGAGGTGCGCCTCACGGAATACCGGATCGAGGACGGGCTGTGCCCGGTATCGCTGACAGGCACTGATGCGGTGGACCAGTTGTCCGTCGGATACGTTCGCGACGGCGTGTTCCACGCGATGGCGAGCGCCGCGCGGAGCAAACTGTCGCCCGCGCTGCCGCCCGCGCTGGAGCTTCCCGCGCTGGATGGCGTGCCGGCGATTGTGACCGTTGACGCGCTGGGCCGTAGAATGGCGCACGCGCTGGAAGGAGTCCCGGATGGCCAGCAAGTATAGTTATTATCAGCTTCGGGTCGCGTGCCAGCAACACATGATGGCGTCGCTTTATACCGAGCCGGACGATCCGGACGCTTTTTCCGCCGGATATGTCGAGGCGGTCACACAGCGGCATGTGCTGCTCTGGGCGGTGACGACCTGGGGCCAGTTCGACGGCTGGTGCCTGCAGCGCACCGAGGATGTGACCCAGGTGTACATGGGCGACGACTACGAGGTGCGGCTGCAGATGCTGCTCGAAATGGATGGAACCGTCTACGCGCAGCTTCTGGATCCAGCGCCGTCACCGGACGAGGATCTGCTGTGCCGCGTGCTGCAGCACGCGCAGCAGACCGGCGAGTTCGTCAGCGTCATGACGCCCGAGGACACGTACACCGGCCGCGTCGTGCAGGTCAACGACCTGCGCGCGACGATGGAGTCGCTCGACTTTTTCGGCGTTCCGGAAGGCGCGAAGCAGTTCCCGCTGCGCGAGATCCGCGTCGTCACCTACGGCACACAGGAAGAGAAAATGTACAAGCGGCTGCATGAGCAACGGCTGAAGCTGTTATAGGCGAAACCGCACAATCGCACACGCTGTCCTCGCGGATCTTTTCGCGCTTCTCAGCGTCACAGGCACGCAAGCGCCGCTTTGGCATGCAAGGCCGCCTGCCCGGACGTCTACCGCTTCCCTGACAGCACGTTTTCCTTTATCCAGGTCGCGAGGCCGTCCTCGTCGTTTGTCGGGCATATACAGTCGGCGGCTGCGCGCACTTCTGTGACGGCGTTCCCTACCGCGACGCCGACGCCCGCGTAGGTCAACAGATCCATATCATTCAGGTCGTCGCCAAAGGCTGCGATTTCCGTCTGCGCGATGCCCCAGCGTCCGGCTAGCACTGCTACAGCTTTTGATTTGGTCGCCTCTTTGTGCATGATCTGCGCAAGCTTGTCGCGGCTGACGGTCATATAGAGGCTGTCCGGGATGTGCTTTTCAATGAACGCGACGTCCTCTGGCCCTGTTGTGATCATGTACAGCTTTTCCGCGTCGACCGCATGCCGCGAAAAATCAGTGATTTCATAGGTTGTGATGAACTGCCACACATCGGTGACGGCGAAATTGGCGTAATGCATGCCGCTGAGTTCCGACGAGCTTTTCAAACCGTGGCCGTCGCAGGCAATCAGCAACGGACGCGCCGTCATGTAGGGGATCAGGCGGCTATAGACGATCGTATCATGTTCGCAGGCGACAGCGCCGTTCATCGTGATCCGCCCGTCGAAGAGATCGGAAGGCGCGACCTGTTTTGCGCTGCCGCCGCGCCCCGTCGCGTATACCACCCGGATGCCCGCGCTTCGGCATTGCGCAAGCGCCGCGCGCGTGAAGTCGGATATGGTTTTGTCCGTTCGCAGCAGCGTGCCGTCGAGGTCGGTGACGATCATTTTGATTTGGTTTTTCATCGCGTGATGCCCTCGCCTTTCTATGGCGCGCGCTATTAAACCGCCTCCGCGCGCTCCACAACCGGTTTGACCCACTTCAGGCTGTTCAGCCGCCGGATGCACAGGAACGATTTGATCCAGTCCTCGCTGGCCAGCATCACCACATAGACCCAGATAAACGGCAGCTTGAGCGCGAACGCCGCGAGGAGCGTCATCGGCAGCGCGATGCACCAGACCGACAGCCCGTCGTACAGCAGGCCGATCCGTGTGTCGCCGCCCGGGCGGACGATGCCGCAGACGCAGATGAACGAGATGTTCCGGATCGGGATATTCAGCGCGAAAAGAATCATCAGCGTCCGCGTGAGCGCGGCGACCGCGCCGGAGATTTTGAACAGGTCGACGGCCAGGATCAGGCCGCCAGCGCCGACCATCAAAGCGCCGAACAGAACCGAAATCATCGGCATGACGACCGCGTATTTCTTCGCGTAGCGGATGGACAGATCGGCGCGGCCCGCGCCGATTTCGCGCCCGATGAGCACGCCGCAGGCGTGGCAGAGGCCGATGTAGAACGAAAAGAAGATGCCCTCGATCGTTCGGAAGATCGTGTATGCGGTGTAATAATCCGTGCCCAGGTGGCCGTAGATCATCCCGTAGCCCATCGTGCCGACGGACCAGATCATCTCGTTGGCCAGCACCGGCGCCGAAATCCGGATGTATTTCCGGACAAACGGCATGTCGAACGACAGCAGGTCTTTCAGTTTGCAGATCAGCAGGTTTCGCTTCGCGAACGAAACGGTGAACACGACCACCGGACTGATCCACGCCGAGATGACCGTCGCCAGCGCCGCGCCCCGCACGCCCATCTCCGGCAGGCCGAACTTGCCGAAGATCAGCGCGTAATTCAGCGCCATGTTGGTGAACACCGCGAGGATGCTGCCGTACATCGGCAGCTTGACCTGCTCGGTGGAGCGCAGCACGGTGCTGAACACGTTGCTCAGCGCGACGCCCACATAGCTGAACCCGGCGATCCGCAGATAGTCGACGCCCGTCTGCGCGACCGCCGGATCGGCCGTGAACAGCGCCATGATCAGCGATGGAAACAGAACCGCGACGAGGCCCATCAGCACCGCGATCGACTCGCAGCCCACCGCGAGGATGCCGTACGCGCGCCGGATCCCCGGGAAGTCCTTCGCGCCCCAGTATTGCGACAGGAACACCGCCGCGCCGGACTGAAAGCCATAAAAAAAGATGCCCATCAGCCAGCTCCACTGCGCGGCCATGCCCACCGAGGAGATGGCCGTTTCGCCGAGCTGGCCGATCATCAGCGTGTCCACCAGGCCGGAGGAGCCGTACAATAAATTCTGTATCGCGACGGGAATGCCGAGCCGGAGCGTCGGCCGCCAGAAGTCCAGCGGCACCTGGTTTTTATCAAGCGTCACGGATCGCGTGTCCTCACCTTCTGCACGTTCGGCTGCTCGGCGATTTCGTTGATGATCGCGGCGCTGTCCAATTTGCGCGGGATGTCGCAGGTATACGCGTTGGTATATATGTTCTGCCCGTCCTCGGACTCCTCGACGCGGAAGTCCACGTTGTGTACGCGGATATGATGCGACGTGAAGTATTCGTTCAGAAACGCGAGCGTTTCCTTGCGGTGATGAAAGCTGACCTCGATGATCTTGTAGAAATGGCCGACAACGACGCGCTTGATCACCGACAGCACGATCAGCGCCAGACCCGCGCCGCACGCCGCGAGGCCGTAAAGCCCCATGCCGGCCGCGAGGCCTATGCACGCGCACGCCCAGAGCGACGCCGCGGTCGTCAGCCCGGCGATGTTGCGCTTGGTCGTGATGATCGTGCCCGCGCCGAGGAAGCCGATGCCGCTGATCACCTGCGCGCTGAGCCGCCCGAGCGTCACCGTCACGCCGAACACGCCGTTTTCATTTGTCCTGAACACTTCCTGCGCGATCATGCAGTCGGTGATCGCGACCAGCGACGCGCCGATGCACACGAGGATGTGCGTGCGAAGGCCCGCCGGGTGGTGGCGCGTCTCCCGCTCATAGCCGATGACGCCGCCCGCGAGGATCGCGAGCCCCAGCCGCAGCGCGATGTCCAGCCAGCCGATAGGGTGTTCCATGTCAGACGACCTCCTCGAAGTCCGTATGGCGTCTTTTGTGCGTGCTACCTAGTAAACCACAGTTGATCCGGCCGCGTCAAGCTTTGGAACCCCACCAATTTCGCTTCAGAATCTCGTGCAGATCGCCCCATCGCAGCGCGCGCAAATCCATTTTCCCCTCGCGGGCGAAATCGGTCAGGATGTTCGCGCCGAAGTCGTGCAGCGAAAGCCCGTCCAGCAGCGCGGCGACCCACCTGTCCGGGTCCGCGCCGTCCGCATATGCCCGCACCAGCGCGCCTTGCCCGCGCAGCAGCCCGAACGCCAGCGCGGCCAGTTCGTAGCACCCCGGCGCGTGGCAGGCGTCGGCGAAATCGATGATCACCGGCGAGCCGTCAGGCGCGATGATCACGTTGTCGCCGGTCAGGTCGCCGTGGACGACGGTTTCTTCGTCCCAGCGCAGCGCTTCCGCATGCGCGCGCAGCCCGTCGGCAAGCGCCGTCGGCAGGTTAGAAAGGCGCGGGTTTTCGATCGCCCGCCTTTTGATGCCGACCGGCGGCAGAAGCCCCGGCATCGGACGGTGCAGCTTTCGCAGCATTGCCTTCACCTGCGCGAGAAACGCCTTTTGCGCGTCCTGTGGCATCGCGGGCAGCGCGCCGTACGCCTCGACGCCGCGCACGAATTCCGTCACGATGTAGCGGAACCGGTACCTGTCCGCGATTTCGCCCATCGCGACCGGGTTGGACGTCGCCACGCCCGATTCCATCGCGTACCGGAGCATCGCCGTCTCGACGGCGAAGTCATGCGCCGGGTCAAACCCGGATGCCTCCGGCGCGAAAATCTTCACGACCAGATCGCCCGTACGGAACACGGCGTTCGTGCCCGGCGTCAGGTTTTCAAGCGGCGCGGGCATGCCCAGCCGCTCTTTTTCAAAGATCGCCCCAGTCAGCGCGGCAAAGGCGGGCGCGTCGCAAAACACGTCCGCCCACGATTGCCAGCCGTCAATTGTCCGGTCAAACAGGCTCATGCCCGCGCGGCCCGGGCCGTCTTCGCCATTTACGGATGCGCCTTCGCGCAGTCGGCGCCAAGCCGCCGCAGCGTCTCGACGACGTAGGACTCGCGGTATTCCTCGCCGGGCTTCCTGCCAAGGTAGCTTTTGAAAAACTCCTCGCACGCGGTTTCGTACGGGATGTCCGCGAGCGCCGCGATGATCCGCACCGACCGGTCGATCAGCTTCTTGTTGGTCGGCAGCACCTGGATCATCCAGTTGCCAAGGACGCGGCCCATCTTCACCATCGTCGCGGTCGACAGCAGGTTGAACGCCAGCTTGACCATCAGGTGCGGCATCAATTCCATGATCGTGTGCGGCATGTCGACCGGCACGCAGATGTCGCCCGGCTCGATCTTCGCGCGCGAAATGTCGCCCATGTGCAGCGTCAGCCCGCCGTCGAACTTCGGAAGCTGCTGCCTGTACCAACGATAGGCCGCGCCCTTCGCGCCGTTGTTGATGTCCACGCAGATCAGCCGCGCGGGATGCCGTTCGTAGCGCGACGGATCGTCCTCGTTGCCGATCATGTAATAGGACAACTCGTCGCTGCCGACCGCGGGCGGGTTGTCGAGAATCTTCTGCGCCGCGCCCATGCGGACATAGTCGTCGCGCGTCCAGTCAAGCCCCCGGACCGGCCTGCGCAGGATATGCTGCCAGGCGACCGCGCTCGGGTACAGCGGATCCTTCGCGTACGCCCAACTGACCGGGCTTGTCGCGTCGTTTGACTTGCGGAACGGCGGCAGCGTGAAGGTCGGCTGGCGCTCGGTCGTGTCGGTCAGGATGTCCTGAAGGTAGGTGTGCGTGCAGTAGGTGATCAGGCCGTTTTGCGCGTAGGTGTCGGCCTCGTATTCGACCGTCCGGACGATGCCGTCAAGCGCCTCGCCGCGGCCGAGCTGGTCGACGAGCCGCTGGAACTGGCGCGCATATTCGGCGGGTTCCAGCACGCCCGCGCCGACGGCCGCAAGCTCGTCCGGCGTCAGGTTGTCGGAAAGCCACGCCCAGGACGCCAGCTCCAGCGCAGCGCCCGCGACGAGCAGTTCAACCGTCGTCACCTGCATCCGGGTCGAGCCGGAAACGGCCATATTGCCGACATACAGCGGCATGTGGATGATGCGCTCGCGCTCAAACACGGCGCGCGTACGGTCCAGGTATTGGCACAGCACCTCTTTCGGGTTGCAGTAGAGGTAGTACGTCGTGCAGCCGCGGTTGTCCGCCTCGATCGCGGAACCGTTGATGCTCGCCGACAGCCCGCATTCCGACAGCGCGACGACCACGTCGCCCGGGCCGACGCCCGCGTCGGCGATCTGCCGCGCGCCGAACGTCATGTAGTCCTCACAATTTTCAACCGACCGGACGACCGCGCGGTCGCCGCCGGTCATTAAGCTGTTGGCGCACTCGCTGATTTCGATGAACTGCCTGTTGCGCAGCGGCAGCCGGACCGCGAGATCCGTCCAGAACAGCCGCCATGTGGCGTCGAGCTGCAGCGCCATCCGGCCGGACGCGCCGACCGACGAGAACAGCACAGTCTTTCGCCCGTCGATGACGCGGCGAATGTCGTTAACCATGCGCCGGAACGCTTCGCTCTCAAAGCACGACGCCGCGACCTCCGGGATGTACCGGTCGGCCGCGAGAATCGTTTTCACACCGTCGGCGGTCGACCGCGCCATGTCTTCGCCGAGCGTTTTGGTCAGCGGGTTCGATTGCTCGGTCGGGATGACGCCAAGGTGGAACTGTTTTTCGTTTTCTATAAAATCGCGCGCGGCTTCTTTGTAGGTCAAGGCGATAAATCCCCTTTCGGCTGCGTATTTTCGCCTCCCATTGTACGGTTGTGTAGGAGGTTTTGCAAGGGTAACATCACGGAAAACGCATGAACTGTGACGCATGCGTTCGCCCTGGGTTTCCCCAGGACGTACCTTGCGCGTTCCCTTCAAAGAAGCTATACTGTGCCCATGCGTGATTTGACGTTTCTCGAACCGATGCTGCGCGAGGCGGTCGCGCAGGGCGTTTTCCCGTCTGCGGTCGCGGCTGTCGGACAAAAGGACCGCGTGCTCGCGCGCTGCGCCGTCGGCGACGCGGACTTAGCCACGCGCTTTGATATGGCGTCGATGAGCAAGATACTCGGCCCGACGATGATCGCGCTGCGCGGAATCGAGGACGGCGACCTGACGCTCGACGATACGGTGGGCCGCGTCTTTCCGGACGCGCCGTCGGACAAGGCGGGCATCACGGTCCGGATGCTGATGACGCATACCGGCGGGTTTGAGCCGTTCTTTTGGCTGTTTGAAGAGACGGACGACCCGGGCGACGCGGCGGGCTGCATCCTGCGGCATCCTTTGGCCGGGCAGCCCGACGGGACGCCGCGGTACAGTTGCATGGGCTACATCCTGCTTGGCAAAATGCTGGAAAAGATCTACGGCGCACCGCTCGGCGCGCTGGCGAAGGCGCGCGTGTTCGACCCGCTGGGGATGACGGACACCGCCTATTGCCCGACAGGGGACAATTTCGCGCCGACCGAGGTCGACGCGCTGACCGGCGTCGCGTGGCGCGGCGTCGTCCATGATGAAAACGCGCGGTTTTTGGGCGGCGTGTCCGGCAACGCGGGCGTCTTTTCGACGGTCGGCGATGTGATCCGGTACGCTGCCACGCTTGCCTGCGGCGGCCTAGACTACCTGACACAGGCGACGGTTCGAAAAGCGATCCGCTGTTACACACCCGGTCACGATACGCGCCGTGGACTCGGGTTTCACCTGGGCGGCGTGCCCGGGAGCTTCATGGGAGACCTGTTCCCGGACGATTCGTTCGGCCATACCGGGTTTACCGGCACGTCGCTGGTCATTGATCCCGCGACCGGCCTTTTCGCGATCCTTTTGACCAACCGCGTGCATCCAACCCGCGCCAACGAAAAGCTGCTTCGCTTCCGCCGTGTCTTTCACAACAGGATTTTCGCCGCGCTGAGCGGCGGCGCGCCGGACGCCTGAACGGACGCAAAAAAAGGGCCGCTCTTCTCGGAGCGGTCCTTTTTCGCGCCTTTTAGAATAGTTACCGCTTCATCATTTCCCTTGCGATCTGCGCGGCCAGCCGGACGTTGCTGAGCACCAGATGGATGTTGGATTTCAGGCTTTGTCCGCCGGTCAGCGCCTCGACGCGCGCCAGCAGGAACGGCGTGACGGCCTTGCCCTTGACACCCTGCGCCGCCGCGTCGCAAAGCGCCTGCGCGATCGCGCGGTCGATGACGTCCTTGTCCATGCTGTATTCCGTCGGAATTGGGTTGGCGATCAGCGACCCGCTGGCGTAACCCATCGCGCGCTGCGCCTTGAGCACGGCCGCGATTTCCTGCGGCGAGTCCAGCCGCACGTCGACCGGGAACCCGCTCTTTTGCGTGAAGAACGCCGGCAGTTCGTCGGTCTGATAGCCAATCACCGGCACGCCGTGCGTTTCGAGGTATTCAAGCGTCAATCCGAGGTCCAGGATGCTTTTCGCGCCCGCGCAGACGACGCCGACCTGCGTTCTGCCGAGCTCTTCGAGGTCCGCGGAGATGTCCATCGTCGTTTCCGCGCCGCGGTGCACGCCGCCGATGCCGCCGGTCGCGAACACCGAAATGCCCGCCATCGACGCGATGATCATCGTTCCGGCTACGGTCGTCGCGCCGTCCTGTCGGCTCGCGACGAGCACCGGCAGGTCGCGCCGACTCGCCTTTGCGATCTTCGCGCCGGACTTGCCGATGTAGTCGATCTGGTCGACGGTCAGGCCCGCGCACAGCCTGCCGTTCAGAACGGCGCAGGTCGCGGGCTCCGCGCCTTGCAGGCGCGCTTCTTTTTCGCAGGCGAGCGCGGTCTCGACATTCTGCGGATAGGGCATCCCGTGGCTGATGATCGTGCTCTCCAGCGCGATGATGGGCCGTCTTTCGGAGATGGCCGCGCCGACTGCGGGAGAGTAGGTGACCAGCATGTTCATTCGTGAGAGCCTCCTTGACGTACCAAATGTTTTGCCGCGAATTGCAAACCCGTGATGGCGCATTCTTTTGTCGATTGCCCTTTGAGCAGACCAAACGCGACGCCAGCCGTCAACGCGTCGCCCGCGCCGGTGACGTTCACCGCGGCGCGCTGCTGCGCGGCCAACGCTCCGCGCTCGCGCGCGTCCGCGTAGTAGACGCCTTCCGCGCCGAGCGAAATGAACACGCGCCGCGTGCCTTTCTCGAGGAACCACTGCGCGGCGCGGTCAATTTCTTCCTCGCCGGACAGCGCGCGGGCCTCCAGCGCGTTTGGCTTGACGGCTTCGAACCGCCCGATGACGTTCCGCGCGCGCGCCGCCTTAAACCCGGATACGGGGTCGAGCAGCAGCGGCGCTTTGACGGACATCGAAAGCATTTCGATCGTCTCCGCGGGCAGGTTCGCGTCGAGCGCGACCAGCGGCGCGCGGGACAGCGCGGGCAGAAGCCGCGCGAGAACCTCGGGGGTCATCCGATCCGCCAGCGACATGTCGTTGACGGCCGCGACCATGTCGCCGCCCTCGTCGTGGAGGCTCAGGTAGCAGCCGGAAGCGCCGGGAAACGTCGGCGCGTGCGAAAGGCCGACGCGGTCCCTTTCGCACAGCCGCGCGAGCAACCAGGCCGCGTGGTCGTCGCCAAGCGCCGCGACCAGTTCGACCCGCGCGCCCGCCCCGGCGAGGTGCGCTGCGATGTTGCGTCCGACGCCGCCCGCCGCGAGGGTTACGCGTCCCGGATTGGAGTCGCCGGGCCGGAATTTCGCGCGCGGCACGCCGCACGCGTCGAGGTTCAGCGCGCCGACGACAAAAACGGGCTGTGCGGAGTCGATTTCCATAGTATAAAGAATACAGCGGAAGGAATGGTTTGTCAAGGTGGTGTGAATGTGGTATAATCACAAAAACGCGCAAAAGGAGTGCGAGGATGGCGACGCGCGCGAAGCTTGCCGGGATGGGCCTGGTGTTGGCGCTTTCCGTTGTTTTGGCGATTGCGGGCGGGCGTACGTGGCACTGGCTCGTCTGCGCCGCGCTTGGCTTTTCCTGGGTGGGCGACGCGATGCTGGCGCATTATCCGCCGATCGCGGGGCGCATCCGCGATCCGTTCATCGCGGGCATGGCAAGCTTCGCCTGCGCGCAGGCGGTCTATATCGCGGCGTTCCGGGCGAGCCTTTTCGGCATGCCGCCGCTGCACATGCGGATTCCCGGGTCGCTGATCGGGATTGAGATTGTCGGTCTGCTGCTGCCGGTGTATCTGCTCGCGGCGCTGGTGTTCTGGACGTTTTCGGTGCTCCGCGCCGAGAGGGCCTGGGCGCTGAAGGCGGGTACGCTGGTCTACGCCCTGCTGCTCGCGGCGATGGCCGCGTACGCGTGCGCGGCCGCGTTCACCGGCGTTTCGTTCGTCTGGCCGCTGCCGCTGGGCGGCGTCCTGTTCCTCATTTCGGACGCCTGGATCGCGCTACGCATCTTCCAAAATCGCTTTCCGAGCGAAACCAAATACCAGTGGGCGGTCTGGGGAACCTACGTCCCGGCGCAGCTTTGCCTGCTGCTGGGCACAGCGCTTTTATACTGAGGAGGCCGCATGTACCGCATCGTCAAACGCGTGTTGGATGTCATCTTTTCCTTTGTCCTGCTGGTGATTCTCTCTCCGCTGCTGCTGTTGATGATGTTTCTGATCCGGCTCGAGACGCCCGGCAAGGCGCTGTTTCGCCAGCAGCGGATCGGGCTGCACGGCAAACCGTTTGAAATCTACAAGCTCAGGACGATGCGCACCGACGCGCCGCGCGACACCGCGACGAGCGCGCTTCAAAACGCGGATTCCTACATTACGCGCGTCGGCAGGTTTTTGCGCAAGACGAGCCTGGACGAGCTGCCGCAGTTGTTTAACATCCTGCGCGGCGACATGAGCCTGATCGGCCCGCGACCGCTGGTGCCGGGCGAAGGGCCGATTCACCAGGAGCGGATGCTGCGCGGCGCGTACGGCGTTAGGCCCGGCATCACCGGCTGGGCGCAGGTCAACGGCCGCGATCAGGTCAACGCCGGAAAAAAGGCCGAGCTGGACGGCTATTACGTCCGGCATCTGGGCCTTTGGATCGACATCCGGATCCTGTTCTATTCGGTGGTTTGCGTCGTGACCGCGCGCGGCATTCAGGAAGGCTCGCCTGCGTACGACGACGAAGTGGACGAGGCGAAGCGGACGCCGCGCAAGGCGGACCGCAACCGCCCGGCGTCGTAAGGATGCCGATGAAAAACATTACGATCATCAACCAGCAGTACCCGCCCGAGGTCGCGGCCACAGGCCAGATTTTTCGCGTGATGGCGGAATACCTCGCGTCCGCCGGCCACGCGGTGACTGTCGTCACCGGCACACCGTATTACCCGGGCCTTGAGGGCAAATGCCCGCGCCGCGAGACGGCGGGCGGCGTTCTGGTCAAGCGCTTGTTCAACACGACATTGCCCAAAAAATCGTTCGCGGGGAAGCTGCTCAACCTGCTGACCTTTGAAATCAGCCTGTTTTTCCACTGCATTTTTTGCATATCAAAAAACCAAACCGTGCTCGTCGCGACCGCGCCGCCGATGGCCGTGCTGTGCGCCGCGATCGGCAGCTTTTTTCGCCGTTACCGCGTGGTGATGACGGTGCAGGATCTGTATCCGGACGCGCTCGCGGCGAGCGGTATGAGCGATCCCGGCGGGCTTTCGTACCGGCTGCTGGAAGGGCTGATGCGCCGGTCGATGCGCGCGTGCGACCGCGTCGTGACGATCAGTACGGACATGCGGGCGCACCTTGAGGCGCATTACGGGCTGCGCGACGTCGCGCTGATCCCAAACCTGTTCCCGGAGACGATCGCGCCGGTCGATCCCTCGGCGGCGAAGGCCGCGCGCGGCTGGGCGGGCAAGCTGATCGTGCAGTACAGCGGCAATTTCGGTGTCGCGCACGAATACGAGACGCTGCTGTCCGCCGTTCGGCTGCTTCGCGATGAACCGGGCATCCTGTTTCAGATCGCGGGCGACGGGCGGAACTACGCCGCGCTTCGCGCCGCGTGCGAGGCTGAAAAGCTGCCGAACATCGTGTTTGAAGGCTATGCGCCGCTCGACAGGCTCGAGCGGCACTTAGGCGTCGCGGACATTTCGGTTGTCATTTTGAGCGCCGCGTTCCGCGACGTGCTGCTGCCGAGCAAGTATTACGGGATTCTCGCGTCGGGCCGCGCGACGTTGCTCATCTCGGGTTGTGACAGCGACATCCGGCGTGATATCGGCCGGGAAGGCGTCGGGTTTGCGTTCGGCCACGGCGAGGGCGAGCGGATCGCGAACACGCTGCGCGCGCTGAGGAGCGACCCGGAAACCCTGACGGAAATGGGCCGGAAGGCCCGCGCGCTTTTTGACAGGCGATACGCGAAAGACACCATCCTGGAAGCGTATCGGGCGCTGCTGGCGGACGACGCGCCCGCCCGGTGAAGGAGGTTTTCATGGACGATATCCGCGCGATGTTTTTGCGGCAAAGCATGACCGACTGCGAGCGGACGTTCCGCGAGGCGGTTCAAAAGCGCGACGCGCCGGCCTGGGACTGGCTCGTCGTGACCGCCGCGAGCGAGACGCAGGCGGCCGCCTACCGCGCGCAGATTGACCGGCGGCTCAAGGCGGGCGCGCTGCCTGCGCAGACGCGGTATCTGGTCATCTCCGACCCGGGCGGGAAGCGCGTCGGCAGCGGAGGCGCGACGCTGAACGTCCTCCGTGAAATCGCGAGGCAGGACGGCTCCGCGGAACCGTTCGCGCTCAAGCGCGTGCTTGTGCTGCATTCGGGCGGCGACAGCCAGCGTATTCCGCAGTATTCGGCCTGCGGAAAGCTGTTCGCGCACGTGCCGCGCGCGCTGCCGGACGGCCGCGTGTCGACGCTGTTTGACGAATTTTGCGTCTCGCTCTCCTGTGTGCCGCCCAGAATGAACGGCGGCATGCTGGTGATGAGCGGAGACGTTTTGCTGCTTTTTAACGCGCTGCAAATTGATCTGGAGCGCGCCGGCGCGGCATGCCTGTCAATCAAGGCGCCGGTTTCCACCGGCACGCGCCATGGCGTGTTCCTGTCGGACGGCGCAGGCTATGTGCGCCGCTTCCTGCACAAGCAGGACGAGCGTTCGCTGCACGCGATCGGCGCGGTCAGCGAACAGGGAACGGTCGACATTGACACCGGCGCGATCTGGCTCGACGAGGCGCGCGTGTCCGCGCTATACGGATTGATCAGGGACGGCGACGAGGCGTTTGAACGGTTTGTCAACGATTGTGTGCGGCTGAGCTTTTACGGCGATTTTGTCTATCCGATGGCGTCCGGGTCGACGCTTGAAAGCTACCTTGGCGAGGCGGCCGAGGGCGGGCGCTCGGACGCGCTGCTCGCGTGCCGCCGCGCGATCTGGGACGCGATCGGCGGCACAAACCTCGCGCTGATCCGCCTCGCGCCCGCGGAATTCATCCATTTCGGCACGACGCGCGAATGGCGCGACCTGGTGCGGGACGGCGAGGACAGGTTCGGTTTCCTCGGCTGGCGGCGGGCGGTGGCAAGCTTTGGCGGCTCTGAAAACATCGCGGCGGTCAACAGCCTGATCGAACCGGGCGCGAAGGTCGGCGCGGGCAGCGTGATCG
>JAVBOQ010000036.1:0-5251 GCA_031550455.1 Eubacteriales bacterium
CGTCCCCAGACCCCTGCTTAAGAGTCCTTTGGCAGGGTCTGGGACGGAGTCCCAGCGTCTCTTGCTACCGTTCCTCCCACACGAAAGGAGCTTTATGCGTACACCCATCATTGCCGGAAACTGGAAGATGAACAAGACGCCGGACGAGGCCAGGGCGCTCGTCGCGGCACTTTTGCCGCTGGTATCGGACGCCGTGTGCGACGTGGTCGTCTGCGTGCCGTTAGTGGATCTGTACGCGGCGCGCGAGGCGGTCGCCGGGTCAAACGTGCGGCTGGGCGCGCAGAACATGCACTGGAAGGAATCCGGCGCGTACACCGGCGAAGCGTCGGCGGCGATGCTGAAGGCCGCGGGCGTCGAGTATGTGATCCTCGGCCACAGCGAACGGCGGCAGTATTTTGCCGAAACGGACGCGACGGTCAACCTAAAGACGCTCGCGGCGGTCGCGGTCGGCCTTGTGCCGATCGTTTGCGTCGGCGAGACGAAGGAGCAGCGTGAGGCGGGATACACCGACGCGCTGGTGACCTACCAGACAAAGATCGCGCTGACCGGCCTTTCGCCCGAACAGGCGGCTGCGGTCGTCATCGCGTACGAGCCGGTCTGGGCGATCGGCACCGGGCTGACCGCGACCGACGAGCAGGCGAACGAGACAATCGGCGTCATCCGCCGCGCGGTCGCGGAATCGTTCGGCCCGGAAACCGCCGCGAAGGTGCGCATCCAGTATGGCGGCAGCATGAACCCGAAGAACGCGCACGGGCTGATGCGCCAGCCGGAGATTGACGGTGGGCTGATCGGCGGCGCGAGCCTTTCCGCCGAGGATTTCGCGAAGGTCGTTCATTTTGAGCGGTAGGGTGCGTGAGAAGGGATTCCAAAGGGCCTAAGGCCCTTTGGCAGGGTCTGGGACGGAGTCCCAACGTCCCTTCCCCCCCATTTCCTTACGATATTGAGGTATACAATGAAAAAAACTCTAACCGCGCTTTTGATCATGGACGGTTTTGGCGTCGCGCCAAACGTGAACCGCAATGCGATTCTGGAGGCGGGCACGCCGAACCTTGACGCGCTGGCGGCGCGCTTTCCGCACACGACCATCGGCGCGAGTGGCATGGACGTGGGCCTTCCGGACGGCCAGATGGGCAACAGCGAGGTAGGCCACCTGAACATCGGCGCGGGGCGCATCATCTACCAGGAGCTGACGCGGATCACCAAGGACATTCTGGACGGCGACTTCTTCAAAAAGGAGGAGCTGATCTGGGCGATCGACAGCGCGAAGGCGAACGGCGGCGCGTTGCACCTGATGGGCCTTTTGTCCGACGGCGGCGTGCACAGCCACAACACGCATCTGTACGCGCTGCTTGAAATGGCCAAACAGCGCGGGCTGAATCGCGTGTATGTCCACTGCTTTCTCGACGGACGCGACGTGCCGCCGTCGAGCGGGCTGTCCTATGTCGAGCAGCTGACCGCGAAAATGCGCGAGATCGGCGTCGGGAAAATCGCGACGGTGATGGGCCGCTACTGGGCGATGGACCGCGACAACCTGTGGGACCGCGTGCGGCGCGCATATGACGCGATCGTCTTTGGCGAGGGGCTGACCGCGGAAAGCGGCGAGGCAGCCGTTCGGCAGTCGTATGACAAAAACGAAACCGACGAATTCGTGCAGCCGTCCGTCGTGACGGAAAACGGCGCGCCGGCCGGGTGTGTCCGGCCGGACGACAGCGTCGTGTTCTTCAACTTCCGCCCGGATCGCGCGCGTCAGTTGACCCGCGCGTTCATTCAGAAAGATTTCTCCGGCTTTGAGCGGAAAAACGGCTGGTTTCCGCTGCAGTTCGTGACGATGACGCAGTACGACGAGACGTTCACGGGCCTGCGCGTCGTCAACAAGCCGGAAACGACGGCCAATACGCTCGGCGAGTACATCAGCGGCCTCGGCCTGACGCAGCTTCGCATCGCGGAGACGCAGAAGTACGCGCACGTGACGTTCTTCTTCAACGGCGGCGTCGAAGCGCCGAACCCGGGCGAGGACCGCGTGCTGATCCCGTCGTCGAAGGTGGCGACGTTCGACATGAAGCCCGAAATGAGCGCGTACGAAATCGCCGGCGAAGCGGTCAAACGGATCGAATCCGGCGCGTATGACTTCATGATCCTAAACTACGCCAACTGCGACATGGTCGGACACACCGGCGTGATCCCGGCGACGGTCGAGGCCGTGCGCGCGGTCGACGCGTGCGTCGGGAAGGTCGTTGACGCGATCCTCGCATGCGGCGGGCGCTGCATCGTCACCGCCGACCACGGCAACGCCGACCAGATGTTCGATCCGGAGACGGACGGACCGTTCACCGCGCACACGACGAACCCGGTGCCGGTGATCCTGTGCGATCCGGCGCGGCTGGACGCAAAGCTGCGCGACGGCGGCAGGCTCGCGGATCTCGCGCCGACACTGCTTGAAATCGCGGGGATTCCGGTGCCGAAAGAGATGACGGGGAAGAGTTTGATTGATAAATAGGGCAAGACAAAAAGGGACGCCAGGGGCAGAACCCCTTGGCGTCCCTTTTCTATCCCACTTCACTCAATGTTCCGTAGCCCAAAAACCCTCGCGCCGTCCGCGAACCCCTCGCGCTTTCTGACCAGCGTCGCGGCGACGCGGCCGCAATCGGCGCAGACGAGCGCGATCGGGTGATCCTCTTCCAGCGTTTCCAGCGTGATCGGCTGATACACCGGTTCTTTTTGCTTTGTCACAACGTGTGTCAGCACGACGGCCGGGCTTTTGCAACCGGCGCATTGTGTGAATTCGAGCAGGCCGGCCTGCGACAGCTCCTTTTTCAGGTTCAGCACACGGCGTTTCAACTGCTCGTTTTCCTTCGCCTTCAACCCATCCAATAGCGTCATCGGCGTCCCTCCTTTTCGTCTGTCGGACATTTGGGCGGTCGTTTTCCGCGCGCTTCCAGTATAAAGGAAACGGGAGGCTGTGTAAACCTCCCGTTTTGGTTTTGCAAAATTATAAAAAATTAGTTCGCCTTTTGCGGGATGAACGGGATGATCCGCTCCGCAAAGCCCGGCAGCGTCATCGTCTGCAGCCAGACCTTGCCCGGGCCCTCGAGCACCGTTAAGAACATGCCTTCGCCGCCGAACACAATGTTCTTGAACCCCTTCACCGTCTCCACGTTGTACGACACCGTGGATTCGAACACCGCCACATGGCCGGTGTCAACCTTGAGCCGCTGGCCGCGTTCCAGCGTCATTTCCCGCACGCTCCCGTCCAGCTCGACAAACGCCGTGCCGTCGCCCCGGAGGCGCTGCAGGATGAACCCTTCGCCGCCGAACATGCCGCCGGACATCTTTTTCATCACCTCGACCGACAGCTCGACCGACGGCTCCGCGCACAGAAACGCGCTCTTTTGGCAGATGTACTCGCGGCCGCCGCCGACGTCGAGCGCCAAGATGCTGCCCGGGAACGTCGACGCGATCGTGATCTCGTCTCCGGGCTTCGTCGCGGTGTAGGTCGCCATGAACAGCGAATCGCCGGAGAACATCCGGGCGAGGCCTTTCATGACGCCGCCCCGGGTGTTCGTTTCCATCCGGATGCCGTCGGTCATCCAAGACATGCCGCCGGACTGCGTGTAGACGCTTTCGCCGGGCGCGAGCTTGATCGTAACGGCGGGCAGATTGCTGCCCCAGATCAAATGCTCCATGTGGTTACTCCCTTCCCTCAAATAAGCGCATTGCGTTGTCGAAGCATACGTTGCGGACGATCATTTCAAGGGCGCGGAAATCCTCGGGATACTCGCCGTTTTCCACCCACTCGCCGAGCAAATTGCAGAAAATGCGGCGGAAATACTCGTGCCGCGTGTAGGAAAGCAGGCTGCGCGAGTCGGTTTCCATGCCGATGAACTCGGACAGCGGCGAGACGTTCGCCAGCGCGCGCAGGTGCTTGACCATGCCGTCGCGCTGGTCGTGATACCACCACGCCGGGCCGACCGATACGTGCGCCGGGACGCCGTCCCGCTGCAGCGCGCCCATCAGCGCGCCGAGCGTGTAGTTGTCCTTGTCGTTGAGCGAGAACAGCAGCGTCCGCGGCAGCGGCGCGCGCTCGGCCATCGACTGCAAAAGCGCCGCCAGGGGCTTTGCGATCGGCTGGTCGTCGATGCCGTCGTACCCGGTGTCCGGGCCGAGGCGCTGGAACATTTCTTTGTTCAGGTTGCGCGCCGCGCCGATGTGCAACTGCATCGTCCAGCCAAGGCGCGCGTATTCGGAAGCGAGGAAGGCCATCAGCGCCACCCGGTACGCGTCCGCGAGCTGCGCAAGCACGCCGCCGCCGCGCCGGAAGGCCGCGAACGCCTCCTGCGCCATCGTGTCGGACAGCGCGCCCTGCGGCACGGTGTTCAGCGCGTGGTCAGACAGGCGGCAGCCGTTCGCGTGGAAAAACTCCAGCCGGAACGACAGCGCGCGCTTGAGCGTCTCAAAATCGCCGATCGCGAAGCCGACGGCGTTTTCAAGCTGCAAAAGCCAGGGGCCGAACGTCGGCGCCTCGAGCGCGAGCGCTCTGTCCGGCCGGAACGCGGGCAAAATGTCCGCGCCGGATTCGTTCTGCACGCGCAGCTTTTGATGCCATTCGAGCGAGTCGATCGGGTCGTCGGTCGTGCAGACGATTTTGACGTTCGACTGCGAGATCAGGTCCTGCGGGCGGAGGCTGACGATCTGGCGGTTGCACTCGTTCCAGATGTCCGCTGCGGTGCGCGGGGACAGCGTCTCGTCGATGTCAAAATAGCGCTGCAGCTCGAGGTGCGTCCAGTGATAGAGCGGGTTGCCGATCAGTTTCGGCATCGTCTCCGCCCAGGCCATGAACTTTTCCTCGTCGGACGCCCCGCCGGTAATCAGCGCCTCGGGCACGCCTGCGATCCGCATCGCGCGCCATTTGTAATGGTCGCCGCCGAGCCATACCTGCGCGATGGACGTGAACGGCTCGTTCTCGGCGATCTGCTGTACCGGGATATGGCAGTGGAAATCGCAGATCGGAAGATCGGCGGCGATGTCGTGGTACAGTTCGCGCGCGGTGTCGGTGTCCAGCAGGAAATTGCGTCCCATGAAGCGTTTCATATGATCCTCCCTTATGGCTCAACCAGCGTGATGCGGCTGCTTTCGACGGAGAGGCCGCGCTCGGCCAGGTAGAACGCCGCGCGCTTGCGGCTGTGTGTCCGGAGCGTCACCGCGTCGCCCCGGGCGATTGACAGGGCTGCGTCCAGCCCGAGCGTAAAGCCGA
>JAVBOQ010000130.1:0-2873 GCA_031550455.1 Eubacteriales bacterium
TTGTGATTTTTCACACCCCGCCCCCCGCCGTGACTCACCGGGGCCGCTGGCCGTACAGGGCTATACCACGGGGGGGAGCCTTTGGGCGTTCCTTCATCCCCGCCGCGCCAGCTTCGCAATCCCATCTTGGCGCGCGGCGTGACGGTATGCTATACTGTCCGAAAGGGCAGATGCCTTCACGCCACGCGCCATGCCGCGCGGGCGCTTCGTAGAGGATGAACCCCATGCGTGCGCCTGAAACCTATCGGTCCCCTTTTTCGGCCCATTATTGGCGGGAAGCCGCAGCCCAACTGAAAAGCACCGAAACGCTGCTGATCGCCGCGATGTTTGTCGCGCTGCGCGTCGTGCTGCGCGCGATCGCGATCCCGGTCGGGCCGGATCTGAACCTGATGCTCACGTTCCTGCCAAACGCGCTGGGCGGCATGCTGTGCGGCCCGGTCGTCGCGATCGTCGCGGGCGTCGTGTCGGACATTGCCGGGTTCCTGATCAACAGCCTGGGCGGCACATTCTACCCGATGTACACGCTGATTGAGGTGCTGGGTTCGCTGCTGTACGCGCTGTTCCTGTGGCGCGCGCCCGCGCGCGTCTGGCGCGTCGCGGCGGCCAAGCTGTCTGTCAACATCGTGTGCAACATCCTGCTGACGCCGATCGCCAACGCGATGATGCTCGGAAAAGCGGCCGTGCTCACGTCGTTGCCCAGGATCGTCAAAAACATCGTGCTGTTCCCGGTGGAAACCGTGCTGATCGTGCTGTGCGTCAACGCGGTCGCGCCGTTCCTGCTGCGTTCCGGCCGGATTCCGGCCGGGCAACACATCGCATTGACGAAAAAGCACTACGCGCTGCTCTTTTCGCTGGCGCTGCTCAGCGCGGCGATTGTCGCCGCGTATTACCTCTGGTTGGTATGACGCGTCACGATTCGTCGAGCGCCGCGACCACCGTCAGCGTCAGCGTTTCGCCGTCCGGAATCGGCTCGTCGACCTTGACCGACGAAAGCCCCGGGATCCGGTAGACGACGAACGTGATCGCCTCGCCCGGCTGGTGCTTGCGCACGGCGGACTGCACCTCGCTGCCGCTCGTGACGCGGACGCCGTCCACGGAAAGGATCAAATCGTCTGCGCGCACGCCGCCCCGGTCCGCCGGGCCGTTTTTTTCGACTTCGGTCACCAGCGCGGAGCGCGGCAGCAGTTCCTGCGTCGGCGTCATCGACGGGCTGTTGATGTCGACCGTGTTGATGCCGACGCGCGGATACCGCACCCGGCCGAACTGGATCAGGTCGTTGACGATCGTCTTGATGGCGTTGACCGGAATCGCAAGCCCGATGCCTTCGATCGACGCGTACCCATAATACCCGTTGTTCGACAGCTTCATCGACGTGATGCCGATCAGTTCGCCCCGGATGTTGAACAGCCCGCCGCCGGAATTCCCCGCGTTGATCGCCGCGTTGGTCTGAATCATGTTTGTCGCGCCGCCGCTTTTGCCGTTCTCGGTCAGATCGCGGCCAAGTCCGCTGATGACGCCGACGGTCAGCGTGCTCTGAAACTGCTCGCCGAGCGGGTTGCCGATCACCAGCGCCCAATCGCCGACCGACAGCGCGTCCGAATCGCCCGCGGCGGCCGGCGCGGGCAGCCGTTCGTCCGCGACACGCAGCACCGCGACGTCCGTTTCCCGGTCGCCGGCGATGTATTCCGCCGGGAACGCGTTCTCGCCGCTGACGACATAGACGCCCTCCGCGCCCTCGACCACGTGATAGTTCGTCACCACATAGCCACCGTCGCCGAGCACGACGCCGGAACCCACGAAATCCGTCGACGTCGCGATCCTGCCGAAGAATCCGACGCGGCTCGTCACCTGAATGCCGACAACCGACGGGCTGATTGCCGCGTACACTGCCTTGAACGGGCTGTCGAGCATCTCGGGCGTCGCCGTGTTTTCCGCGAAGGCGATGCCGGACGGCGGTTGCAGCCGCCCGTCCGCCGCGATCAAAAGCGCCAGCGCCAGCGCGATCACCGCGGTCGCCGCGGCCGCGCGGCGAAACCAGACCGCGCGCGGTTTTTGTTTCTGATCCATTGATGTGAACGCTCCTCTCCGTGCGCCGAGGCGGCCGGCGGACAGGGAAACAGACTGTCATGGCGTTCCTTCCCGCCGCGACAGTCCCGTTCCGCGCGCCGTTTCGCCGTCAGCGCGGGTATTATGCCCCTTCGAGCGTGAATTCAAATCGCGCGCCGTGCCCCGGCGCGGAAGAAACGGATATTTCCTGTCCGTGTTGCCGGATGATGCTGCGGGTGATCGCAAGGCCAAGCCCGGTGCCGTTCCCTCGCGTATGCGCCTTGTCCGCCATATAAAAGCGCTCAAACACGTGGTCGATGTCCTCCGGCGCGATGCCGGGGCCGCTGTCCTCGACCGCGATCCACACAAGATCCTTGTCCCGCTGCGTCGACACGACGATGCGCCCGCCGTCTCCCGTGAACTTGATCGCGTTGTCGATCAGGTTCACCAGCACCTGTTCGATCCGGTCCGCGTCCGCGTTGACGCGGCAGACCTCGTCTTCAAAAGCAAGCTCGACTTCGATGTTGCGTTCGCTGATCCGCGTTTCCTGGCGGATCATCACGCGCGCGATCCGGTCGTTGATGTCGTACGCCGACTTGACAATCTGCATCTGGCCGTTTTCAATCCGCGACAGGTCGAGCAGCGACGTGATCAGCCCGCCGAGCCGCTTGGTTTCGCCGAGCCCAATGCGCATGTAATGCTCGCGCTCGCTCTCCGGCACGGTGCCGTCCAGCATGCCGACGAGGAAGCCCTGCATGCTCGTCAGCGGCGAGCGCAACTCGTGCGACACATTCGCGACAAATTCCCGCCGCGTCTGCTCCAGCCGG
>JAVBOQ010000235.1:0-4766 GCA_031550455.1 Eubacteriales bacterium
GAGGCCGAGGTCGCCCGCGCCGCCCGTGAAAAGGCGACGCTTGAGGCGGACATCATAGTCAAGACCGAGATAGACAAGCGCCAGCTCGAGCTTCAGGCGGAGGCCGAGGCCGAGCAGACCCGCCGCCGCGCAAGGGGCGAGGCGGACGCGATTCTCGCCAAAATGGAAGCCGAGGCGGAGGGCATGCAGAAGATGCTGACAAGGCAGGCCGAAGGTTTTGCCGAGATCGTCAAGGCCGCCGGCGGCAACGCGACCGACGCGCTGTACCTGATGATCGCCGACAAGATGGAGGATCTGCTCCGCGTGCAGGTCGAAGCGATCAAGAACATCAAGATCGACAAGGTCACCGTCTGGGACGGCGGCAGCGACAAGGAAGGCAAGAACGCGACCGCGAACTTCATGTCGGGCCTCGCCAAGTCGATCCCGCCGATCAACGACCTATTCCAGATGGCCGGGCTGCAACTGCCCTCGTACCTGGGCAAGCAGCTCGAGGCGGGCAGGGAGCCTGTGGTCGCGGAGGCGGCCGAAGGGGCATAAGCGCGCAGGATGCAAGGAACGCCAATGGGCATAGCCCCTTGGCGTTCCTTCTTGTTCTCAATCGCCTTCCCTGACCTCCCATTCCTTCAGATACGGATACGGATCAAACGCCACGTCGTCGGCGTACAGCCCGAAATGCAGGTGCGGGATCATCTGGTCGCTTGTCCCTTCCGGGCCGTACCCGGTGCTGCCGACATAGCCGAGCACCTGTCCGGCGGACACCGCGTCGCCGATTTCGACATCCGCGTACGCCGACAGGTGCGCGTAATAATGATACACGCCGAACGCGTCGGTGACGCCGATGCGCCAGCCGCCCAGGGTCAGCCACCCTTTTTTCGTCACGACGCCGTTGCAGACGCTCCGCACGGGCGTACCTTCCGGCGCGGGAATGTCCACGCCCTCGTGCGGCCGCTCGCCGCCGAACGTTCTGTCCGCGCCGAATTCCGGATAAAAACTGTACCCGGCGTCCTTGGGCAGCGGGAACACGCGCGTGGCGTCGGAAAGCTGCGGCCCGACCGGCGCCGCGCCGCAAAACAGCCAGCCCGTGGTCAAAATCAAACAAATACAACAAAATTTACGCATGCATCATCCTCCTACGGCCAAAACGACGGCCCGGCCGACCGTTTTATTGACGGGTAATTTGTACCATGCTATACTGACCTCAATTTCAACAAGGGAGGGGTATGCTTGACCGACCTTTCCGCGTTTTTGGGCCGCGTCACGGCCTTGCGAGGCATATCGGGCGACGAGGCGCCTGTCGCCGGGGCGATCGCCGAGGCGTTCGCGCCGCTCTGCGACGAGGTGACGATCGACGCGATGCAAAGCGTCACCGCCCGTGTCGGCAACACCGGCCCGCGCGTGCTGATCACCGCGCACATCGACGAAATCGGCCTTTGCGCCATGGATGTCGAGGACGACGGCGCGGTGCGGTTCGGCCGCATCGGCGGCGTCGACCCGCGGATTCTGCCCGGCTCGCGCGTCGTCGTGCACACCGCCGAGGGCGAAAAAATCGGCGTCGTCGGCGCGATGCCGCCGCACCTTCTGTCCGCGGACGACCAGAAAAAGAATTACCGCCTGGACAAGCTGTTCATCGATATGGGGCTGCCGGCCGAACGCGTGCGCGCGCTGGTGCATCCGGGCACGCAGATCACGCTTTACGGCCCCGGCCGCACGCTGCAAAACAAACGGTACGCGTCGAAAACGATCGACGACCGCGGCGGTGTGGCGATGATGCTGCGCGCGGCGGAACTGTTGCAAAAACGCGACCTACCGACGCAGGTGTTCTTCGTCGCGGCGGTGCAGGAAGAGGTCTCCGGCTGCGGCGCGACGACGTCCGCGTACCGGATCAACCCGGACATCGCGATCGCGATCGATGTGACGCACGCGGAGGTGCCCGGCTGCGACCCGGACGACGTGTACCCGCTCGACAAGGTCGTTCTGACCGAAGGGCCGAACATCCACCCGAAGCTGCACAAGCGGCTGATGGAAACCGCCGCGAAGATCCGCGTCGACACGCAGACGAGCATCTGTCCGCATGTCACATGGACCGACGCGTCGTCGCTGCAGATCGCCCGCGAAGGCGTGCCGACCGGGCTGATCGAGATTCCGCTGAAGTACATGCACACGACGGTCGAAACCGTTTCGCTGGACGTGCTGGAGGAGGCCGCGCGCCTGCTCGCCGCGTTCGTGACGGAGCTGAACGCGGAATGGGAGGATTGGCTATGCTTCTGAAAGAGTTGACCGCCGCGCGCGGCGTTTCCGGCAACGAAAACGACATCCGCGCGCTCGTGAAAAGGCTCGCCGAGGCCTCAGGCGCGGCCATCCGCGTCGACCGGATCGGCAACGTCATCGCGCAAAAAGACGGCGGCGACAAAAGCGCGCCGCACATCCTGCTGGCCGCGCACATGGACGAGGTCGGTGTGATCGTCACCGGCGTCCGCGACGACGGGCTGCTGCGCTACAAGCCGGTCGGCGGCATCGATTCGCGCGTCATGGTATCCAAGCCCGTGCTCGTCGGCGACGCGTGCGTGCCCGGCGTCATCGGCGCGAAGGCGATCCACCTGCAGACCGAGGCCGACCGCGACCGCGTGCTCGGCCACGACGCGCTGTTCATCGACATCGGCGCGAAGTCAAAGGCCGAGGCCGAAAAACTCTGCCCACCGGGCACGTACGCGGTGTTTGACAGCCCGCTCGAAGGTTTCGGCGACGGGCTGTATGTCGGCCGCGCGCTGGACGACCGCGTCGGATGCCAAACGCTTATCTGCGCGCTGAAGCACGGGTACGCGGGCAAGCTGACCTGCGCGTTTACCGTACAGGAAGAAGTCGGGCTGCGCGGCGCGACCGTCGTCAGCCATTCGATCGACAACGACCTCGCGATCGTACTGGAAGGCACCGCCTCCAACGACCTGGGCGACGTAGACACTGAAACGCAGGTCGCGAACGTCGGCCGCGGCGTCGTCATCAGCCACATGGACCGCGCGTCGATCGCGCATCCGCGCCTCCGCGACGCGATCACGGCCGTGGCGAAGGAAAACGGCATCCCGCACCAGCCGAAGCGCGCGACGACCGGCGGCAACGACGCGGGCGCCTTGCAGCACGACGCGGCGGCGCGGCCGACGGTCGTGCTGTCGGTCCCCTGCCGGTACATCCATTCGCCGGCGTCTGTCGCCGCGGAGTGCGACATCAAGGCCCAGGCGGATCTTGTCTGCGCGTTCCTCGACGCGCTTCCGGCGCGCTGGCCTGACATTCGCGGAAACGAAAAATAAGGAGGACACCGATATGATGAAAGATACGTTAAAGGCGATGCTGCAGCCGTTCGGGCCGTCCGGGTGCGAAGGCCCGATCGCCGATGCGATCGCCGCGATTATCAAGCCGTATGTCGACGAGACGCGCACCGACGCGATGGGCAACCTGATCGCGGTCAAGCACGGGCCGGGCAAGAAGATCATGTTCTCCAGCCATATGGACCAGATCGGCTATATCGTGCTGGACGCCGACAAGGAAGGGTTCCTGCGCGTGTCGAACATCGGCGGCATCTACGTCGCCAACGCGGCGTTCCGCCATGTGGTGTTCGCGAACGGCGTGCCGGGCGTGATCTGCAGCGAACCCACAGGCGACAAGCCGTCGATGAACAAGCTGTACATCGACATCGGCGCGGACAGCCGCGACGCGGCGCTGGAAAAGGTGCCGGTCGGGACGACCGCGGTCGTGCAGTACCAGTTTACCGACATGGGCGACCAAGTTTGCGCGCCCTACATGGACGACCGCGCCGCGTGCGCCGTCCAGGTCGAGCTGCTCAAGGCGCTGCCGGACAAACCAAAAAACGAGATCATCGCGGTGTTTTCGACGCAGGAAGAAGTCGGCTGCCGCGGCGCGCTGACGGCGGCCTACGCGATGGAGCCGGACATCGGCGTCGCGATCGACGTGACCCCGGCCGGGGACGTGCCCAAGTGCGACCCGCCGCTGCCGATGAAGCTCGGCAAGGGGCCGTGCGTCAAAGTAAAGGACAGCCACAGCATTTCGACGCCCCTCGTCCGCGACGGGCTGGTCGAAGCCGCCAAAAAAGCCGGCATCGCGTTCCAGTACGAAGTGCTGCCCTACGGCGGCACCGACGCGGGCGCGATCATGCTGACCAAAGCGGGCATTCCGGCGGGCACGCTGTCGATCCCGTGCCGGTACGTCCACTCGCCGGTCGAGTCGGTTTCGATCCGCGACATGGAAGAGTGCGTGAAGGTGCTCCGGGCGTACGCCGAAGAAGTGGTGTGACGGAGGAGAGAGGCGCGAAGGGGCTGGCCCAGTTATACCAATGGAAAATCTTAACGCATCCAAAGCGGCGAGAGATTTTTTCATACGGCTAGGAGCCGGAACGAGGCGTAGCAGCGCTACGCCGAGTGGAGAGCGACAACGCCGTATGGAAAAAGATCCGCCGCGACGATGCGGTAAGGTTTGGAATTGGTATTTGAAGGAACGCTGGGACGCTGTCCCAGACCCTGCCAAAGGGCCTTCGGCCATAACAAGGGATCCAGGAGGCAGGCCCCCTTGGATCCCTTGTTTATGTTGCCGGGCTCTGTCCTCTCCGCTACTTTTTCACAACCGGCAGAATCCTCTTCTCAAACTGTTCCGGGTCGTGATAGAAGTACGAAATCCTGCCCGGCGTCCGGTCCAGGCGGGACGCGGTGATGGAAAAGTCGAGCGCGGCGACCGCGTTTTGCAGCGTCTCGCCGAGGGAC
>JAVBOQ010000316.1:0-10577 GCA_031550455.1 Eubacteriales bacterium
CCGGCTCCCGTTCTACCACACGTTTGGTTAAGAGAGGTGCGCGCCATGTACAAGCTGTTGAACCTGAGCGAATGCAAGGGCGTGGAGCCGCTGTTCGCCGCGCTTTCGGACATCGTCGAGACCACCACGCTGCCGCCCGACCGCGCGCTGGCGCTGGACGCCATCGGCGAATACGACGGATATGTCACGTCGCTCCGTGTGCGCGTGGATAAAGAATTTCTGGATCGCGCGGCGCGCTTGAAGGCGGTTTTCACGCCGAGCACCGGCCTTGATCACATCGACCTTGCGTACGCCCGGGAAAAGGGCGTTACGGTCTTTGGCATGAAGAACGACCGCGCGTACCTCGACAGCATCACGGCGACCGCCGAGATGGGGCTTGGCCTGCTGCTCGGCGTCATCCGGAAGATCCCGTGGAGCTTTCAGGCCGCCCTGTCCGGCGAGTGGGCCCGCGACCGGTTTTTGGGTACCCAGCTTTCCGGTAAAACCATGGGCATCCTGGGGTACGGCAGGCTGGGCACGATCATGGCCTCCTACGCGAAGGCGCTCCGGATGCGCGTGCTCGCCTGCGACATCGTGCCGATCACCGATCCGGCAGTGGAGCAGGTTCCCTTTGAGGCGCTGATGGAGCGCTCCGACGTCATTTCGCTGCATGTCCACTTAAACGACCAGACGCGCGGCATCATCGACGCGGCGGCCATCGCGCGGATGAAGCCCGGCGTCGTGATCATCAACACGTCGCGCGGCGGCGTCATCGACGAGGAGGCGCTTCTCTTGGCGCTTTTGCGCGGGCATGTCGGCGCGGCCGGGCTGGATGTGATCGACGGCGAGTGGCGCGAGGATTTGATCAACCACCCGCTGATCCGCTACGCCGCGTCGCACCAGAACCTGCTGATCTCGCCGCACACCGGCGGCGTCGCGTTTGAGGCGCAGTGGGCGGCGATTGACCAGACGCTTCGGAAGGTGCGCGGCTTTTTCGAAAACGGCTGCACCGTCCCCGAATGGCTGCTTCCGTCGAAGATGAATTGACGGAACGTTTTCGGGCCGGTATACTATATACAGTCGGTATTTTCGGCGCACAGGAAACGAACGATTTGAGGGGGGCTCGCCGGTGAAGCCACCAACGCTGCGCGATGTCGCGAACATGAGCGGAATGTCCCTTGCCACGGTATCCCGCGTGCTCTCAGGAAGCGATTACGCGGTAAGCGAGCCGTCCCGGCGCGCCGTATTGTCGGCCGCGAAAAAACTGCGGTACATGCCGAACGCCCTTGGAAAGAGCCTCAAAACGAGCAGCACCCGCGAAATCGGCGTGGTCATTCCGAACATCACGAACCCGTATTACGCGCTGCTGCTCCAAGGCATTCAGGACGCCGCGGCCCAGCGCGAATACCATATTCTGCTTTGCAATTCGAACCGCGACGCCGGACAGGAAGCGCGGGACATTCATTCGCTGCTGGCCAAGCGCGTGGACGGCATCTTGCTGGCCAGCATCAGCCAGAGCGTCGAGGCGGTGCAGTACGCTTTGGACATCGGCTGCACGCTGATTACGATGGAGCAGGAACTGCCCATCCGCTGCATTCACGTCGGGTTCGATTACCGGGCAGGCTCCTGGATGGCGACAAAACACCTGATCGATAAGGGCCACCGGCGCATCGCGTTCATCGGCGCGCCGCCGAGCCGGCACAGCAGGCAGCAGATGCTGGCCGGATACAGGCAGTGCCTGGCGGAGCATGCGCTGCCCGTTGACGAACGGATGATTCAGCTATCCGAAACCGAGAACGAGAGCCAGAGCATTTACGAAATGGAAAACGGCGCGGCGTGCGCCGCCAAGCTGCTGGAGAATCAGGACCGGCCCACGGCGTTTGTCTGCCTGAACGACATGACGGCCATCGGCGCGATGCGGGCGCTGTCCGCGCGCGGATTCCGCGTGCCGCAGGACGTGTCGGTCATCGGCTTTGACAACATCCCGTTCTGCGAGGTGTGCGACCCGCCGCTGACGACCATCGACCAGCACGCCTACGCGATCGGCGAAATGTCCACAAAGCTGATCATTGAGCGCATCGAAAACGAAGACGCGAACCAATGCTCGCTGACATTGCAGCCAACGCTTGTGGAGCGCAGGAGCACGTCGTCCCCTGCGTGACCCGCCCGCAACAACATCCCGCGAAACATCAGAAATTCTTAAGGTTTGCCTAAGCAAAACCCTCCGAATGACGCGCCGCGATCGTGGTGTAATGTCATCGCAGGAGGTGCGATATGGCAAACAAAAGAATTTCTGTTTTTGCGCGGCGGATCTTTCAGGGGCTTGTCGGGGCGTTGCTGTGCGCGGCGATCGCGGTTTCGCTGCCGGGCGCGCGGGCCGCGGCCGGGGATGTGCTCCTGGTGAACGCGTGGTGTCCGCTGCCGGATGCCTATTCCGTGGACGATCTTGTGTACCTCTACGGCGAAAGCAGGTCGTTTCAACTGGCGGCCAGCGACATTTACCTTGCCCGGGAAGCGTTTGACGCCGCCAATGAAATGTTCCGGCAGGCCGCGCGGGACGGTGTCAAAGGGTTTACCGTGACCAGCGGCTACCGCACGTGGGAAAAGCAGCGGGCGCTGTATGAAAACGACACAAAGGGCACGGCGGCGCGGCCCGGCGAAAGCGAGCACCAGAGCGGCCTTGCCTTCGACGTCACGACGCGCTACGACAGCGGCGGGTTTGAGGATACCGAGCAATTCCGCTGGCTGCGCGCGCACTGCTGGGATTTCGGCTTCATCCTCCGCTTTCCAGAGGGCAAGGAGGACATCACGGGCATTCCCTACGAGCCCTGGCACTACCGGTATGTGGGCGTTGCCATCGCGTGCGAAATCCGCGACAACGGCTGGACGCTCGAAGAATACTGCGAGAGAAACTGACAGAGACCCGGCGGTTCCGGGAGGCGGTGATGAAATGCGCGAGAAGGTTCTGCTTGTGGACGATGAAAAAGAAATCGCCGATCTTGTGGAGCTTTACCTGAAAAATGAGGGCTATGACGTTCATAAACTGTACGACGGCGCGGAGGCCCTGCGGTGCGCGCAGGCGTGCCCGTTCGATCTGGCGATCCTGGACATCATGCTCCCGGGTGCGGACGGCTACGCGATCTGCCGCGCCATCCGGGAAAAGTACACGTATCCGATTCTCATGCTGACCGCGAAGGAAGAGGAGATCGACAAGATCACCGGCCTCGCGCTCGGCGCGGACGACTATGTCACAAAGCCGTTCCGGCCGCTGGAACTGGTGGCGCGCGTCAAGGCGCAGCTTCGGCGTTACACGCGCTACAACGACGGGCAGAGCGACCGCCGCGAAAACGTCGCGGCGATACGCGGGCTTTTGCTGAACCTCGACACGCGCGAATGCACGCTGGACGGAAAGCCCCTGCAACTGACGCCGACCGAGTTTTCGATTCTGTGGCTGCTATGCGAAACGCCGGGCAAGGTCATCCCGGCGGAAACAATCTTCGAGCGCGTCTGGGGCGAAAAATACCTGAACAACGCCAACAACACCGTCATGGTGCATATACGGCATCTCAGGGAGAAGCTGCACGATTCGTCCGAGAGGCCAAAATACATTCGGACCGTATGGGGAGTTGGATACAAAATTGAAAAGTGACGAGCAAAATTTCCTGCGCAGATGCCTGTTGACCGCTTTTTGCGCCATGGCGGCCGTTCTTTTCGTGGTATGGGTGTTCGACACGATGTTCAACGGCGCGCTGCTCGACTTCTTCGCGATGTCGATCGGAAACCTGTTTGTCCGGCCCACGCGGAGCGGGTTGCTGGGCATTGGCTTTCTGGCCATGCTGCTCATCGCGCTGGTCGGCGTTCTTTCCGCGTACAGAACCTACGCGGCGCAGCACGCGCTGTACCTGGAGGCCAGGGCCGAGGCCGAGCGCGCCAAGGCAATGGCCGAGGCGGAGACGCGGCGCAAGAGCGATTTGATCACCTACCTCGCGCACGACCTCAACACGCCGCTGGCGTCCGTCATCGCGTACCTGAACCTGCTCGAAGAATCGCCGGATCTTGCGCCGGAGCAGCGCGCGAAGTATGTCGGCGTCACGCTTCACAAGGCGAACAGGCTGGAGCAGCTCATTGGAGAGCTCTTCGAAATCATTCGCTTCAACCTGCAAACGATCACGCTAAACGAGGAGCGAATCAACTTAAAATTCATGCTGGAACAGCTCGCGGACGAGTTTTATCCGCTGCTGCTGCCGCAGGGCAAGCGCATTCAGGTCGCGTGCGACGAGGATCTCGTGCTGCGCGGCGACGCGGACAAACTGGCCCGCGTGTTCAACAACATATTGAAAAACGCGGCCGCCTATAGCCGCGAACAGGCCACGGTCACCGTTTCGGCGCGGCGCAGCCAGGACGGGATCGAAATTCGGTTTGAAAACCCCGGCGACCCGATCCCCAAGCAGCAGCAGGAAGTCATTTTCGAAAAGTTCTACCGGCTCGACGCGTCGCGCGCCACAAAGACGGGCGGCGCGGGCCTCGGCCTCGCCATCGCCAAGGAGATTGTCGAAGCCCACGGCGGCCGCATCGCGGTCAAAAGCGACGCGGCCGCCACGGTTTTTACCGTGTGCATTCCGTCGTCCGACGTGGGCAAAAGCGCGCGGTAGCAGGGCTGGCGCATGAAGAAAGATTCACAATGCTGCCCAAATGGCTGTAGCTTTCATCTCCGTTCTCATGAAAGATTCCGAACAGGCTCTCACGCATAGTGGACAGTGTTCTATCAAAACATCACACCCAGAAGAGAGTTCAGGAGGCGAAGCCTTCTGAACCTTCGCCTTTTTTTGCATCCATCCCAACCATTCGCCCCCCTTCCGCGTTCTATAGGTGTGAGGTGATGCGGCATGGACGACACGGCGTTCGAGGCGCAAGCGCTTGCGCTGGAGCGGACGCTGTTCCGTGTGGCGTTCGGGATTCTGGGGCGCAGCCAGGACTGCCTCGACGCGGCGCAGAGCGCGCTGATGAAGGCGTGGACGAAGCGGCGCGCTATTGCCCCGGAGGCGTTCCGGCCGTGGCTGATCCGCATCGTGATCAACGAAAGCCGGACGATTTTACGAAAGCGGCGGCGCGAAACGCCGGTTCCCAAAACCGGCGAGGCGAATGAAATCGCGCTGGATCTGGACATTGAGGTGCCGGGCGTACACTTTTCGCGCATCGTCCTTTCCCATACGCCGATTGAACTCAGCATGGAACTGACGGGCGAAGGCGACTACGCAAACTGGCGCGCGAACCCGTTCTCATTGCGGATGATCGGCGACGACGGCACGCCGCTGATGTTCACGGAAAACGGCGCAACAGTCAACGAGAACGGAAAGGCCACCTTCACCGGCGCTTGGGCGACCGGCGCGGAGATGCCGCCGCGGGTCACGCTGTTCGTCCGCGGGACGAACATGGCCCTCGTCATCGACACAAAAACCGGGGAAGCGGCGCTTCACCCGGCGGACAGAATGGCGGACGGCAAGGTGATTGTCCGCTATGATGAACCGTTGACCTATGTAGAGACACAATAAGCTCGTGAAAAGCCCGCCCCGCCGTGAGGCGAAACGAAGGGTTTCCAAAGGGATGAAATCCCTTTGGCAGGGTCTTGGACAGCGTCCCAGCGTCCCCCTCCTTACCCCTTTTGCGCTGTCGGCTTCGCCATCCCGACATTGACCAGCAGAATGCTGCCGACGATCAGCACGCCGCCGATCAACTGCATCGGCTCGAACGCCTCGGAGAGCAGCAGCGCGCCCGCGACAACCGCGACGACCGGGTTCAGGTTGATGAACACGGCCACCTGCAGCGTCGACAGCGCGCGGATCGCCTGCGCGTACCAGAAAAAGCACAGCGCGGAGCAAATCACCGCGAGGAACAGCGCCGCGCCCCACCCGCCCAGCGATACCGGTTGCCAGAGCCCGGCCGCGCCTTCCCACAGCGTCAGCGGGATCAGCGCGATCAGCCCGGCCAGCCCTTGCCAGACCGTCAGCGGCAGGCTGTCGTACCGCCGGAGCAGCCTGTTGCTGATCTCGATGTAGACGACCCAGCAGGCGGCCGCGCCAAACAGCAAAAGGTTGCCGAGCAGCACGTCCCCGTTGAACCCGCCGCCTTCCTCGCGCGCGCCGAAGTACACGACAAAAAACACGCCGACCATCGACACCGCGACGCCGGCCCAGCAAACGGGCCGGTATCGCCTGCCGCGCAGCGCGCCGTACAGGATCGCTAGCACCGGGATCGCGGCGAGCACCAGCGACGCGTTCGCCACGGTAACCCGCATCACGCCCATGTATTCGCCGACAAAGTACAGCGAGATCCCGGTCACGCCGGACGCAAAGATCGCGGGCCAGTCACGCCTGTCCGGCAGGTTCCAGGCGCGCTGGCGGACGCGCAGCAGCGGCAGCATGATCACACAGACGAGCGCGTACCGGACAAAGGCCAGTGTAAACGCGCCGAACCCCTGCTGCATCGCGTATTTCGACGCGATAAAGGAAAAGCCCCACACCGCCGCGACGAAGGAGATCTTCGCGTACGCGGCGGCGCGGGACACGGGTTTTTCGACCATCACAGGATGAACTGGCGCAGGTCGCGCCGCGTCGCCTCCGCGCCGAGCCGCGCGTGCACATACTCGCCGTTGACCGTTAAGGGAAACTCGGGCATCGTCGCGTCCGCGTTAAATGAAATGTCGTCCAGCAGCCGCTCGAAGATCGTCACCAGCCGCCGCGCGCCGATGTCTTCGCCGTTTTCGTTGGCGAGGAACGCGGCCTCGGCCAGCACGTCGAGCGCGCTGTCGTCAAACGAAAGCCGCACGTGATCCACCGCCAGCAGCGCCGCGTACTGGCGCGTCAGCGCGTTTTCGGGCTGCGTCAGGATCAGCCGGAAGTCCTCGCGCGTTAACGACTTGAGCGTGACGCGCACCGGAAGCCTGCCCTGGAGTTCCGGAATCAGGTCGGTGATCTTCGCGACGTGGAACGCGCCAGCCGCGATGAACAGCATGAAATCGGTGCGCACCGGGCCGTATTTGGTGGTGACGGTCGAACCCTCGATGATTGGCAGGATGTCGCGCTGCACACCCTCGCGGCTGACGTCCGGGCCGGAGCCGCCGGTGGAGCGCCCCGCGATCTTGTCGATCTCGTCGATGAACACGATGCCGTCCTGCTCGGCGCGGCGCAGCGCTTCTTCGGTCACCGCGTCCATGTCGATCAGCTTGCCCTCTTCTTCGGCAAGCAGCACTTTGCGCGCCTCGGACACCTTCATCCGGCGCATTTTTGTCTTTTTGGGCAGCATGCCGCCCATCATGTCGCCGATGTTGACCGGCGAACCGTTGATTTCGACCGGCGCGGGCGCGTCCTCGACCTCGACCTCAATCTCGTGGTCTTCGAGCTCGCCGTGCGTCAACTGCCGACGGATGTCCTCGCGCCTGCCGTCAAGCCGCTGCTGTTCGTCCGGCGGCAGCGCGGGCTCCTTCGGCTTGTTGCCAAGCAGCATGTCGATCGGGTTGACGTGATGCTTCGGCGGATTGACGATCAGCGTCACGAGCCGGTCTTCCGCCAGCACCGTCGCCCGCGCCTTGACGCGCTCGGCATATTCTTCCTTGACCATGCGGATCGAAGCCTCGCAAAGGTCGCGGATGATCGACTCGACATCGCGGCCGACATAGCCGACCTCGGTGAACTTCGTCGCCTCGACCTTGACAAACGGCGCTTCGACCAGCTTCGCCAGCCGCCGCGCGATCTCGGTCTTGCCAACGCCGGTCGGCCCGACCATGAGGATGTTCTTCGGCGCGATCTCCTCGCGGAGCTCCGGTGAAAGCTGCGACCGCCTGTAGCGGTTCCGCAGCGCGATCGCGACCGCGCGCTTCGCCTCGGACTGGCCGACGATGAAACGGTCCAGCTCCCGGACGATTTCTTTCGGGGTGAGTTGGGGCATGGCTACCTCCTTGGGTGCGTTGGAGACGTTGGAGGACTCCGTCCTCCAAACCTCCTGCCAAAGGGGTTAAACCCCTTTGGAAACCCTGCTTGGGTTTGATGACGTTTGCTTATTTCTCGCTCCCCGCCGCGAGGCGAAGACGGGATTCCAAAGGGATGAAATCCCTTTGGTCAGGGTCAAGGGGCTGAAAGCCCCTTGCGTCCCTCTCTTTTCTACACGTCCATCACCGTAACATGCTCGTTCGTGTACACGCAGATCGACGCCGCGATCCGAAGCGCTTCCTCGGCGACATCGTGCGCGTTCATATCGGTATGGCGAACCATCGCGCGGGCGGCGGCCAGCGCGTAGTTACCGCCGGAGCCGATCGCGCAGACGCCGTCGTCCGGGCTGATCACTTCGCCGGTGCCGGACACGATCAGCATTTCCGCGCTGTCCGCGACGATCATCATCGCCTCGAGCTTGCGCAGCGCCTTGTCCTTGCGCCAGTCCTGCGCGAGCTCCACGGCGGCCCGGGTCAGGTTGTACCCGAACTGCTCCATTTTCTCCTCGAATTTTTCAGACAGCGCGAACGCGTCGGCGACCGACCCGGCGAACCCGAGCACAGCGCGCCCGTCGCAAATCCTGCGCACCTTGACCGCGCTGCCCTTGAAGATCGTCGATTCGCCCATCGTTACCTGGCCGTCGCCCGCGATGCTGCACGCGCCGCTGCGCCGGACGCCGCAGATGGTTGTGCCGCGAAGTTCCATGATGCCTCCTTTAGAAGGGGGACGCCAGGGGCGCTGCCCCCGGACCCCGCCAAAGAGGTTAAACCCCTTTGGAAACCCTGCTTGGGTTATATTGTTGCCATATTCTATCCTCTGTCCCGCCGTGAGGCGAAAAAGAGGGGATTCCAAAGGACCGAAGGCCCTTTGGCAGGGTCTGGGACAGAGTCCCAGCGTTCCTTCCTGCCGCGAAAACCCCTAGCAATCCCTAAACTTCTTAATCTCTCCAACCGCCCGCTCCGCGATCTTTCCGTACCGCTCCACCTTGTTCCGCACGCGCTCGCCGAGCCCGTCGATCAGGCCGAACGCGATGTTCATCGGCTGAAAATCCTTGACCGGCGTGGAAACATGCCTGCCGAGCGCGCCAAGCGCGGTCGTCGTCGGGAACGCGACCGGCGGTTCGCCGCGCAACTGCCGCGCCAGCGACAGGCCCGCGACCAGTCCGCTCGCGGCGGACTCGACATAGCCCTCGACGCCGGTGATCTGCCCGGCGAAAAACAGACCGGGCGTGTCGAGCACCTGAAAATCCACGCCGAGCACGCCGGGCGACGACAGGAACGTGTTGCGGTGCATCACGCCGTAGCGCGCGAACTCCGCGTTCGCGAGGCCCGGGATCAGCCCGAACACCCGGCGCTGCGCCGGGAAGGTCAGCCGCGTCTGGAACCCGACGAGGTTAAAAAGCGCGCCAGCCGCGTCGTCCTGCCGAAGCTGCACGACCGCGAACGGCCTGCGCCCGGTAGCGGGGTCGGTCAGCCCGACCGGCTTCATCGGCCCGAACGCCAGCGACATCCGGCCGCGCCGCGCGAGGCTTTCGACCGGCATGCAGCCCTCGAACACCGATTTTTCCTCAAAACCGTGCACCGGCGCGGTGTCGGCGGCGATCAGCGCGTCGTAAAACGCGTCGTACGCGGCCTCGTCCAGCGGACAGTTCAGATAATCGTCGCCGCGCCCGTAGCGCGACGCGCGAAAGACCTTATCATGGTCGATCGATTCGGCGGTGACGATCGGCGCGGCGGCGTCATAAAACCGAAGCGTCGAAAACCGCGCCTGAATCGTTTCCGCCAGCGCGTCCGTGGTCAAAGGGCCGGTCGCGACGACCGCGGGCGCGGCGGGGATCTCCGCCGCCTCGCGGCAAACGACCGTCACCAGCGGATGCTCGCGCAGCGCCCGCGTGATCCCGCCGGAGAACATTTCGCGGTCAACCGCCAGCGCGCCGCCCGCCGGAACGCGCGCCGCGTCCGCCGCGCGCATCACAAGCGAATCCAGCAGCCGCATTTCCGCTTTTAACAGGCCGACGGCGTTCGTCAGCCGGTCGCTGCGCAGCGAGTTGGAGCAGCACAGCTCCGCGAACAGCCCGGTTTCGTGCGCTGGCGTGCGCTTTTCAGGCTTTATGTCGATCAGCGTCACCGAAACGCCACGGCGCGCAAGCTGCCAGGCGGCTTCCGAGCCGGCCAGCCCCGCGCCGACGACCGTCACGTTCATTCTTCGTCCATCTCCGCCGGCTCCTCCGGCGCTTCCACCTTGTGGTTGCACGCCTTGTTGGTGCAAAGGAGCCACCGGCCGTTCTTGCGCGTCTCTTTGAGCGTCATCACGCCGCCGCAGGCGGGGCATTTGTCGGCAACCGGCCTGTCCCACGACACGAAGTCGCAGTCCGGGTACCGCTTGCAACCGTAGAACTTGCGGCCGCGGCGCGATGTTTTTTCAAGCAGCGGCGCGCCGCACTGCGGGCAGGGTACGTCCAGTTCATCCTGGATCGCCTTGGTGCCGCGGCAGTCCGGGAAGCGCGAACACGCGAGGAACCTGCCGTACCGGCCCATTTTGAACAGCATCGGCGCACCGCACTGGTCGCAGACCTCGTCCGAAACCTCGTCCTGCACCTTGACCTTTTCAATC
>JAVBOQ010000077.1:0-5813 GCA_031550455.1 Eubacteriales bacterium
ACCCCGACCCCGATCCCGGCGAGGACACCGAAATGGTGCCGCGCGCGGCGGTCGCGAAGCTGTACGCGGAGGTGCGCAAGGGGTTCGACGCGTTGCTGGAGGTGCGCGGGTAGATGGCGACGGAGGTGACGGTGGCGCTGCGGGGAGGGTGAGCGACGATGCCGGATGAAATCTCGTTGATCGAGAGGGTTGTCATGATGGAACGGGACGTTGCGGTTTGCGGCCGGGAGATTGGTGAACTGAAAAAGAAGCTGGACAACCAGGCGGCGATCCTGCAGCAGATGCAGAGCATGAACACCAATATCGCGGTGCTGGCCGAGCAGGTCAGGCAGCTCGCGGAGGCGACCGGCAAGCTCGATCAGCGGCTGGACGCTGTGGAGGACAGGCCCGCGCGGCGCTGGGATGTGCTGATCGTGGCATTGATCACGGCCGGCGCGGGCGCGATTATCGGGATGTTGGTCAAATAAGGAGGAGAAGGGGAATGGAGAAACAGAACCGGTTCAAGTCCCCGGTGGTATGGGGCGCGGTGGTCGCGCAACTGGCGGCGTTGCTGGTGACGCTCGGGGTGTTCGACATCGGCAAGAGTGAAGCCATCCAGGCGGTGGCCATGGCGATCGTGAGCCTGCTGACGGTGTTCGGCGTGCTGAACAACCCGACGGACAAGACGAACTTTTAGGGGTTGCGGAAGGGGGAGTGGCGGCATACGTGATTCCATATAAAAAAGTAAGGAAAAGAAAAGGAGTACTGCTCCCGTAATGCTCCCAAATTGGATTTTCCAGGGAAAAAATGAGGCTGGCAAAGGGCTGGACTAGGGTGACGTTTTACAGCTATAAGAACGCGAATCCGCGGTGCTGCCCCGGGCTGATCTCCGGCTCGACGGAAGCGCTGTCGGGACTGACCGAAAAAGTATGCGTGCTGGTCAAGCGCGTGTACGACTCGGGGCTGCTACAGAGCCAACTGAACGACAAGGACATCAGGATCACCAATTTCGCGGTCGTACCGCCGTGCAACTGCACCTGCGCCGGAACCTGCTGCCAGGGCGACCTGCCGGATCCGCTCGCGCCGGTCACGCCGATCACGTTTGAAAGCTGCCGCTCGTCGTCCAGCGACGGCGTGATCCGGAACCTCACCATCGAGCGGCTGTGCGACAGGTCGTGCTTCGCCCGCGTGCGTGGGTCGATCGATGTGCCGATCGACATCCTGTTCAGCGATTCCCGTTGCGTGCAATACATAGGCCAGGGCGTCGTCACGATGCCGCTCGACGTGCTGTTGGCGATCCCGGACGAGGCGATTGTCCCGTACTGCATCGAATCGATGGTCAGCGCGATCTGCGTCGCGGGCACGTACAACGGCGACCACGTGTTCCGCCTGACGATCTGCGTGACCGCTGCCGTCAAGGTCATCGCGGAGGTTGAGATCCTGATCCCGAGCTACGGGTTCTGCACCATTCCGCCGAGCGAAGCGTTCGCGGAAAATGTCTGCGACGAGTTCTTCAGTCTGCCGCTCTATCCGCCGTCTCTGTGCGACGAGGCGAACTTCCAGCGCACCTGCGGCATCCGGACGCCCATCGGCACGTGCTCAGGCGCGACCGGCGGCGGTTGCGGAGGCGGCTGTGGCGGTGGCTGCGGAGGCGGTTGCTTCCGCTGATCCAATCGTAGCGCGAGGGGCCGCCGGTATCGGCGGCCTTTTCCGCGCCTCCCTGTTGTTTTTCCAGACCGTTTCGGGTATTGTATGGAAAAAGGGGAGGCGTTCCGATGCAAAACATCGATCAAACCGTCGAAAGGCCGCGGCCCGTCCCGGCCGGCAAGGGGTACAGGGAGATCTGGCTCGCGGGCGGCTGTTTCTGGGGCATGGAAAAATACCTGCGCGGCATCCACGGCGTGGTCGATACAAGCGTCGGCTACGCCAACGGCCACACGCCGAATCCGACGTACCAGGCGGTCTGCGCCCATACGACCGGGTACGCCGAAACGGTGCATGTGGTCTATGATCCGGCGGCGGTTTCGCTCAGTTTCCTGCTGGAACTGTATTTCAGGCCGATCGACCCAACGTCGGTCAACCGGCAGGGCGGCGACATCGGCGACCAGTACCGCACGGGTATCTATTATCGTGACGAGGCGGACGCGCCGGTGATCCGCGAGGCAATCGCGGCGCTTGCCCGGAAGCTTTCAAAACCCGTCGCGATCGAGGTTCTGCCGCTGCGAAATTTTTACCTCGCGGAAGCGTATCACCAGGAGTACTTGCGCAAGAACCCGGGCGGTTATTGCCATATTTCGAACGCGGCCTGCCGCGCGGCGGCGGATGCGCGGGAATCGCCATGAGACGAAGCGCCGGGCCGGCCGACCAAAGGGAAGGATATGCGGCATGTATCCCGCGCGAAAAACGTGCGCCACGGATTTTGCGCACATGGGTGGCGTGAAAGGCCTGCAGATTCAAACCGACGCGGTCGCGTATCGAAAATTGCCGATTCTTTCGTTGCGTGGGGATATTTCACGTGCTATAATGTGCCTGTATGGCATCGTATAAGAATGAACGTTCTTCAAATCTTGACAATGCGCGCACCGCGGGCGTCGTGTCGCTCGGCTGCGCGAAAAACCGTGTCGATACCGAGCAGGTGCTTGGCATCCTGCAAGGCCTCGGCTGGTCGATCGTGTCCGACCCGGCCGACGCGGCGCTGATCGTCGTGAACACCTGCGGGTTCATCGAGCCTGCGAAGCAGGAATCGATCGACGCGCTGCTGTCGATGGCTCAATACAAAAGAACCGGCCGCTGCAGGCTGCTGGTCGCGACCGGCTGCCTTGTGCAGCGTTATGCCGCGGAGCTTACCGCCGAAATGCCGGAGCTCGACGCGCTGATCGGCGTGTCGGAGTATCCGCGCCTCGGCGAGATACTCGAAAAGGCGGAGCGAGGGCTGCGCCCGACGGCCTGCGCGCGGAGCGGCGGCGTGTTTTCCGGGCCTCGCGTGCTGACGACGCCTCCCTGGACCGCGTTTGTCCGCACCGGCGACGGCTGCGACAACCGCTGCGCCTACTGCGCGATCCCGCTGATCCGCGGCGGTTACCGCTCGCGCCCGTATGGCGAGGTGCTGTCGGAAGCGCGCGGGCTCACGGCGTCCGGCGTCCGTGAGATCACGTACATCGCCCAGGATACGACGCGTTTCGGCGACGACCTGCCGGGCGGCACGCGTCTTTCCGATCTGATCGAAGACACGTGCGCGATCGAGGGCGTCCGCTGGGTGCGCGCGCTGTACTGCTACCCGAGCCGCGTCGACGACCGGCTGCTGGACGCGCTTGCGGGCAGCGAAAAAGCCTGTCCATACCTTGATTTGCCGCTGCAGCACATCGATGCGGATCTGCTCCGCGCGATGCGCCGGCAGGGCACGCCGGAGGAGATCCGGTCGCTTTTGCGGCGCGCGCGGGCGCGCGGCCTGACGCTTCGGACAACGATGATCGTCGGCTTCCCGGGCGAGACGGACGCTGCGTTTGAGCGGCTGATGGATTTCGTCGGAGAAACGCGGTTTGACCGCTTGGGCGCGTTCGCGTATTCCGCCGAGGAGGACACGCTGGCCGCCGAAATGCCCGATCAGGTGCCGGAGGAGATCAAACAGGAGCGGCTTGACCGGCTGATGCGGCTGCAACAGAAGATTTCGCTCGAAAACAACCGGCGGCGCGTCGGAACCACCTGCGAAGCGCTTGTCGAGCGGCGCGAGGGCGGCCTGTATGTGGCCCGCTCGCCGCTGGAAGCGCCGGAAGGCGACGGCAATCTGCTGCTGACAGCCAACCGGGACGTTGCGCCCGGAACGTTTGTCAGCGCCCGGATCACCGGCGCGGAAGCATATGACCTCAGAGGTGAAATTGAATGACGAAAGTGCCGATGAACCTGCCGAACCGGATCACGATCGCGCGCATTCAGGCCATTCCGGTCGTGTTGGCGCTGATTTCGGCGTTACCGGAAGGCCCGAACTGGCCGGCCGCGGTTCTGTTTGCCGCCGCGTCGGCTTCCGACTTCATTGACGGCATGATCGCGCGCAAGCGCAACCTGATCACCGACTTTGGCAAGTTCATGGACCCGATCGCCGACAAGCTGCTCGTGTTGCTGCCGCTGATGCTGCTGTTGCCGCGCGGCGGCGCGCTCGACCTGTGGGCCGTGATGATCATGGTCGCGCGCGAGATCGTCGTGTCCGGGTTCCGGCTCGTCGCCGCGTCAAAACGCATCGTCATCGCCGCGGAGTGGTCCGGCAAAATCAAGACCGTGCTGCAAATGTTCGCGGTGCTGTTTCTGCTGATCGCCAGCCCGATCGGCTGGTATCTGACGTGGGCGGCGGCGCTTCTGTCGCTGTACTCGGGCGTGGAGATCCTCTGGCGCAACCGCCGGGTGCTGGAGGAAACCGCATGATCGCCGAAATCGTGTCGGTCGGGACCGAGCTTTTGCTGGGACAGGTTGTCAACACCGACGCGCAGCACATCGCGCGGCGGCTGTCCGAGGCGGGCGTGACGGCGCACCACCAGACGACCGTCGGCGACAACCCGGCGCGCTTGCGCGAGGCGATCGAGATCGCCCTTTCGCGCAGCGACGTCGTCATCACGACCGGCGGCCTCGGCCCGACCGCCGACGACATCACAAAGGAACTGTCCGCCGAGGCGCTCGACCTGCCGATGGAGCGCAGCGCCGAGGCCGAGGCGATGGTGCGCGGCTGGTTCGAAAAAAGCAGGTTTCGCATGACGGACAACAACCTGCGTCAGGCGGATTTTCCGCGCGGCGCGATCATTTTGCGAAACGATTTCGGCACCGCGCCCGGCTGCATCATCGAACAGGGCGGCAAGGCGATCGTCAACCTGCCGGGCCCGCCGCGCGAGCTGATCCCGATGTTCGACGCGCGCGTCATGCCTTACCTGGCCGAGAGAAGCGGCGCGCGGATCGTCTCGCGCTACCTGCGCATCTTCGGCATGGGCGAGTCGGCGGTTGAAAGCCGCGTATCCGACCTGATGATGAGCGGCCAGAACCCGACCGTCGCGCCGTACTGCTCGCTTGGGGAGGTGCAGCTTCGGCTGACGGTGCGCTGCGCGGGCGCGGACGGGGCTGCGGTGCTGCTTGACCCGCTCGAGGCGGAGATCCGCGCGCGCCTCGGCGGCGTAATCTACGCGGTCACGGACGACCCGTTCTATACGATGGAGCGCGCGGCCGTTGAAGCGCTGACCCGCGCGGGCAAAACGCTTGCCGTCGCGGAAAGCTGCACCGGTGGGCTGATCGCGGCCAGAATCACCGACATTCCCGGCGCGTCCGCCGTGTTTGTTGAGGGTTGCGTCACCTACGCGAACGAGGCGAAGGTTCGCGCGCTCGGCGTTTCGCCGGATACATTGGTGCGGTTCGGCGCGGTCAGTGAGGAAACGGCGCGCGAGATGGCGGCTGGCCTTCGCGCGCGTTCCGGCGCGGACATCGCGCTTTCCGTCACCGGCATCGCCGGCCCGGGCGGAGGCACCGCCGAGAAGCCGGTCGGCACCGTCTGGCTCGCGCTTTCGACCGCGCAGGGATGCGAGGCGCGCATGCTGTCGCTGAACGGCGAGCGCGCGCGCGTCCGGACCATGTCCGCGCTGCACGCGCTGCACTGGGTGGTCAGGGTGTGCGAAGGGGAAGAGGGACGGTAGGGACGCAAGGAGGCTTTGCCTCCTTGACCTCCACCAACGGGCCTTGGGCCCTTTGGAAACCCTGCTTCGCCTCACGGCGGGAAAGAGGCTTTACCGGAGATGCCGCTAAAATAAGAAGGGATTCTTAAGGGCCAATGGCCCTTAAGCGGGATTCCAAAGGGCGGTGCC
>JAVBOQ010000097.1:0-3532 GCA_031550455.1 Eubacteriales bacterium
GAAGGCGGAGGAGGAAGGGACGGAGGGAGCGCCAAGGGGCTTGGCCCCTTGGATCCCCACCAACGGGACAGTGTCCCTTTGGAAACCCCGCTTGGGTCCATGAGTCTATGAAAAAAACGCCCTTCCGCCGTGAGGCGAAAAGGCAGGTTTTTGACGCTTTCAGACGCACGAACCTCAGTTCACGCGTTGGCCCAACGCTTCAGCGTCGGGAAGAAGGCGTTCATCGCGGCTACGGCCTCTTCTTTGGTCTTGTACACGCCGGCCTCGACGGTATACGGCGCGCACACTTCGATCATTTGCGCCATGGTCATGTCTTTGTCCGGAAACGCGCCGTTCTGATAGCAATACTGACAGTAGTCCCCGTTCTTCGACCCATCGGCGTTGGTTCCGAAATCCTCAGGCTTTTCCATCGGCATCGCGCAGCTCTGGCAGAATACCTTGTTTTCCATGGTGATCGCTCCTTTCGTTCCGTTCGTCCCCAGCATAACATGAAAACAGGACATCACCGTGTCCTGTTTTCATGATACAGCGCGAGATTTTTTTGGAGCAAATCCTGAATCGCGGCCCGGACATGCGGCGGGCCGATCACCTCAACCCGGGGCCCGAACGACAGAATGAAACCGTACACCCAATCGTCCTCCGGGAACGTCGCGGTCGCGGTGACGCTGCCGTCGGCGTTCCTTTGGATCGACTGCTCGTCAAACTCATCCCAGACGCGGTACATCGGCGCGTCAAACCGCAGCGTGACCGTGACCGGCGGATGCCGCGGAGCCTCCGGCGGCGGTTCGGCCGCGGGCGGGTCGCCGCGCGGATGAAACGCCTCGTCCAGCGTTTGCAGGCGCTTGATCCGCGTCAGCCGGAACAGCCGTTCCGCCCGGCGCGCGCGGCAGAAGGCCAGCAGATACCAGGCGCGGTGCTTGAACCACAAAAGGCGCGGCTCGACCGTCCGGGAAGTCATTTCGCCGTTTGACGCGTAGTAGTCAAACCGCAGCGGCTTCCGCGACAGGATCGCCGCCTTGATCTCGTTAAACGCGCGCCGGTTGTCCTGGCTCCACTCGGAAAAATCCACGTCGATCCAAGGCTTCTCTTCCCCGCCCCAGAGCGCGGAGAGCCTGCCGAGCACCGCAAGGCCGCCGCTGCGCGTCGCGGCAAAGCCTTGCAGCGCCGCAAGCACCTCGCGCTGGTCTTCTTTCGTCAGCAGCGACTTGCTCAGCACAAAGCCTTCCATCAGCCGGATGCCGCCGCCGCGCCCGCGCTCGGCATACACCGGCATGCCGGCTTCCGCGAGCGCTTCCACATCGCGCAGAATCGTCCGCGAGGACACCTCAAAGCGTTCCGCGAGCGAGGCCGCGGTCGGCCGGCCGCCGTCCAGCAGCAGATAGACGATCTCGAACATCCGGCTGATCTGCATCGTCAGAAACCCGCGAGCACGTCCGCGCTCAGCGCTTTGACGACCGCCGCGCCGAGTTTCGCGGCGTTTTCAAAGTCGGCAAGCGACGCGATGCCGTGCGGCGTGTGGATGTACCGAACCGGCAGGCCGATCACGATGCACGGCACGCCAAGGCAGGACAGGTGAATCGGCGCGCCGTCGGTCGACCCGCCCGCGCGGACGCTCTGCTGCACCGGGATGCCGAGCCTTTCGCCGATATCCAGCGCAAGCCGCTGAAAGCGCGGGTGTGTGATCATCCGCGCGTCGATGTGGCGCAGCATCGGGCCGCGCTTGAGCGCGGTCTGCACCATGTACGGCTCAACGACGGTATCGTCCGCCGGGCAGCCCTCGAACACGATCGCCGCGTCCGGCCGGATGCGGTTCGCCGTGACGGCCGCGCCGCGCGTGCCGACCTCTTCCTGGCACGCCCACGCGCCGACGACGTTCACCGTGAGCGCCTCGCCCATGAGCCGGTCGAGCGTCGCGGCGACCGCCGCGCAGCCCAGGCGGCAGTCGAACGCCTTGCCGATCAAAAGATCATGCGCCTCGTCGTACGTACACCGCACATCCGGCACAACCGGTTCGCCGATGCGGATGTGAAAATCACGCCTCGCCTCGTCCGCCGAGCGCGCGCCGACATCAATCGCCATCGCGTCGAGGCTCGGCGCGGCGTGCTTCTGCGCTTCGGTTGCGTGGTGCGGCGGCGTTGAGGCGACGACGCCCGGGATGTACTCGCCCAAGGCGTTCCGCACCCGCACGCGGTGGGCCGCGACGCCCGCCTCCACCCAGCGGCCGAGCGGGAGGAAGCGCAGCGTGCCGTCCGGCTTGACCGCCTGCACGATGAACGACACCTCGTCGGTGTGCGCGTCGAGCATCACTGTCGGGCGGCCCGGCGCGTTGCCCGCGCGCTCGACGTACAGGTTGCGCAGCGCGTCCTCGAACACCGCGCCGTATCGCGCGGCATGCGGCCGAAGCACGCCGACCACCGCGTCCTCAAACCCGGACGCGCCCTGCGCGTCGGACACGGCCCGGATCAGTTCCAATGCGGCTTGCCTGTCCATTTTATGCCTCCTTCGCGTCCGGCAGCGGCGCGCGCCCGAACGCGCCGACGAACCGGGCGATGTGTTCCGCGCACGCCGCGAGCATCTCCTCGCCCCAGGCCGAGGCGGCGTTTTCCGGGTGATCCGGGCCGATCCAGCCGTTGTCCGTGACCGCCGGGATCGGGCGCGGCAGGTGGAACGTCACGCCTTCGAATTCCGCCGTGCCAAACCCGGTCGCGCGGATTTCCGGCGAAAGATCGGTGAGCCGGAGCGGCCCGCCGATCTCGCTTTTGTCCACCAGCGATTCGTCGATCGCCATCACCGCCGCGGTTTCCTCCGCGCCGCCATGCCCGCCCTTCCACGCCGGGTTCATGTCCCAGACCATTGTCCACCAGTTGAGCTCCGCCAGCAGCGCGCCGCGCGGGTACAGATCCAGCCCGACGCGGTCGATCGCGCGCATGTTGCCGCCGTGCCCGTTAACGACGATAAACCGGCGCGCGCCGTGCCGGTACAGGCTGTCCGTCACGCGGGACAGCAGCGCGTACAGCGTGTCCGGGCCGATGTCGATCGTGCCTGGAAATTGTGAAAGCGACTCCGCCGCGCCATAGGGAATCGTCGGCGCGATCAGCACGCCGGGCAGCTTCCGCTCGACACGGGCAATCAGGTGATCCGGAACCAGCGTATCGACGCCGAGCGGATTGTGCCGCCCGTGGCATTCAACGCTGCCGACGCCGAGGATCACGGTGTCGCTTGTTTGGAAATACGCTTCCGCGCGCGGCCAGGTGATGTCTGTCAGACGCATACGGTTCCCTCCCGGCGGATTGGACTGTGTCATGCAAAGGAATTCGTCCGCATGATACCACTTGGGAAGGGATTGCACAAGGGCGGGCGAACTATAGATCAGGGCAAACGCATGAACTGAGGTTCATGCGTTTGGAGGAGGCGCGAGGAGGATTCGGCCTGAAACGCTGCGGCGTTTCCGGGCGGCCTCAGGCGAAAAGTCCAGATTCCTCCGGCTACGCCTACGGAATCTGCGCATTTTCGGCGCGCATGTCGCCGAAAA
>JAVBOQ010000074.1:0-7176 GCA_031550455.1 Eubacteriales bacterium
TTTTCGGCGACATGCGCGCCGAAAATGCGCAGATTCCGTAGGCGTAGCCGGAGGAATCTGGACTTTTCGCCTGAGGCCGCCCGGAAACGCCGCAGCGTTTCAGGCCGAATCCTCCTCGCGCCTCCTCCAAACGCATGAACCGCAGTTCATGCGTTTGCCGTGAGGATCCAGGGAGGCTCTGCCTCCCTGGATCCTCAGTTCTCCCCATCACTTCCCGTTTGCCGCCCTCCACGAGTCGATCTGCGCCTGCAAATCCTTGACCATGGTCTGGTATCCGGCCGCGTTTAAGCGTTTCATCAGCTCGGGCACCGCCGTGTCGGGATCCACAGTGCCGGTGTTCAGCAGAGGATTCACTTCGTCGACGATGGCGTTGCAGGCGGCCGTTTCCGTCTCCACGGCGCTCGCGTCATAGGCAAAGCCCATCAGGAACGAGGCCGGCGCGGTCTGGTTGGAGGCGAGCTCGCGCTCCATCTGCGCGCGCGTATAATCCTCGCGGCCGTACAGGTTGACAAGGCCCGCGACCTGATAGTTGGCGACCTCGCTGTAGCCTGCCTTGCCTTCCGCCGTGATCTCGATCAACTGCTGCGCTTCATCCACAAAGTTCCAGTGGAAACCCTCGACGCCGTAGATGATCGTGTTGTAGATCTGCTGATCCGCCCAGACGACGTTGATCATCTGCATCGCGCGCTCGGGCTGTTTGGATGTGGCCGAAATGCTCACAAGCCCGTTCTGGATGTCGGCCGTTCTGATCGGCGACGATGTGTACAGCGGCACGTCATAGCAGCGGAAGTTGTAATCCGCGCTGCTCTTGACGCCGTCGTTCACATAGCCGAAGTTGGGCATCACGGCGTAGGTGCCGGTCCGGATCTCGTCGCCCCAGACGATCTTGGAAGCCGCGTCCTTGGCGATGAAGCCCTTGTTGTACCAGTCGCGGATGAACCGGTAGTAGTTCATATGCTTCTCGCTCTCGAACTGGCAGGCGAGGCTGTTGTCGCCGGACGCGTAGTTCAGCCACCAGTTCACGCCCTCCGGGTCGCCTTCCTTGGGCGGGTAAAGGTCTGAGGGGCCGGTTCCGGGCAGGAACGGCGTGATGCCCGGCTCGTTTTCGAGGATCGTCTGCAGGAACGGCTCGATGTCGGCCAGGTTTTTGACGGCCTTGTAGTCAAAGTTGTACTTGTCGACGAGATCGGCGTTGAACGTCAGGCCCTTGACCTGTGCGTAGCCCTGCTCGTTCGGGATGCCGTAGATTTTGCCCGCGTGGCTCAGCGCCTGGAAGTACGCGGGGTCGCTGACCTTCGCCTTGATGTCCTGTCCGTACTGGTCCAAAAGCTCGTCCAGCGGGTACAGATCGCCGCGGCCGACCACCGGCCCGAAGTACGGGGCGTACCACTGGCACAGGAACGCCACGTCGAACACCTCGCCGGTCTGGAACATGATGTTGAGCCTGTCGGGGTATGTGCCCCAGTCCAACGGACGGAAATCCAGCGTGAGGTTCAGTTCGGGGTGCTTCTCCGCGAGCAAGCGGTTGACTTCGTCGGTGACCATCTGTTGGTCGCGCATCTCGCTCTTGATGATCACCCAGGAAACCGTCGCGGGTTCCGGAGCGCTTGCGCTGCCGGGGACGCTTATCAGCGCGAGAATCAGGACGGCCGCCAGGAGCGTGGTCAGTTTTTTCATGCCGTGGTTCCTCCTTTTGAAATGTTGCATGCTATGATCCGCCGGCCCTCGGACAGGCCGGCAGCGATGCCTTGGTTACCCCTTGATGGAACCGATGGTGATGCCCTTGACAAAGTATTTCTGCAAAAACGCGAACGCGACGATCATCGGGCCCGCCGCGACGACGCACATTGCCATGCGGGCGGACAAGGACGGAATTTCGATGGTCGGGATCATGACGCCTGGCGTCTGCGCGATGGCGCGCAGCGCGTCCGCGTTCGCCATGATGCGGTACAGCAGGTACTGGAGGGAGACGAGGCTTGTTTTCTCGATGTACAGAAGGCTCCCGAGCCAGTCGTTCCAGTAGTTGAGCGCGATGAACAGGCCGACGGTGGCAAGGGCCGGCGTCGACAGCGGCAGAACGATCCGGACAAAGATCTTCAGCTCGCTCGCGCCGTCGATTTTCGCGGACTCGATCAGCGAGGCCGGAATGGAGTCGAGGAAACCGCGCATCAAGAGCACGTTCCACGCACCGACGAGGGACGGAATGATCAGCGCGAACAGGCTGTCCGACAGGCCGAGCCACCTGGTCATCATGATGTACGTCGGGGCAAGGCCGCCGTAAAACAGCATCGTGAAGAACACAAAAGCCGACAGGACGCCGCGGTAGGCGAAATCCCTGCGCGAGAGCGCGTAGGCAATGGCCGCGGTGCACCAAAGCCCGGCCAGCGTGCCGCAGGCCGTCACCGTGATCGACACGCCGTAGGCCCGGACGATCTTCATCGGGTCGGTGAAGATGTACTGATACGCCTTCGCGGAGAACGCGGGCGGGATCAGCGAATAGCCCGCCGTGCGCAGCGCGCCTTCATCCGTCAGGGAAATCGAAACCACCATCAGCATCGGCAGCAGGCAAAACAGGCAGAAACCGCCGACGGTGAGATGAATGCAAAACCTGGACACGGAAAAGCGCGTCCTTTTATGGGCCCTCATGGCCATGTCAGGCGTCACCTCCCGTCATGCCAATTCGAACTGATACTAGAACAGCTCGTTTCCGCTGTCGATTTTCCGCACGAGCCAGTTGGCCAGCAGGATCATGACCAGCCCGACGACGGACTGGTACAGGCTCGCGGCCGACGACATGCCCACATTGCCCAGGTTGCGAAGGGCACGGAACACATAGGTGTCGATGACGTCTGTCACCGCGTAGAGCGACTTTGAATCCCGCGTGAACTGAAAGAACAGACCGAAGTCCGCCCGGATCATGTTCCCCAGCGCCAGCAGCGTCAAAAGCACCATGATCCGCTTGATCATCGGGATGGAGATATAGCGCACCTTCTGCATCTTCCGCGCGCCGTCCAGCGTGGCGGCCTCGTACAGTTCCGGATCGATGCCGACCAGCGCGGCGTAGTAGATCAGCGTGTTGTACCCGAGGGTTTTCCAGAGGTTCGCCAGCGGGATGATGAAATACCAGTATCGCGGCGTGTTGTACCACAATTTCGGCTCGCCGCCGAACAGCGAGATGATCCGGTTCAGCACGCCGTGCTGCATGTCCAGCACGCTCAAGCCTATATAGGAAGCGACGACCCACGAAAGAAAGAACGGCACGAACAGAACCGACTGGTACGCCTTGACGAATTTAGCGCTCAACTCATAGAGCATCAGCGCGAAGGCGACCGCGCAGACAAGCCCAAGCGTGATGCCGATCAGGTTGAACGTCAGCGTGTTGCGCGTGATGCGCCACGCGTCGCCGCCGCTGAACAGGAACTGAAAGTTTTTCAGGCCCACCCACTCGCTCGCGAACAGCCCCTGCGTTCCGTTGTACCGCAGGAACGGCACCACCAGACCGTACATCGGCACATAGTTGACCAGCGTGATGAGCGCGATGCCGGGCAGGGCCAGGAACAGCAGTTCCCGGTTTTTCCGAAAGCGGGCAAACGGTTTGCGCTGAGCCTTTTTCGTCTCCGCGCGCAGCATGGCGTCACCTCCCGTCGGCAATCAGCGTACATGAAACACGGCCGCAATGCCAGATGGAAAAAGTGTAGATAACTCCAATATTTGCGGATTTGTCCATGATCTCCGAATCGTGGAGTGATTTCCGTTTTTCGTATATCGCGGATTCGGCGATCGGAGACATTTCTAAAAGCCGCGCTTGACAACTGCGCGAAAGTGGCTTACGTTGGGAATGCCGGGTATGTACAAAAGGGAGGGCGTTGTGAGCATGTCGGCATTTCTGATCAGCGGCGAAATCCATTATTTCCGCGTACCGCGCGAGGATTGGGCGAAACGGCTGGATCTGCTGCTCGCCTCCGGGGCGACCTGTGTGGCGACATACGTCCCCTGGGGCCTGCATGAGCCGGAGGAAGGGCGGTTTGAGTTTTCGAGCGGCCCGAAGAATGATCTCGAAGGTTTTTTGAACCTGTGCCGAGAAAAAGGCGTGGACGTAATCGCGCGGCCCGGGCCGTATCAGTATTCTGAGCTTCGGTACTGCGGGCTGCCGGCGTGGCTCTGCGAGAACCACCCGGAAATCATGGCGCAGGACAGGCAGGGCAACGCGTACAACAATTTCGCGGTCTCCTACCTGCACCCGCTGTTCCTTGAAAAGGCCGGGCGCTGGTTTCAGGCGGTTCTGCCCATTCTGGCAAGGCATCAAAAGAGCCGCGGCGGCGCGATCCGGCATCTGCAGATCGACAACGAAATGTGCTTCCACGAATGGTTCGGCGGCTGGGACTATCACCGCGACGTCATGGGCTGGGGCCAACCGACCGGGCGCTGGGCCGATTTTCAGAAAAAGCGGCCGCGCGCAGCTTACCACGACTTCTATTTTAGCGCGGTCGCCGAGTACGCGGGCATCCTCGCGCGCTGGATACGCGGCGCGGGCATTGACTGCGCGCTGATGCACAACGCGGCCAATCCCAACATGGTTCCCTATTTCCGCGACACCGTCCGCGAGATCGGCGGCGATTTTCTGCTGGGCGTGGACATGTACTTCAACCTCGGCATGGATTTTGAGGCGAACAACCCGACGCCGGTTTTCGCGGCGAACGGCTTTCTGGGCTTCGAGCAGCTCCGGCTGATGGGCTTTACGCCCACGGTGCTGGAGATGCAGGCGGGCAACTGCGCCGACTGGCCGCCGACGACGCCTGAAAACCTTGCCTGCTGGTACAACACCTGTCTCGCCATGGGGATGAAGGGCGTGAACTGGTACGTCTTCACCGGCGGGCCGAACCCGGAAGGCCTCGGCGGCGACGGCGACCTGTACGACTACCGCGCGGCCGTCGGGCCGACCGGCGACATCCGCCCGTCGTACGCCGTGCTGCGGGATTTTTCCGTTTTTGTCCGGGCGCATGGTTGGCTTTCGGACGCTGAAATGGAGCATGACTATCTGCTGGGACTTGACTGGGCGCATCCGCGCGGCAAGAACGACAAATCGCCGGATTTCGGGAACGCGGCCGCCTGGGCGCTGTTGCGCAAGGGCGTGCTGATCACCGGATTCTGCGCGTCGCGCGCGCCGAAGCTGGTTGACCTCGCCCTGGACGATTGGGTGTGCGACACCGGCAAACCGCTGATCGTCTGCGCGTCGCGCAAAATGCCGCGCGGGATTCAGGAAAACATCGTGCGGTATATCAAGGGCGGCGGCAGCGCGGTCATCGCGCCGCTGATTCCCGAAACGGATGAAAACGGCGACCGCTGCGCGATCCTGAAGGATTTCCTCGGCGCGGGCGCGTGCGAGGAAATAAAGGGCGCAGTTGACTATTGTTTCGGCGGCTTTTCCAACATCGCCTGCGAGACCGCGTTCACCTGCGCCGTGCCGGAGGGCGGAACGCAGTTGGCGCTCGACCGGTTCACCGGCCGTCCAACGGGCTTTGAGGCGTCCTTCCCGGGCGGCGGCAAGGTGATCTGGCTCGGCATGGCTTGGAAGCACGCAAAGCGCGTCCACGAGGCGCTGTTTGACGCGCTGATGGAAAGGCTCGGCGCGCCCGAGCCCGCCGTGCGTTGCGACAACCCGAACGTCTGGGCCGTGCAGCGCTCGCACGGGGGCAAGCGCTGCCTCTTCGCGATGAACCTGTTCGCCTCCCCGATGGAGGCGACCGTCACGCCGCGCGGGCGCGAGGCGATACGGCTTTCGCTTGAGCCGATGGAAACGCGCATTCTGCTGCTGTAAAGGAAGGTGTGAGTTGATGCACGCGATCCCCGCCGCCGAAAAGGCGATCATCCGCGAGTTGGCGAAGCAGGTTGCCGAATTGGCGGCCCAGCCCGCCATGGACGAGTACCGGAGGCTCTGGCGCAAGTTAAACGGCTTATCGCCCGAGCGCCCGATGGTCGTCGCAGACCAGATCTGCTGGAACGAAATGGACGTCGACGGCGAGCTGACGCTCCGCTGCCTGCATCCGGACTGTCAGGCTTATGAACGGGACCTGCGCCGGAGCGTTTACCGCAGGCGGCACATGCCGGACGACATGGTGATCGAGCCGTTCGTCCGCGTGCCGAAGGCGATCACCGGCGTCACGCTCGGCATGCGGGCGCAGGTCGATATCCTCGCCACCGACAGCGCCAACGACGTCGTCAGCCAGCATTACGAGAACCAGATCACCTGTATGGACGACGTTTCGAAGGTCGTCATGCCGGTCATCGGGCACGACGCGGCCGAAACGGCGCGGCGGATGAACGTCGCGCACGACCTCTTCGACGGGATCCTGGGCGTCCGCGAGGAGGGGTACAACCCGTACCTCTCGGTCTGGGATCCGATCGCCACGTGGATGGGCGTCGAAAACGCGATGTTCATGATGATGGACGAGCCGGAGGTCATCCACGCGTTGGTCGGCCGCGTGGTGGCGGCGTACATGTCCATGCTCGACCAGATGGAGGAACAGGGCCTTCTGTGCTGCCCGCAGCCGCTGATTCACTGCACCGGCGCATTCACGGACGAGCTGCCGCCGCCTGACTATGATCCGCTCAAACCGCGCACGAAGGATATCTGGATGTTCGGCCTGGCGCAGATGCTCGGCGCGTGTTCCCCGGCGATGTACAACGAATTTGAAATCGAGCCGTGCCTGCCGCTGTTTGAGCGGTTCGGGCTGGTGTATTACGGCTGCTGCGACCCGCTGGACGGGCGGATCGACTTCCTCCGCAAGGTCAAAAACATCCGTAAGCTGTCGGTCAGTCCCTGGGCGAACGAGGCGCGGCTTGCCGAAGAGATCGGGCGCGGCTGGGTCTTTTCCCGAAAGCCCAATCCGGCGCTGCTCGCTTTTGACACCTTCGACGAAGCGCTGATCCGCGACGACCTGACGCGCACCCGCGATCTGTGCGCCCGTCACGGCTGCCCGCTGGAGCTGATCCAAAAGGACATCAGCACCGTCCGCTACGCGCCGCAGCGGCTGTGGGCGTGGGTGAAGATCGCGAAGGAGATTGCGGAGGGGTGACGGAGGGAGGGAACGGGGGGGGGCAGGGGGAGGCCCGGGCACCGGGGGAGGGGGCCGGGGGGGGACCCCCCGGGGGGGGGGGGGGGGCGCCAGACCGGCG
>JAVBOQ010000003.1:0-4912 GCA_031550455.1 Eubacteriales bacterium
ATTTCGGAGCGTTTTAATTTGCTGATGGTGAACCTGTTTGAAGCTCATAAAAAGGACAAGTTGCCGCCGGAGCAGGCCGAAGCAATTGCGGAAATGAAAGAAGCTGTCGAAACTTTTCTTGATACACGAAAAACTGAGGAAGCCAACAGCGCCAAGGTCATCGTATTTTGCAAGGAGCTTTGGCAAAATAGCGCCAAGCTGGCGCAGGAGGAATGGGAAGTGCTGATGAAGGTGCTTGGGAACGCGAAACAGGTTAGGCGTGCGAATAAAAGGAAGTAATACCAACTCCAAACCTTACCGCATCGTCGCGGCGGATCTTTTTCCATACGGCGTTGTCGCTCTCCACTCGGCGTAGCGCTGCTACGCCTCGTCCCGGCTCCTAGCCGGATGAAAAAATCTCTCGCCGCTTTATGCGTTAAGATTTTCCATTGGTATTACTTCGCGATAAACAGAATATCCGGCACTTTGCGCTGGCCGCCGTTCGCGGGGCGGTTGATGATGTTGCCGTTGAAGTACAGCGTGGACGAGCCGCCGCCGTCCAGGTTGAACCCGACCTGCGCGCCGTGCTCGATCAAAAGCTCCTGCAGGCGGGCCATCGACACGCCCTGCGAATACTCATCCTGCCGCCCGTCGACGACCATCCACAGGTAGTGCAGCGGGCCGATCTGGGCAATCGCGGTGCGCGGCTCGCGCGCGGCGGGCTTGAGGAAGAACTTCTCCGGGATCGGCACGGCTTCGCCGTTTTCCACCAGCACCGGGCCGAACACCAGCGTCTGCCAGACGCCCTGTTCGAGAAACTCCTTCGCGGCATCGTCCGGGCTTTTCGGCGGCCTCTGATACGGGATAAAATCACCGTTCTGGTCAATGACGAGCAACTGCCGCGTGCTCTTTTTTTTGCGGAACACTTCGCCGTTGCGCAGGATGATGCCGCCTTCGTTGAACGTCGCGAAATCACCGTTGATCGCGAGGATCGCGCCGTTGCGCTCCGCGATGTCCTCGACGGACTCGGTCGCCGCGTTGAACTTGTTCATCGAAAACGCGGATTGCAATTGCTTCGGGTCGGAAAGCCAGATCTCGGCCGTGAAATAGACGATGTTCGGCGCGCTGTTTTCGCGAACCTCGATGCGCACAATGCCGTTGTCATAGACATAATTCGGCGGATCGTCCCCGGGCGCGGAAGATTCCGCGGCGGCGACGCAGCCGCTCAACCCCAGAAGGAATGCCAGCAGTACGGAGAAAACAATTTTAGAATTCATTTTTTGAAACGTCATCTGTTAACCTTTCCTTATAAAGTTTCGTACACGACATTATAGCGCCTGTCAGCCAGAAACGCAAATACCGCTTGTCCCGCAAAAAAGTTGTTGACATTCGGCGAAACGTGTGGTTTACTACAAGCCGACTGAAAGTTTAGTGGTTCTAAACTTAAAGAATAGCTAAACATAAAGTTTAGCAGGGCGCGACGGGAGGATGACCGTATGGAAATCGGCGCGAAAATCAAGAGCCTCAGGGTGCGCCTCGGCCTGACGCAGGAAGAGCTGGCCGACCGTTGCGAGTTGTCGAAAGGGTTCATTTCGCAGGTCGAAAACGACGTGACGTCGCCGTCCATCGCGACGCTGATCGACATTCTTGAGTGCCTCGGCACCAGCCCACGCGCCTTTTTTACCGAGGAGGGCGACCGGAAAGTCGTGTTCGCGCGCGGCGATATGTTCGCCAAGGAGGACGAGGCGCACGGCGGCATCGTCTGGCTCGTGCCGAGCGCACAGCGCAACACGATGGAACCGATCCTCGTGACGCTGTCGCCGGGCCAAGCGACGCAGCCGCTCGACCCGCACGAGGGCGAGGAGTTCGGCTATGTGCTCTCCGGCAGCGTGTTCCTGCACACCGGCAACGTCAAGCACCGCGTCAAGACCGGCGAATCGTTCTGCGTCCATCCCGCCGCCGTCCACTGGCTCAGTTGCGCCGGACGGGCGAACGCGAAGGTGCTGTGGGTTTCGACGCCGCCGAGCTTTTAGGGCGGCATCAGATAGATACACCGGATTTTTCCGGCGCGCCCTTGGCGTTCCCCGTCCCCCGCCTCCCCACTCCACACACGCAAAGGAGCGCTGCCCATGGTTGAAGATCTGCACCTGATCGAGCTTTGCGACTGCACGAAAACGTTCGACGGCTATGAAGCGCTCAAGAGCATCAATCTCTACATCCGCAAGCGTGAGTTTGTCACGCTGCTGGGCCCGTCCGGCTGCGGCAAAACGACGACGCTGCGGCTGATCGGCGGGTTTGAACAGCCGACCAGCGGCAAAATCCTGTTCGAGGGCAAGGACATCACCGACGTGCCGCCGTACCGGCGCAGCGTCAACACGGTGTTTCAGAAATACGCGCTGTTCCCGCACATGAACGTTTTCGAAAACGTCGCGTTCGGGTTGCGCATCCAGAAAATCCCGAAGCCGGAGATCAAGGACCGCGTGCGCGCGATGCTCGAAATGGTCGGGCTCTCCGGATACGACAAGCGCAACATCGAGGCGCTGTCGGGCGGGCAGCAGCAGCGGGTCGCGATCGCGCGCGCGCTGGTCAACGAGCCCGAGGTGCTGCTGCTGGACGAACCGCTCGGCGCGCTGGACCAGCGGCTGCGCAAGGACATGCAGCTCGAGCTCAAAAAAATGCAGCAGCGGCTCGGCATCACGTTCCTGTATGTCACGCACGACCAGGAAGAGGCGCTGACGATGAGCGACACCATCGTCGTGATGAAAGACGGTCGCATCCAGCAGATCGGCACGCCGAAGAAGATCTATGACGAGCCGAAGAACGCGTTCGTCGCGGATTTCATCGGCGAGAGCAACATCCTGCCCGGTACGATGCTGTACGATAAACGCGTCCGGTTCGCGGACTTTGAGTTCAACTGCGAGGACGGCGGGTTCGGCGTGAACGCGCCGGTGGACGTCGTCGTCCGGCCCGAGGACATTTCCGTCTGGGCGGACGGCGGCATGCTGCGCGGCATCGTCAAGTCGGTGCTGTTCAAGGGCGTGCACTACGAGATGATGGTCGACACCGGCGCGTTCACGTTCAAAGTACATTCGACGACGATGCAGCCGGAGGGCGCGCAGGTCGGCCTGACGATCCTGCCCGACGGCATCCACATCATGAAAAAGGCGGAACAGACGGCGCCAAAGCCGAAAGAGGAGGAGGACGCGTGAAACGGTCGTTTTTTGCCGCGCCGTATGGGCTGTGGATGCTGCTGTTCACCGTCGTCCCGATTTTCCTGATCGCGTACTACGCGTTCACAAGCTGGGACGGCGGGTTCACGCTGGAAAATTTCCAGTTGTTCCTGGAGCCTGAGTTCATCGGCATCCTGACGTTTTCGCTGTGGATGGCGTTCCTGTGCACGGTCGCGTGCCTGCTGATCGGCTATCCGGCCGCGCTGTTCCTCGCGTCGAAGGACTGGAAGCGGGCCGGCATGATCGTCGTGCTGTTCGTGATCCCGATGTGGATGAATTTCCTGCTGCGCACGTACGCGTGGATGTCGCTTTTGGAGGACACCGGGCTGATCAACCGCGCGCTCGAATGGCTCGGCATCGGCCGCGTCAAGCTGATGTACACCGAGACGGCGGTGCTGATGGGCATGGTGTACAACTTCCTGCCGTTCATGGTGTTCCCGATCTATTCGGTGCTTAAAAAGAGCGACGAGCGGCTGGTCGAGGCCGCGCAGGACCTTGGCGCGAACAAATGGCGCACATTCTGGAAGGTGACGTTCCCGCTGAGCATTCCGGGCGTCGTCAGCGGCATTACGATGGTGTTCATGCCGTCGGTGACGACGTTCGTCATCCCGCGCTTGCTCGGCGGCGGCACGTTCATGATGTTCGGCGACCTGATCGAAAGCCAGTTCCTAACGACCGGCGACTGGAACTTCGGTTCCGCGCTGTCGCTGATCATGATGGCGCTGATTCTGGTTAGCCTGAGCATTCTCAACCGCGTCGATCCGAGCGGACAGCAGGCGGAAGGAGGCGGTCTGTGGTGAAAGCGTTCCGCGGAGCATACTTAGGGCTGGTGCTGCTGTTCCTGTACGCGCCGATCGCGGTTTTGATCCTGTATTCGTTCAACGCCAGCGAAACGCGCGCCGTCTGGGGCGGGTTCTCGCTCAAATGGTATCAAGCGCTGTTCCACGACCAGGGCATCCTCGACGCTCTCTATGTGACCGTGTCGGTCGCGGGCCTCGCGACCGTCGCCGCGACGGTGCTGGGTACGATCGCCGCGATCGGCATACACTCGATGAAGAACTGGACGCGCGACCTGTTCATGAACGTGACGAACCTGCCGATGCTGACGCCCGACATTGTCACCGGCATCTCGCTGATGATCCTGTTCATCTTCATGAAGTTCCCGCGCGGTTACGGCACGATGCTGCTGGCGCACATCACGTTCGACGTGCCGTATGTGATCTTCTCGGTGCTGCCGCGCCTGAAAAGAATGAACCCGAACACGTACGAGGCCGCGCTCGACCTCGGCGCGAAGCCGCAGACCGCGCTTTACAAGGACATCCTGCCCGAGATCATGCCCGGCGTCGTCACCGGCGCGCTGCTCGCGTTCACAATGTCGCTGGACGATTTCGTCATCAGCTACTTTACGTCGGTCCGCACAGCAAACCTGTCGATGTTGATCTACTCGATGACGCGCCGCAAGGTGCCGCCCACCGTCAACGCGCTGTCCGCACTGATGTTCGTCGTCGTCCTGACGCTGCTCCTGATCGTCAACAGGCGGTCGAGCATCGAGGTCAAGAAGAAGCGGCCGGGCGGCGGGAGCTTGGCGTAGCGGAAGGAACGCCAAGGGGCTCTGCCCCTTGGATCCCCGCCAAAGGGGCTAGGCCCCTTTGGAAACCCTGCTTTTTCGCCTCACCGCGGGACGTTTTTTTCTGCGGCCAACC
>JAVBOQ010000330.1:0-4449 GCA_031550455.1 Eubacteriales bacterium
ACGCGACGCCTTCCATGCAAGCGCGGATCATGTGCGCGCGCGTCTTCGCGTAGTCGAGGCCGAAGACCACGCCTTTCGCGCGCGGATCCCAGATCGGCGAGCGCTCGCCCGCCATATACGGCAGGAACACGAGCCCGTCGCTGCCGGGCGGCACGGACGCGGCCAGCGCGCTCATCTCCGCGAACGACAGCTCCGGGCAGACCGTCTCGCGCAGCCAGCGCAGCGCGCCGCCGCCGCCGGTCGTGCCGCCCTGCAGAAGCCACCGGCCCGGCGCGACGTGAAAGCTTAAGATCAGCCGCGGATCCGCCGTATACCGGTCGACGCAGACGCTCATGCCGCCCGCCTGCCCGCCCTGTTCCTGCGCGTCGCCCGGCGACAACACGCCCGCGCCGAGCGTCCCGCAGGCCGCGTCCAGCCCGCCCGCGACGACCGGCGTTCCGGGAAGCAGCCCGGTGCGCGCCCCGGCGGATTCCGTCACCGCGCCGATCACCTGGTGGCACGGCGCGAGTTCCGGCAGCATCGAAAGCGGCACGCCGAGCCGCGCGGCCATGTCCGCGTCCCAGCGGCCCGTCCGCATGTCAAAGCAATGCAGCCCGTAGCCCTGCGACACGTCCTGCGCGATCACGCCGGTCAGCCGGAACCCGATGAACCCGTTCGATTGCAGTATTTTCCACGTTTTTTCGTAAACATCCGGCCTGTGCGCCTTGTACCACAGGATTTTTGGCAGCGTATATGTCGGATACAGCGGATTGCCCGAGACCGCGAACGCCGCGCCTTCACCGACATCGCGCAGCATCGCCGCGCAGATCGCTTCGGCGCGCGTGTCCGTCCAGATCGGCGTATTGCAGAGAACCTCGCCGCCCGTGTCGACCGGAATCGCCGACCAGCTTTGCCCGTCCACGCCGACGCACGCGATGTCGCCGGGCAGCACGCCGTCATCCGAAAACAGCGCGCGTGTCGCCTCGCACGCGGTGTTCCACCACATGTCCGGGTCCTGTTCCGCCCAGCCGGGACGCGGGTACAGCACCGGGTACGGGCGGCTTTGCTGCGCGACGACGCGGCCGTCCGCGTCAAACACGGCCACCTTGCACGCGGACGTGCCGATGTCGATGCCGAGCAGCAGCGCGCTCATACGCCTTTTCCTTCCGATCCACAGAGCCGGATGCGGTTTTCGACGACCGCCTGCACCGCCGCGCGACCGGCCTTCAGGAACACCTTCGGGTCGATTGCGTCGGGCTTTTCCGCGAGCGACCGGCGAACCGCTTCGGTGAACGCGATTCGAAGCTCCGTCGCGTAGTTCACCTTTGACACGCCGCGCGCGATGCACGCGCGCACCTGCGCCTCCGGAACGCCCGACGTGCCGTGCAGCACCAATGGAACCGGAACGGCCGCCCGGATCGCCGAAAGCCGGTCGAGGTCCAGCTTCGGCACACCCTTGTATACGCCGTGCGCCGTGCCGATCGCCATCGCGAACGACGCGACGCCGGTGCGCCGGACAAACTCCGCGGCCTCCGCCGGGTCGGTGTATGTCGCCGCGCCGGAACCGTGACCGTCTTCCTTGCCGCCGACTGCGCCTAACTCCGCCTCGACCGGCGTATCGCCCGCCATGTCGACGACGCTGCGCGTCAGCGCGATGTTCTCCAAAAAAGGCAGCGTGGAACCGTCGATCATCAGCGACGTGTAGCCCTCGCGCATCGCAGCCTCCGCGATCGCCAAGCCACTGCCGTGGTCGAGGTGCAGCGCGACCGGAACCGCGGCGTCGCGCGCCAGCCGTGTCACAAGCCCGGCGAACGCGCAGGGCGGCGCGTAGGCAAGCGTTCCGGATGTCGTCTGCACGATCACCGGCGCGCGCGTCGCCTCCGCCGCGGCGACAACCGCCTGCGCCATTTCCATGTTCTCCACATTGAACGCGCCGACCGCGTATCCTTCCCGCTGCGCCCTTTGAAGCATGTCCCGCGTTGAAACAAGCGGCATACGATTGTTATCCTCCTTTGTTAAACACCAGCCCCAGGAAGGGATTCTTAAGGGCCTAAGGCCCTTAAGCAGGATTCCAAAGGGCGGAGCCCTTTGGCGTTCCTTCCGTTACACCCTCCCCATTGCCATCTCGCGAACCGATTCCCCGGGCACCAGCCGCGCTTCTAGCACGGTGAGGCGTTCCGGCTGTTCTGACGGCGATTCCAGCCGGATCAGCGCAAGCCTTGCGGCCGCGCGTCCGATCTCGGTCATCGGCTGCGCGACGGTCGTCAGCGCGGGACGGATCACGCGCGACAGCGGCAGGTTGTCAAACCCGATAACCGACACGTCGTCCGGCATGCGCACACGCAGCTCGTTAAAACCGATCACCGCGCCGAGCGTCATTTCGTAGTTCGTCACGAACAGCGCGGTCATGTCCGCACGCGCGGCAAGCAAGCGCTTCGCGCACGCATACCCTCCCTCGATCGTGTAGCCGCCGGAACAGGTCAGCGCCGGATCCGGCTCGATGCCCGCAGCCCGCATCGCCTGACGATAGCCCTCGAGCCGCCGCTGCGCCGTATAGACCGCTTCCGGGCCAACGATGATGCCGACACGCCGGTGGCCCATACGAAGCAGATAAGCGGTCGCCTCGCGCGCCGCCGAAATGTTGTCGATCATCACCGTGTCGACCGCGCTAGCCAGCGGCTCAATCGCCCGATCCAGCAGTACGACCGGCGTGCCTTTCGCGAGCGCGGGCGAAAGATGCCGCCCGGTTCCGCCCACCGGCATGTTCAGGATCGCGTCGACGCCCTTGCCGAGCAGGAAACGGATCGCCTCCGCCTCCAGCGCCTCGTCGGTGCGGCAGTCGCAAATCAGCGCCGCGTAGCCGCGGCTGCGCAGCGCGTCCTCAATTTCTGTGATGATCGTGGTGACAAAAAGATTGGAAAGCTCCGGAATCACGACGCCGACAGTTCTGGACCGGTTCGTTTTCAGGCCGCGCGCGAAGTTGTTCGCCGTGTAGCCGAGCGCGGCAATCGCCTCGTCAATCGCGGCGCGGTTCGCCGCACGCACATTGCCGCCGTTCAGATATTTTGATATCGTCGCCAGCCCGAGGCCGGTGCGGCCCGCAATGTCCTTGATCGTCGCAGCCATGCGCCCTCCAAAGCGAAACGTTTCGCTCTTAGTATAGCAGAAGAAGCCGCATGATTCAAGCGGGCCGTGGTGCTCAAGCCAGGGCTTACGCATGAACTGAGGTTCATGCGTTTGAAGGAGGCGCGAGGAGGATTCGGCCTAAAGCGCTGCGGCGTTTCCGGGCGGCCTCAGGCGAAAAGTCCAGATTCCTCCGGCTGCGCCTACGGAATCTGCGCATTTTCGGCGCGCATGTCGCCGAAAATGATGGAAAGTCGAGAGGACTCGGCCTCTCGAGCTCTCCGGGCTGGATCTTCATGCTTCATGCGTAAGCCCTGGTACTCAAGCAGGGCTGATTTGCACAGACACCCAAATCATGCGATTTCCTATGCAAGCTTTACCATGCTCGCCAAAAAGAGAAATATGATGACGAAACCCATGGCGACGATATTTACCACCTGATAGACTCTTTCCTTGCATACTCCGTGCAAGATATGAAACATCAAAGCGCCGGTCATGCCGCCGAGTGTGTTTGCGATGATATCCGTAATGTCACTGGCCCCAAGAACAAAAACATATTGTATGACCTCATAAAGCAGACTGGTCAAGGCAATGGGCGCGAGCACGCTGACTAAGGATTTCTTCTTTTTCAGCATGCACAGGAAGACGCCAAACGGAACAAAAATCAGGGCGTTGAGGACAATCTCCATATAGGCAGGCCTTCCGTTCAGCACAAGCATGCCGCCAAACGGGATGAGGTTTATACTTCTTTGAGCATCCGAAAGCACGAAGTTGAACTGCATGTGCAGAAATGTAAACGAGAGGCTTGTCTTAAACAAAACAACGCCTGAAAGCAGCAGCAAATAAACGAAGAACAGCGAAATCGTCAGTTTCCTTGACTGCATTTTGCGCATGTCACATTCCCTGAAGAAAGCCACACAAGCGGCCCCCCCATCCTTTCCGGCTTTTCTGCCCTTTGTCGCGATTCGCAGATTATACCATATCGCGACCCAAAACAAAACAAGGCGCGACAGTTTGCCATGCAAAAACGTGTACGGGCGTCAAACATAGGTTACTAAAAAAGCGAACAGAACGAACCGAGGAATTGTCAAGGGGAGGGTGGAGATTTGCGAAGCAAATACAACCCGACCTTGACAAAGCAGCCGTAGTAAACTGGGATGCGCCCTTGCGGCAGACCTGTCCGCAAGGGCTTACTACCTCACGCCTAGATAATCGATCAAAACCTGGTTAGGGGAACGCAGATTCAGGCAAGTCATGATGAAGTCGTTGGATTTACGCTGGTATACAGCGACGGTGGTTTGCTTCCTGTGTTATCCTTCCCATGCAGAGAACCTCTTTCGTGGCCTG
>JAVBOQ010000297.1:0-3085 GCA_031550455.1 Eubacteriales bacterium
TCCTCGACCGCGGGCAGCGCGCGGCGCAGCAGCTTCAGCGCGGCCGCCGGCCTGAGCGCCTCACCGCCCGCGCCGACCTGTGACCGGCTGATGAACAGCCGGTCCGTAGGCGCGGAGAGCGCATCCAGCAGGTCAATCTGCGCCATCATCAGCAGCGTTTCGGCGCAGGCGCCGAACGCCGCGTCCTCGCCCGCCGCCCGCGCAGCGCGCGACGTTTCGGAATCCGAGAGCAGCGACGGCGCGGAAGACGAAAGCGCGCCGTCCGAAAAGCCCATCAGGAACAGCACGCGGCAGGTTCCGCCCAGCTTGATATGCCCCAGGCTTCCGACCGGCGCGGCGCCGGGCTCCGCGGGCAACGATCCGAGCGCCGCCGCCGCGAGGCCCGCTTCGATCACCTGCGCCACCGCGCGCTTCGGGATCTTTTCGCCTTGAAGCAGCGAATTGAGCTGGTCAAGCGTCTCGAGCGTCAGCCGCCACGCCTGCGCGCAGTCCGCGGCTTCCTCCGCGCGGCCGCGCGCGCCGAGGTCGCGCTGCCAGGCTTCGAGCGCCGCGTAGGCGTCGACATCCTCCAGCAGCCGGTAGACCGCGGTCAGCGTTTCCGTCATGTTTCCGGCGTCGTTGAGCCTGCGCGCCAGCGCGTCGAGCGGCGTCATGAACCGCGCGCGGATGGATTCCAGCGCCGCGTCGTCAATCGGCGCGCGCCATTTCGATCCGCGTACGCCGCGCTCGACCGCGTGGTTTTCAAGCCGTTCGGCCTCGCCGCGGTCTATGCCGGAAAACCCGCTTTTCAGGAAATCGAACGCGTCCTCGGCGCGCATGCCGTGCGTCGCGCAGCGCAGCGCGGACAGAAGCGCGCGCGGCAACGGATGCGCCAGCGCGGGCCTTTTTTTTGACCGGTGGTACGGCACGCCGCTCCGCGAAAAAGCCGCGTCAATCGCAGCCGCGTAGGTGTCTTCGCTGCAGACGACGACCGCCATCTCGTCAAACCGCATGCCGGCGCGGGCAAACGCGAGCATCGCGGCCGCGACGCGCATCGCCTCGTCGTATGGGTTCGCGGCCAGCCACAGCGTGACCGGCGACACGTCGCCCGAAAACGGCCTTTGGCCCACGGCGAACAGCTCGCGCTCCAGATGCGCGATCGCGGGCGCGGACGGCAGCGGCGCTTCGATATGTTCCCGCAGCCACGGAAGGCCCTCGGCATCCATCTGCACGGCAAGCCGCGCCAGCGCGTTTCTGGCAGGCGCGAACGCCGCGCCGTCGCGCGCGGCCGCGTTTTCCAGCGTCAGCGAGAGGCGGACGGCCTCCGCGCCGCGCGCCATCGCGGCGATCTGCCGGGCGAACTGCCCGGTAAAAAACTCAAATCCGTACACCCACACCAGCGCGCCGTCGAGCAGCCCGCTGCCCGGCAGCCGCGACAGCATCGCCTCCTGCGCGTCCTCACCGTCCAAAAAAGCGCCGGATATCCCCTTTTCATACGCCGCGTACACCCGGGCAATGTCCGCGAGCTTGTCGCGCAGCGCGTCGCCCCCCGGCAGCGATTCGATCAGATCCAGCACCGCCTCGGGCCGCATCCCGGCGCGCTTCAAGTCCGCGATCGCCCGCGACAGCCTGTCGGCGAACCCGCGCCGCTCCGTCGCGCCGCCGTAATAGATCAGCGCGCGCCGCTCCCTGCGCAGCACGTCCTGAAGCACCATCGCCTTGCCGCGCTCGTCGATGACGACGCGCTTTGGGCTGCCGGCCATCGCGAACACGCGCGTCATCAGCCGCGCGGGCGACAGCACCTCGACGTTGAAAAAGCCGGGCAGGTTCAATCGGTTAACCAGCTCAAGCTCCGCCTGCAGCGTGAACTGCGCGGGCACGAGCAGCAGCAGGTGTTCGCGGCCCGCGCGGAGCGCGTCGCCGATTTCCGCGACGACGCGAGGCCAAAGCCTGCGGGATCTGCCCGTCACGACCGTCAGCATCGTTATCCCTCCCTGCGCGGCTGTTTGCGCGTCACGCCTCTGTTCCTTCGTTGTTCCACGGCGGGATCATGTCCGTGCCGCTCGCGCCTTCCGTCTGCACATACCCGTCAAACCCGAGCGCGCGCATCTGCGCCGCGACGCGAAGGAACTCTCGCGGTATGAGCTGCCTGTCGAGGCCCTTGATCCGCTTCGCCTCGCCGAACGGCGTGTACTGGCGCATCAAGCTGATCCGCGCGTCCGGCGGCAGCGCGTCGCGCAGCGCGGACAGCGCGCGCATCGACGCGCCCGAGAGGCCCGGCAGCACCAAGTGGCGCACCAGCGTGCCGCGCAGCATCAGCCCGTCGCCGTCGAACACGGCTTCGCTCGTCTGCCGCCGCATTTCCCGGATCGCGGCCAGCGCGATTTCCGGGTAGTCCGGCGCGTCCGACAGCATCGCCGCCGTGTCCGCGTCCGCGTACTTGAAATCGGGCAGGTACACGTCGACAAGGCCGGAAAGCATGCGAAGCGCCTCCGCCGACTCATAGCCGCCGCAGTTGTACACGACCGGCACGCCGGGCGGGAACCGCATCAGCGCTTCCGCCACCGCCGGGACAAAGTGCGACGCGGTGACCAGGTTGATGTTGTGTACGCCCTTCGAAACAAGCAGCCGCATCGCCTCGCCGAGCGCCTCGACCGTCATCGTTCGCCCGAACCGCCGCTCCCGGCTGATCTCGCCGTTCTGGCAGTACACGCAGCCGAGCGCGCAGCCGGCAAAGAACACCGTGCCGCTGCCGCGCGTGCCGGAAATGCACGGTTCCTCGCCGAAGTGCGGCGCGGCGCGCGCGATGACCGGCAGCGTACCCATGCCGCAGCGGCCGGAACCCGTGGTTTCGGTGCGGACGGCGTTGCAGCGGCGCGGGCAGAGGTTGCAGAGCATGGTACGACACAAGGGAAGGCAAAAGGGGGGCTGTCTTCCCCTTTGATTCCCTTGACTCCCTTCGTGGATGGTGTTGAGGGGGAGGGAGGGGAAGAGAGGGGAACGCCAAAGGGCGCTGCCCTTTGGAATCCCGCTTAAGGGCCATTGGCCCTTAAGAATCCCGTCTTGGGGCTGGACACATACAAAACCCAGCCCGCCGAGGCGAAAA
>JAVBOQ010000032.1:0-6977 GCA_031550455.1 Eubacteriales bacterium
CATGATGAGCGAATTCACGTGGAGCGGCCGCGAGGAAGTCTACAACGGATCCGGCCTCCTCTACATCGCGAACCTTGAGCAGCTCGGCCTGCAGCGCGCCTCGACCGCGCGCGACGCGGTCCTGGTCATGGGCGCGCTGGCCGAACAGTACGGCTACGGCGACGGCGGCGAGACGCTGCTGGTCGCCGACGAAAACGAAGTCTGGATCTTTGAAGTCTGCGGCGGCGGCGCCCTCTGGACGCCGGACAGCGGGCTGCCGGGCGCGCACTGGGCGGCACAGCGCGTTCCGGACGACGAAGTGTTCGTCGGCGCGAACCGTTCCCGCATCGGCGTCATCAACTTCGAAGACAAGGACAACTTCATGTTCTCCGCGACGCTGACCGATCTGCCCAAGGCGATGGGTTGGTGGAAGGAAGGCGAAGCGTTCGATTTCGCCAAGCTCTTCAACCCGGTTCCGTACGGCAGCCCGTTCTATCAGTCCCGCCGCGAATGGCGCGCGTTCAGCCTGCTCGCCCCGTCGCAGGAATTCCCGATTCTGGACCGGGACGGCATGTATCCGTTCTCGATCAAGGCGGACAAGAAACTGACCGTCAAGGACATCATGGACGTGTACAGCGATCACCTCGAAGGCACCGAGTATGACCTGACGAAGGACGCGGCCGCAGGCCCGTTCGGCAACCCGACCCGCTGGCCGCTGTCGAGCGCCCAGAAGCCGGAAGACGCCAAGGCGCTGGATTGGGAGCGCTCGATCGCGCTGTTCCGCTGCTCGTACAGCTTCGTGTCGCAGAGCCGTTCCTGGCTGCCGGACGAAATCGGCGGCGTGATGTGGTTCGGTCAGGATTCACCGGACACCACCGTGTACGTTCCGATCTACTGCGGCGTGACCGAGATCCCCAAGCCGTGGACGGTTGGCAAGCGCGACGTGTTTGACCGCGACAGCGCGTGGTGGGCGTTCAACCTGGTCAACAACTGGGCGAACCTCCGCTGGGACGCGATGTACCCGGTCATCCGCGAGCGGAAAGCCTACTATGAAGACGTGTTCTTCGCCGAGCAGGCGTTTGTCGATGCGGAAGCGCTGAAGCTCTACAACGAAGACCCGGCCAAGGCGGTCGAGTACCTGACCAAGACCACCAGCTGGAACCTGAACACGGTCGAAAAGGGCTGGTGGGACTTCGCGTTCGAACTGATCGGCCGCTTCTACGACGGCTATGAGTTCACCGGCGGCCGCAGCAGAACGATCGGCTACCCGACCGAATACCTCGAGGCCGTCGGCTTCGGCGACACCATGAAGAAGGACCTCGAGACCCTGGGCAAGTAATCCGTTTTACGGCGCATTAAACACGGTTCACCACGCAGGCCGCGGCAAGCTTGCCGCGGCCTGCAACAACAAACGACCCCGGATAAGGAGCGCAGTTTTATGAAAAAGACATTGATCGCAGTTCTGCTGCTGATGGCGATGTTCGCCACGGTCGCCGCCGCGGAAGCGCCGGCCGCCGATACGCAAAAACTCGAAGGGCCCTTCCTGGTCACCACATGCGGGCAAAGCCCGGGCGCTGTCATGTTCAGCATGGCGGCGATGCCGACCGGCGCCAAGTCGACGCACAACAACGCGCTGACCGCGGCGGACGTCGTCGCCGGCGAATACAAGACGCTCGTCGTCACCACCGGCACCAGCATGAAGGGCATGGGCGCGGCCGGCACGAACGTCGATGCGGAGATCGAGCGCTGCGTCGCGCTGATCAACGCGGCGAAAGAAGCCGGCATGGTCATCGTCGGCGCGCACATCGAGGGCATGGCCCGCCGCACCGACAGCTCCGACGAAGCTTCGATTAACGCGGTGATGGAGCTTGCCGACATCATCCTGATCATCCAGGACAGCGACAGCGACGGATTCTTCACCAAGTACGCGGAAGAGCACGAGAAACCGCTGATCATAACCAAAGACGCGCTGGGGATTGGCGCAATACTTCAGTAAAAACACAGCGTGCGGAGCTTCGACAGAGGCTCCGCACGAATCGCTGAAAGGGTGCATTCAGAGTGACGATCTTCCTGCATTCCCTGCTGATCCTGCTGGTGATTGTGGTCGTGTTCGCCGTGGCGAAGAGATTCCGGGTGTCGACCGAGCTGTCGATGCTTTTGGGAACCGTCGCGGCCGTTGTGGCGCACGTCATCTTGCCCAAGGGCGTTGACCCGCGCTCGCCCCTCCCCTTTACGGAGATCATCCGCCATCTTGTCGAAGGCGCGGTCACCTACTACGACGTCTGCCTCGTGTTCTTATCGGCCACGTTCTTCATGACCCTCTACAAAGAGTCCGGCGGCGTGGCGTATATCGTGCGGCAAATCGTGCGCGTGTTCCACGCGCACCGGATCATATGCCTGATCCTCCTGACGTTCGTCATGCTGGTGCCCGGCGCGATCACCGGTTCCGGCGCCACGACGGTGCTGACGGTCGGCGCGCTGGTCGGCGCGGTGCTGATGGCGATGGGCGTTCCGGAGAACAAGCGCGTCGCGCTGATTTTCGTCCTGGCCGCGATGAGCGCCGCCTGCCCGCCGATCAACCTGTGGGCGATGATGGCCGCGGCCGGCGCGAACATGCCGTATGTCGGGTTCGCGATGCCGCTGGCGATCCTGTCGATCGTCGGCGCGCTGTTCGCCACGTTCTACCTGGCGGGCCGCGGAAAGCCGGTCGACCTCGACAAGGCGATGGCCGACCTGCCCAAGCCGCCCGAAAAGTGGAACGGCCTGCGCGCCGCGCTGCCGTTCGTCGTGTTGATCGGCATCATCCTCGCGGGCCGCCTCTTCCCGTACGCGTTCCCGGTCGTGGGCCTGCCGTTAACGTTCATGATTTCGGCAGCCGTCGTCGTGCTGGTCAGCCCGGTCAAGCTCAAGATTTTCGAAGTGGCGAGCACCACGGTCAAGAACCTACTGGGGCTGGTCGGCATCATGGTCGTCGTCGGCGTGCTGAACCAGGTCATGACGCTGACCGGCGCGCGCGGCCTCTTGTCGCTGGGTGTGGTCACACTGCCGCTCGCGGTGCTGTTTGCGACGCTGTGGATCATCCTGCCCGCGTCGGAGGGCGTGCTGCAATACGCCGTCGCGCCGCTGTTCGGCGTGCCGCTGATCATGCTGTTTAACATGCTCGGCCTCGATCCGGTCATTTCGCTGGCAAGCTGGGCGGTCATGTGGCCGGTCGGCGACTGTCTGCCGCCGACGGCCGTTGTCGGCCGCGCGGCCGTGATGGAGCTGGATTACAAGGGCAAGTACTACGGCGGGTTCATCAAGACCGCGCTGGTTCCGATGCTGTTCATCCTGGCGCTTTGCACCGTCGTGATGATCTTCAGCAAGGAAATCGGTTCGGTCATAGGAGGGTAAGAGCATGGCACAGATCCTCAATACAGCGATCACCGTGTTGTACTATCTGATCAGCGCTTTCTTCCTGTTTGCCGTGATCAGAAACTTCGTCAAGACAAAGAAAATCCAGGATGCGATCCTGTATGCCGTTATCATGATCCCCTTTATCCTCCGGATCGCGCGCTTGAAGTAAGGAGGAATGACAAATGAGCTTGAAATCCGTAAAGGCGCTTGTGCTGGCGGTCATGCTCGGCGCCGTGGGCGTTTCGGGATGGCTGTTCCGCGAGCAGCGCGTGTACAAGGAGCCCGTCGTCGTCAGTGAGTCGATCACCACGGTGAAGAAGCTGAGCGATTATTCCGACGCGGTCAAGGGCACGGTCAACGACATGAACGTGTACATCTTCGACAGCGGCGTCCCCGGCGGAACGATCCTCGTGTTCGGCGGCTCGCACCCGGAGGAACCGGCCGGTATCATCGCCTCCACGCTGCTCGTCGAAAACCTGAAGGTGACGCAGGGCAAGGTGATCGTCATCGACCGGATGAACCCGAGCGGTTCGACGAACACGCGCCTCGGCGAAGCGTACCCGCGCTATTTCCATGTGGAAACGCCGTGGGGCGAGCGCAAATGGCGCTTTGGCGACCGGTCGGGCAACCCGCTGGATTCCTGGCCGGATCCCGAGGTGTACATTCACTACCCGAGCGGCCAGAACCTGGCGTACATGGACATTCGCAACATCAACCGCTGCTGGCCCGGGCGCGCGGACGGCCTTTTGACCGAGCGCACGACGTACGCCGCGATGCGCATGATTGAGGCGGAGAACGTCAACATGACGATCGACTTCCACGAGGCGGAGCTTGAGTATCCGGTCGAGAACACGATCGTCACGCACGAGAAGGGCTACGAGGTCGCCGCGATGACGTCGATGATGCTGACGTCGCAGACGTTTGACATCCCGATGGGCATGGAGTTCTCGCCCAAAGCGCTGCACGGCCTGACCCACCGCGAGATCGGCGACCATTCCGCCGCCGCGTCCTATCTGTTTGAGGTCGCGGAGCCGCTGCTTGATCGCATCCGCGGCATCACCGACGAGGAGCTGCTGATGTCCGGCAAGGACCGGTTCGTCATGAAGGCCGGTGAGCATAAACTGCTGTACGCCCCGATCGACGAAAGCGGCTGGCCGATTGACAAGCGCGTGGCGCGGCATGTCACGGCGACGACGACGCTGATTCAGGTCAACAACATGCTGCACCCGGATCAGATGATCACGATCGAGGGCATCCCGACGTATCAGGAAATGATGGACAACGGCGTCGGCATATACCTGCACGACCCGGCGGCGGCCGAGGCGGGACGGGTGTATTACGACTGACGAAACGGAGGACGCCAGGAGGCTCCGCCTCCTGGACCTCCGCCAAAGGGCCTTCGGCCCTCTGGACTCCCTTCTTTGCCTCACGGCAAGGGAGGGAGTTTTGCGTCCGACGAACACCAATATGGGGTTTCCAAAGGGACACTGTCCCTTTGGTGGGGATCCAAGGGGCAAAGCCCCTTGGCGTCCCCTTTCCCTCAAACCCTCCGTCGCCTCACGGCGACGGAGGGCCTTTCTTTTTGCGCGGCGCTATCGCCCAAATCAGCGCGAGCGCGGCCATTGCACACACGAGGGCCACGAGCCACGGCCGGTAGCCTTCGCGCCAGTAGACGCCGCCCTGGCCGACCGCGGGCAGCGGGATCGGGTCGAACGGCAGGCCGAAGTCGGCCATCAGGCCCTTGACGTTCAGCAGGTGGACGACCGGAACGCCCTGCGCAAGGTAATGCTGCACCAGCCCGACGCCGTGTTCACCGTCCGGCAGCGACGTTAAGATGCCGCCCGGCATCGCCGTCATGCCGACGCTGTTGCCAAAGGAGGTCAGGTTACCGCCGACGTTGATGAAGCACTTGACCGGCCCGTCCGCCTCGAAACGGCGGACGCGGTCTTCGACGTTCTCGGCAAGGTCCGCGATCTCGATCGGCTCAAAACCGAGCCCGGCCAGCCGCGCACGGATCGCCTCGCGCACGGATTCCGGAAATTCTTTACCGGTGTCCGTTTCGCCGCCCATCGAGAACGCGAACGACCGGCGCGTCACCAGCCCTTCGGCTGCCAGAAACGCCTCCATGTCGGGATAGGTAAACGCGGGATTGTTCGCGCCGTAGGTGGACGCGCCGATTGACGGGATCGCGACGCCGTCAAGCCCCATCGCGTCCATCGCGCACAGCACGGCGATGTTGGCGGCGGGGAACGACCCGGACAGGTTGGCGGCGACGCGGTTGCCCGGCGCGAGGCCGAGCCGCGTGAACAGATCGACGATCGCGGCGGCCAGGTTCGGGTTGGTCGTCGACCGCTTGGATTCGAGGCTGCCCAGCGTCGTCGTGATGAAGGTGTATTCGTCGCCGATCAGGCCGGATCCGTTCGGATCGTCGGCGATGTTGATCGCGAAGCCGCGCCGCAGACGTTCCGCCCGGATCGCGTCAAAGGCCGTCTGCGCGCGCGCGGCGGCCTCCCGCATCAGCGGCGCGGCGGGCTTTTCCACGGGTGATCTGGTGGCCTCCAAGAGCAGGATTCCGACGGCCAGGGCGGCCAGCAGCCATAGCAGACGGCGCGTAGATATCGCGTTTTGCATTGCGTCACCCCATCAGCGCGACGCGCAGCAAAAAGAGCAGGCAGCACACGACGCCGAGGGCCGCGTATGTCCGGACAACGCCCTGCCGCTCCACATCGCGCCCGATCAGGCCGGGAATCACGTACCCGATCGATTGCGAAAAATTCGGCAGCGACAGCGACCCGCCGGTGTACAGGATGCCGAGCAGCAGCCGCAGCAGCATGCCCGTCAGCAGGTAGACGGCCATACGCCGCCTGCCGTACAGGATCATGTAGCGCGACAGCAGCCGGACGACGCCCACGCACGCGAGCGACAGCCCGAGCGTCAGCGCGACGCGCCACGGGTCGTACAGGTACAGGGTGATATACGCAGGCACGATGATGCCGCCCGGCGATATGCCGACGAACTCCGTAAACGCCAGACTGACCAGCACGCCCCAAAAGATCATGTCACGCATGCGTCATTTCCTCCGCGTCGAGCCGCTCGATCATCGCGTGCGCGCCGCCCTTGATGTTGCCGACGCCGACCAGCAGCCCGCCGTCCATCCGCGCCGCGGCGTCCTGCCACCTCTTCACAGGCCGGATTGTCAGCGTCGGCGCGGCCTTTCGAAACAGCCGCGCCGCCAACGGCTTGCTGTCGCCGAGCAGATACACCGTCGCGCCCGGGAAATGGCCGAAAAAGTGCCGCGCGAACAGCAGCGCGCGGTCCGGCCGGTCGTACCGGTTGTTGTACAGAAACGCGATGTCCGAATGCGCCGCCCGGTGCGGCGCGAGCAGCAGCAGCGTCGACGTCGGGTCGTTGGCCGAAAACAGATTGAGAAACACGAACGGCGCGCCGTCCGCGTTTTGCATCGCGTACGCGCGGCTCGCGCCGAAGTCGCGCTGCACACGGGTGAACCCCGCGTCAATCTCCGCGTCGGACAAGCCGAGCGACCGCGCGACGGCGCGCGCGACGCCGTGGTTCTCCTCGCCGGGCGGGTCCGCCGGGCAGTG
>JAVBOQ010000261.1:0-5527 GCA_031550455.1 Eubacteriales bacterium
TGCCCGACGTCCAGTTGCACATACCGCGCGGCGTAGCCCGGGCCGATGATGATCATGCACGCCGCAACCGCGACGCCGGCCGCGATGAAGGCAATGCGCGCGCGCCATCTCCACACGACCGCGGTCGAGCAGAGGAACACGCAGAACATGTATGCCAGATACGCGTACCACGCGAACGCGTCGACATGCACCACCGCGAACGGCAGCGCGGCGGAGGCTTTCGCGATCAGCAAAATAGCGGATACGATCCCGCGCGTCGCCTGCGCCAGCACCCAGCCGAGCGGCGCAAAAAGCGCGTCGAGCAGCAGCGCCAGGGTCGCGACCGGAATGATCAGCCCGGACAGCGGCACCGCGACCATGTTGGTGACAAGGCTGATGACGGACACGTTGCCGAACCACGCGGCGGAAGCCGGGATCACGCCAAGCTGCGCCGCGACGGTGATGTGGAGCGTATCCGAAACCAGCGCGGGCTTGAACGGGATCGCTTCCTTCAGCGGCGGCCGAAGCGCCACGATACCGAACACCGCAAGGAACGAAAGCTGAAACCCGGGGCTGAACAGGTCGAGCGGGCGCAACAAAAGTATCGCGGCGGCCGCCGCCGCGAGCGTCGTGAGCGGATCCGGTTTGCGTTTGGCGACACGCGCGCCTTCGACCGCCAGCAGCATCAGCGTCGCGCGGAGCACCGACGCGCTAAGGCCCGTGACCAGCGCGTACGCGGTCAGCAGCATGGCGAGCAGCAGCCACCGGACATGCGGCGAAACGGGCAGCGGCCTTAACAGAAAGCCGAGCAGCGCGAACCAGAGGCCCACATGCATGCCCGACACGGACAAAAGGTGCACGATGCCGCTGTCGCGCAGCCAGCCGTACCATTGGTCGGGCACCTCGTGCTGGTCGCCGATCAGCATCGCGCGGACGACGGGCGACGCGCCGCCGAACACCCGGTCGATCCTTTCGCCGATCGCGTTGCCGACGGACAGCGCGGTTCCGATGACCGAAAAACCGGGCTGGTTCAGTATTTTCGGTGCGGCGCTTAGGTACACGCGCACATGCGCGCCGTTTTGTTTGAGCCATGCGCGCTGGTCAAACCCGCCGGGGTTCCGCGCGCCGTCCGGGATGTAGGACGTGCCGCGCGCCTCGACCGTCTGGCCGTGTTGCAGCTTTGTTTTGGATGTCGTCGCGTATTGGCAATAGATTTTTCCGTTGATTGGGTGTGTTGCGCCGTTCGTTTCCACAAGAGACGCGCCGTCGAGGAAGAACATCACGGTTTTCTCATTTTGCCGCACCGCACCGGAAACCGTGCCGCGCACCGTCCACTTCCCGACCGGCGGCAGTTCCGGCGGCGTGTATTCCGTCGCGCCGCGCGCAAGGCCCAGCGTGAACAGGCCGATCGCCGCGAGCGCGAACGCCACCGGACGGGCCCTGCGCAGCAGCGCGGCGACGAGCAGCAGCGCGACCGGCGCGATCAGGATACCGACCGGCGCGCCGTCAAAAAAGCGGACAAACCGCGCCGGGACATAGCTCGACAGCGCCACGCCCGCCGTGACCGCCAGCGCGCCGCACATCAAGGGCCGCACGCGGAAAAAACCCGGCGCGGGCCATGGCATGCGCGGCTTTCTCACGCCCGCCCGCCCGGAGGCCCTTCGCCTTCCCTTACAGCCGCGAAACTTTGCCTGAGCGAACGGATGCTTTCGATCAGTTCCGCGACTGCCGGAAGCCCGCCAGACCGCAGCGCGGCCTCCGCGTCTTCGCCCCGGCCGATCGACAGGCGTACGCCGCCGTCTGGCCCGGTCGAAAGCGCGGCGACGCTGCCTTCGGCGCGCAGCGCGCGCAGCAGTTTGCCGCGCTGCGACGCGTTCATCGACAGAAACGCGTCCGTATCGCGCGCGGCGTCCCGAAGCGCCGCGCCGTCCATCGCCTCGATCTGGCCGCCGGTCAGGATCAGCGCGTGCGGGCGGAGCACGTTGCCGGCGCGGATGGCGGCCTCCGGCAGCGGTTCTTCCGAAACCAGCAGGGGCCGGACGCCGGTTGCCCGCAGCGCGGCAAACGCGGCCGGCGCGTCTGTGCGCACCAGGTCGCCGACGCCGACCACGCCGAGGAACACCATGTTGCGCTCCTCATCGCCGGGCGTCTCGGCCCATCTGGTCGCGAACGCCAGCGTTTCCAGCCCGAGCGACTCCATTTCCTTCGCGGAGGCCAGCGCGTGCCGCCGGTCGTCGTCGGTCAGCACGCGCTAGCGGCCGTCGAGGACCGACAGGCACCGCGCGAGCACGGCCTCAGGCTCGCCTTTTGTGTACGCGCGAAACCCGCCCGCGTCCCGGTGCACCGTCGTTTCCACACGCCGCGCGTCGTCGTAGGCGAACACGTCAACCTTCGGAAACTGCTTCGCCATGCGCTCGCTTTCAAAGTTCAGCTCGCGCGCGAACGTCTCCAACGGCTTGGCGTCGGCGCAGCCGAGCGCGACGCCGGCCGTCAGCATCATCCAGGAGCCCTGGCGGCGAAACTTGTCAAGATCGCACGCGAAAAGCGGCGCGGCGGCCATGCGGACGGCGTTCCAGCCCTCCATCACCTGCCGCGTGTCGACGAGCAGCGTTTTGATCTCGCCGATCGCGGTCAACGCGTCCCGGTCGCGGATCAGCACACCCGCCTCGGCGCGCTCCCGGAGGAACTGTTTCGCCGCGCGCGCCCAGAGAAAATCGCGCACCGGCGCAACGTTTGTCAAATGAATCAATCGCCGCATGATACCCTCTACCGCCTGATCAGGCCTTCGTTGCGAAGGAACTCCCCTTCGATGGAAATCCCGCCCGGGAGCGCATTTTGTTCGCCGTTAAAATAGATTCGGACGCGGCGGACGCCGCGCGCCTCGGTCAGCGTGTTGACGATCGAGAAGATCGTGTCGCGCATTTTTGCCTCGCTGAGCGCGGAGAGCGAACTCTGCAGCGCGCCGGACAGGTTGACCAGCGCCGTGTCGCCGACCAGTTGCAGCCCCAGGATGTCCGCCTCGGTCGTGCCTTCGGGCAGCGCGGGGGCAAAGTCCGGATCGTTCGGCGGCGACATCGCCTCGCGCAGCAGCGCGCGCGGCTGTGACCGGTAGCGCTGCAGGATCGGGCGCTGGACGGCGCGCAGGCCGCTTCCGTCCGCCATCGGGAAATACACCGTGCAGATGTCCGCCGCCAGCGATTCAAAGTCCGCGCGCCGCATCGGTCCGGTTTCGATGGTCCATTCGTCGTCGTTCATCAGCATCAGCGCGCTGACAAGGTCGTCGCCGACATAGGCGCGGACGCCCGCGAGCCCCGGAATGCAGCTCGTTAACGTGTACACGATCGTCGACAGCAGCATGCCGCGCGTCGCGTCGCGCATCTTGAGGTCGTCGTCGATCGCGGGATGAAAGTACAGCGAGATGACGCGGTCACCCTCCGAAAACACCGGATCGCGGTCGAAATACGCGAAGTCCGGCACGATACGGATAGCGCCTTCAATCTGCGACGCGCCCTTGTTCAGCTCGTCGAGCAGCACGCGCGCGTACGTCGCCTCGTCGCGGTCGGGGAACGTGCAGTCGCGCACCTCGCCGAGCAGGTATTTTCCGTCCGCGGACAGGAAATAGAGCGGCATCGCCTTGACGAGCGGACTGTCCGGGGACGCGACCTGCGCGTCGATCTGCGCCCAAAACGTCGTGATGTCGCCGCTGGGGTATCTTGAAAACGCGCCGGTCGGCACCTGAAAGCCAAGGCCCGGATCCTGCCCCTCGATGAGCACGCAGACATGACGGATGCCCGAGAGCTCCGTCAGCGTGTTGGTGATGGCGACTTCCAGCGAGAACAACTCCCGGTTGGACAGGGCGCGGGCCGTCCGGTACAGGTTGACGGTCGCGAGGCTGCCGGTGGTTTCCACCGGGTTGGACGCGATCGCGAGCTGCAAAGGCTGCTTCGACGCGCCGAACCCGTTCTGGTTTACCTCGTCGAGCAGCGCCTGTACGCAGGCCTCGCTGAGCGTTTGACCTGCGTGAACCGTCACCGTCTGCACGGAGGCCCGTAAGCGTTCCGCGTTCAGGTCCGGAATGTAGAGCACCGCGGCGACATCGAACGAGGACTGGCTGTCGCCGATCGGCGCGGCGGGACCAGGGTGCGGCGCGGGCAGTTGTCCTGTGATCGGCTCCCGCTCCACCGGCTGCGCGGCGCAGCCCGTGAGCAGGAGCAGCGCCGAAAGCAGCGCCGCGAGGTTCTTTCTACGCATCAGTCTGCCTCCATCAGGCGCATCAGTGCGTCATGGCTGATTTTCCAGATGCCGCCGTCCAGCGTCATCCGGACGGGATAGTTTTCGACGCGCTCGGTATTGCCCTGCCTGTTCAGCGACAACTGCGCGACGAGCACCGCCGATTTGCCGTCGCTCGACACTGTCCCGGCGGACAGCGCGTAGCTGATCAGCGAGCGCTGCGTCGACAGCATTTGCTGCAGGAAAGTCTCTTCAGTCGGCCTTTCCGCGACATAGCGGTACAGCCGTGTGAAGTTTTTTTGTTTCCAGCACTCCAGGACGATTTCCGCGGCGGTGTGGTGCGACATCAGCATCGCCTCGTCGCGCGCCACGGGGCCCAGCTGCGCGTTCGGCGACGCGTTTTCGTAGAGCTCCGAGCGGGCGATCCGCTCTCCTTTGATCTCCGCGTCGCTTTTGCGGACGAGAAGCTGCACGTTCGTGACGTCCGAATATTCCGTGACCGTCCCGACGATCGACATCAGCGCGAGCCTTCTGCGCAGTGTCACCTCGGCGCGCCAGCCCGCGTTGTTCGCCCAGTCGAACGGCGCGTCGATCGGTGTGTCGAGAAACTCGCGGCTCAGCGTGACGACCAGCGTCGCGCCTTCGACCGATACGGAGACGACGCGCGTGTTTGGGTTGAAAAGTCCGGTGACGTCCAGCGCGTTCGGCCCCGGGCCGTCGATCAATTCCTCGACAAGCGCCTGCTCGAGGCGCTTGTCGGCAGGCAGCGTCACGAAGCGCTCCTCGCGCGCCAGCAGCGCCTCGTCGCGCATCCTGAAATACAGCGATACGCCGCGCTCGCTGTTGTGAAACGCGTCCGCGCGCGGCGCGATCTGCGGCGCCTCGCGCGAACCGAACACCGCGTCCGGCTGCGCCATCGGCGACAGCGCGACGCCGCCCAGCGCGCAGACCGCGGCCAGAATCAAAAGGCTCATGCATATTTTAGAGTGTGTATTGCGCCTCATCGTGCCTCCTCGCGCGTCACAGCGGCAGCTCGACGCGGAACGTGGCGCCTTTGCCTTCTTCGCTCTCGACGGAAACGCTGCCGCCGTGCAGCATCACGGCCTGGTGTACGATCGACAGGCCGAGCCCGTTGCCGCCGGTCGCCCGCGCCCGCGCCCTGTCGACGCGGTAGAAGCGCTCGAAGATGTGCGGCTGATCCTTCTTGGGAATGCCGGGCCCGTTGTCAGCGATTTCGAGCAGCGCGTTTTTCGCGTCCTGCCGGAGCGCGACGCGCACCTTACCGCCCTTGGGCGAGTATTTGAGCGCGTTTTCAACC
>JAVBOQ010000320.1:0-13546 GCA_031550455.1 Eubacteriales bacterium
GCGGCGCTGGGGTGGTAGGATATGTGTAAATGTATCGGGAGTCTTGGTTTTTCACTTTTGGCTGGATGGGTGGGGGGTCCCATGGGGGTAAACCCCTTGTTACCCCGCTTCAGGATCGTTGCTTGTTAGAATCCCTTCCAATATAGTCCTCTTGTTTCCCATCACGGCATTTTCCGTCCCGCCCTCATTCCCAAACAGGTATCTACGGCCTGACGAAAATATCGCCCGCGCAAACCGGGCAGGGCGTCAGGCGGTCGTACGGCGCGTCACGCAACGCGGACCACGGAACGGGGCTGCTGCCGAGCGAGGCTGCGACAAACGCGGGGCAATGGAAATCCAGATGATAAAACCTGCCCCGCCCAGGAACCACAGCGATGTCGTCGCGATGACGAGCAGGGCCAGCACTATCGCAGCCACAGGAACGTACGACATGGTAGCACCTCCTTTTTTTCAGCATCGCACAATTCTAAGACTACCACATGAAGAACCTGCAAATATTTCAATATGGATGAAATTTATACGAAAATTGTGTGTGGATAGACAAAAAAGTTACAATGTGTGGAGATAGGAGGTTACCGCCCCGGCCGCCGCACCGCTTTTCCTTCACCATTTTCCGTTCAGGACATAGGATGAACCGGAATCTGCTGTTTGGAGGCGAATATGATGCAAACCACCGGCTGTGGCGATAACTACATCAGCTACACGATCGCGCGCGGGCAAACGCTGTACTCCATTGCCCGCCAGTTCAACACGACCGTCGCGGACATCCTTGCCGCGAACCCGGCGCTGGACGTGCAACTCTATTTCGCGGGGGACGTGATCTGCATTCCGCGACCGGGAACCGGCTGTCAAAACGGCGTTGCCTATACCGTGCGGCGCGGCGACAGCTTCTATCTGATCGCGCAGCGGTTTGGCGTGCCGCTGGCGAGCGTGCTTGCCGCCAACCCGGGCGTCGACCCCGCGCAACTGACGATCGGCCAGGTGATCTGCGTGCCGACCGCGCAGCCCGCGCCGACGCCGCCGCCACCCGCGCCGCTGTGCCCGGCGAACTACAACGTACATACCGTCACGCGCGGCCAGACATTCGTGGACGTCCTTGTGCTGTACAACATCTCGTTCTTCGCGCTGCAGCAGGCGAACCCGAATGTCAACCTGAACAACCTGCAGGCCGGCCAGCAGCTCTGCATTGCGCCCGCCGGTTCGCGTGGCGTCTGCGCCACCGGCAAGGGCCCGTACCAGATGGTGGCCGGCGACACGCTCAGTACGATGGCGACCCGGTTCCGGACGTCGGTTGGCGCGATTATGGTGACCAACCCGACGCTTGCGCCGACCGACTTCATCGCGGGGCGGATTATCTGCCTGCCGGCCGACGCGACGATCCCGAGCTAGTATAACAGGCAAGAAACCAAGACGCCAGCAGGCTTTGCCTCCCGGCGTCTTCGCCTTGTCATTTTTTCAACATCCTTTCCGTATGCTGTATTGGCCTTTTGTGTGTTGTTGCCCTTCAGTTACGGATACGGGAAGGAGGCCCGAAGATGGACATGACGGAGTTTACATGGGAGTCGCTGGCGACGCTGGGCGGCGCGGCCGCCGCGACGCTGCTGATCGTGCAGTTTCTCAAGGCGCCGCTGGACAAAGTATGGAAGATACCGACGCGGTGGCTGGCGTGGCTGATCGCGTTTGTGATCCTGCTGGCCGCCAACATCGTCACCAACGGCTTCCAATGGAACAATGTGCCGCTGTTGATCGTCAACGCCTTCCTTGTCACATTTGCCGCGATGGGCGCGTATGAGGCGACCTTTGCCACGGGCGACCGGAAGAAGGCGGAAATGGCGACGAAGATGCAGCGGCCGGGAACGAAGAAGGCGTAGGGGATAGGCAGACAAAAAAGCTTCCGCCCGGGCGGTGTCGCGACCACCCTTGGAGGAAGCTTTTACTTTTCATAGCTTACCGCGCGGTTTCCAGGATCGGCAGGTCAGCCAGTGGGAACGTTGTTGGGTTGCCGTCCAGCTCATCTTCAATGATCAGCGACAACTGCGCGACATCGTATTTCTCCGGCACGACGAACAGCAGATCAAACGCCTGCTGCTGCTGATCCTGGCTCAACACGCCGTTCCGCACAACGAATGTGATGTTATACGGATAAAACGAACCGGGCAGGTATTCGTTGCCGTCCTTGTCGGTGAGGAAGAACGAGTCGATGCTTTCGAAGATTTCTTTGACGGGAATTTTGTCACCCGCGCTCGCGATTCGGACGAAGATCAGCCGGTCGCCGTCCAGCGGCGGATTCCGCGATACGTTGGGCGGGCGGTCCATCACATGCATCGGGTATACGGTGTAGGCATACCATGGTGCTGTCATGTCCGGTGTGGAGCCTTGTGGTTCTCCCGCGTATGCCGGGACGCAGACCAAGGCCAACGCCACCAGTAGTGTCATCAGGAAGAAACCGAATCGCATTTTTTCTCCACACCTTTCACATCATCTTGTGTGTATCGCCTTTTGCGCGCGGACGGTATGTGTTTCGCGATCGGAAAGCTGCCGCGCGCCGTCGGGCCGCGCGTCGATACGCATAGTGTACCACAGGATGGATTGAATTACCACTGCAAAAGTGCAAACATCAGGGCGATTTCATTTGAAATGAAGAAGTGAGCAATCCCGGAACTCGAGGCGTGTGAACGCCTCGAATGCAATCATTTTCGGCGACATGCGCGCCGAAAATGCGTAGATTCCATAGCCATCCCGAGGGATGGCGGCGGAATCTGTGCCCGGTCCCGGCGCCGCCCGGAAATCTCGCAAGATTTCAGGCGCCGTCCCCGTTCCCGATTGGCGATTTCATTAAAAATGAAATCGCCTTGGTGCACACATCCCGCGAATCAATGCGCAGCCCCGCGCAATCAAAGACGCGCGGGCCTCAGTGGTTTCAAGCGCCCCTTTCACGCAAGGTTTACGCTTCCTGAATGATCTGCTCGACCGGAGGTACCCATTCGTTGCTCTTTAAGTCTTTCGCCTCCGGCGGCGCGGCCCAGCGGATCGCGTTGCCAAGCACCCGAACGACGTTCTCGTTCCGGAAGCTCGGCAGCGTCTCGTGGCCCGGGTGGAAATAGAACACCTTGCCCATGCCGCGCGTGTATGTCAGGCCGCCGCGAAACACATTTCCGCCCTGGAACCATGTGATGAACACAATGTCGTCGGGCTTTGGAACCTGGAACACCTCGCCGTACATTTCTTCGTGATCCAGCGTGAACATCAGCGGGACGCCCTCCGCGATCGGATGCGCCGGCGCGACGGTCCATACATGCGCGCGCTCGTTCGCCTCGCGCCATTGCAGGGCGCACGGCGTGCCCATCAGCATGCGGAACGGCTTGGCCATGTGTGCCGAGTGCATCGGGATAAAGCCCATCCCGGCGTGTACGCGGTCGACGACCTTCCGGGCGACCGCGTCCGAAACATCGCCATGCGCGCAGTGGCCCCACCACAGCAGCACGTCGGTCTCCGCCAACACCGCGTCGGACAGCCCGTGCTCCGCGTCCTGCCGCAGCGTCGCGGTGCGGATGATCAGGTCGTCCGCGGCGAGCGCCCGCGCGAGGTGCGCGTGGATGCCGCCCGGATACAATTCCAGGATTTTCGGGTCCCGTTCCTCATGAACGTTTTCGTTCCAGATGGTTACGCGGATCGCGGGCATACGAACCCCTCCAGCCGTTTATTCGGTAAAACGCAGCGAATGGAGCATTGGGCCGATCAGCGCTTCCGCCTCGGCCTCGCGCGCGAGCGGATACGTCGCCATGAACACAAACGACTTGTTCAGCCCGTTTTCAATGATCGTGTAGCGGCCGACGTGTGAGCCGTCAGCGTTTGTGATCAGCCGGATCGTCCGCGCGACGCGCCAGTCCAGCATTTCGGTGGTAAAGGAGTCGAGCAGTTGCGGATTGTCCGCCATCAGGCCGATCGTCATCGAATCAAGCGACGCGTTTTCCGTATGCAGCCAGATAACGATCTGTTGATCCATATCGGGGACGCGTTCCGCGAAAACGTCCATGTCCGAACCGGCGGTGAAATCGAGCTTTGCCGGGTCGTATTCAAGGCCGTATCCGAAGCTGCCTTTGATGAACTGCCGCTCAAACGGTACATCGACCGTGGGTGCCGGCGCGCCGGATTGCGCGCTGATGCGCAGGTTGCCTTTGGCGTTCTTGATGTCGACGCTGATGCGGTAGATGTCGTCCGCCGGGATGACCAGCGTGTCGTTGAACGTCATGCCCGCTTCGTGGTCATACAAAAGGTCGCCGAAGTTCCTTCGAATGGCGATCGCCACCGCGCCGCTGACAATGTTCGCGTTGATGTCCAGCACCTGGCCGGCCTTCAATTGCATCGCGCAGACCTGCGTGTCGGACTCGTTGTCGTAATCCACCGCGAAAAGGCCGTCCAACCGCAGCACATTCGTCTTGGCGAACGCGGTCGTTCCCGAAAGCAGCAGCATGGCCGCACAAAGAAGGCACAAGATACGCTTTTTCATTCCGATTTCCTCGCTTTCCGGCGCTGCCCGGCACTGTTGCGCCCGGCATACAACCGCCTATACGACGACTGAGCGGAGGCAATTGTTCCCAGAGGGCCGACGGGCGCGCGGGATAAGCCCGCGAAAACGCTTACAGGAAACCTTTCTTCAGTTCGTCGAGCAGATACGCGTCATGGTCGCGGACAAACGCGAAGCAGTCGGCGATCATCCTGCGAATGGTTTTGCTTTTCAGGCCTCTCGCCCAACCGAGCATATCGCCGCCCATATATTCCCCGATCCCCCGCCAGGCAATCCACAGCACGTCGTGGATTGTCCAGCACAGCCTGCTGATCTCGTTGAAGGCGAAAATGGATTTGTCCGGCGCTTTGCCTGCCCTGAGCGGGTTCATCGCATAGCCGAGCATGGCCCGCTGGTCGATCGGCTGCCCGATCCATGCCGAAATGCGGTTCCGCATTCGCATCAGCGCGTCATCGTCAAGATTGTCAAAGTTCGCGTCGTTCATCATAAAGTCGACCGTGTTGCTGTAAAACTTCTTTTCCTGCATGCTTTCCATGATGCGGACGCCGCGCCCGAAAACGTCCCGTATCGTCAGCGACGGCGGTTTTTTAGCGCCCAGGATGAATGCGTGTCCCTTTTTTTCGTACCAGTCGGGCATGATAAACAGGCCGCTTTCGTCGTAACCGGCCGGCGTCGCGGCCGGCTTTCCCCAATATCCCTGCGAACCGTCATAGCCGTACAGCGCGCCGCAGTCGTCATAGCCCGTGACCAAAACCCATTGATAGACCTCGCCAAACAAAGCCAGTACCGGCACGTCTTTGTCTATTGAAGCCTTGATTTTCTCAAGAACCCGCGACTTTTCGTCGCACTGAAAAATCAGCTCCTCATAATCATACCCGGCATAGTCCATCGTAAAGCCGATGTACCAGTCAAACGCTCTGAGCATCACGTTGCAGGTTTGATTCCAGTCGTTGTTCATGTGTTCGTCATCGGACAAGTCAATCTGCAGGAACCCAAACCCGGTCACGGCGGTGTACAGGTGGTACAGTTCCTCGTGCTTTTTACAAAGCGGGGCGAGATCGTTGCACGCGCCGCATCTGATGCAGCCGCCCTGCTGGCGGCCGCAGAAAAAATCGCAGTGCCCGTCCGTAATCCCCTCGGCCCGCATGAGCATTGAAACGAAGCAAGCCGTAAACCGCACGGTTTCACATCCGTTCGGGAAATTGACGACATCGGATATGGTTCTTTTCATTGCCATTTTTCTCCGTCTCGTGATGTTTCGTCATGTGTGCGTTTGGCGGCGAAAAGAAGCCCGCGAATCAGAAATTCGCGGGCGTGTTTCGGGTTCAGTCAACCGTGAACGGCAGCAGCGCGATTGCGCGGGCGCGTTTGATCGACTCGGAGAGCTGGCGCTGATGCTTGGCGCAGTTGCCGGTCATGCGGCGGGGCAGAATCTTGCCGCGCTCGTTGGTAAACCTGCGGATGCGGCCAACATCCTTGTAATCGATGAATTCGATCTTATCCACACAGAAGCTGCATACCTTGCGCCGCGGTTTTCTGCCGCGCGGGCGCCGGCCCCTGTCGTCGCGATCTTCAGACATAGCGGGTTCCTCCTTTTATTGCGCTTCCGTCAGAACGGAAGCTCGTCCTCATCAACTTGGGTAAAGCCCGTTTCGGCCGGCGGGAATCCCGTCGGAACCGCGGGCGGCGCGGACTGCGGCGCGTATGCGCGCGGTTCGCCCGGCTGGCCCGGCTGCGCGCTTGTCGGCAGAAACTCGACGTCGTCCGCCTCGACATCCACCGTGGTGCGCTTGACGCCGTCCTGGCCGTCGAAGGTGCGTATCTGCACCGTGCCGACTATACAGGCTTTGCGGCCTTTCGTCAGGTATCGGGCGCAAAGTTCACCCAACTGGCGCCAGGCCGTCACATTGAAGAAATCAACGTCCGGCTGGCCTTCCACCTTGCGGCGGCGGTTGACCGCAAGCCCGAACGAACACAGCGTCACACCGCTTGCGGTGGTGCGCAGTTCCGGGTCGCGCGTCAGGTTGCCTATCAGGATGATCTTGTTCATGATGCACCTCCGCCCGGAAGCTTACGCCTCCGGAGTGTCCTCGGAAACCGCGGCAGCGGGCGCTTCTTCCGCCTCGGGCGCCGATTCCTGCGCCGGCTGGGCGTCAGTGGCGGGCCTGCCAAACTGCGGGCGGGCGACGACGGGGCGCGGCTTGACGCCGGACTGCTTTTCTTCGATCTTGACGATCAACTGGCGCAGCACGGCCTCGGAGATCTGCAGCACGCGTTCGATCTCATGCGGCAGCTCGGAGCCGGCCGTGAAATTGATCAGAACGTAGTACCCGTCGTTCTTGTAGTTGATGGGATAGGCGAGACGCCGCTTGCCCCATTCGTCGACTTTGATCAATTCGCCGCCGTTGTTGGTGATCAGCGCGTTGATCCGGTCAATCAGTTCCTTGCGCGGTGCTTCCTCGAGCGAAGCGTCGATGATGTACATCAACTCATACTTGCTCATGTTCCTTTCACCTCCTTGTGGACATATGGCCCTGCATCCGTTGCAGAGCAAGGATGTGCCAAGCAGAAATTATAGCAGGAACTTTGTAAGAATGCAAGCAATGATCGCGAAAATCGATCAATCAGCGGTTTTCCGCCAAAAGGAACGACAGCGAGGCGCTCAGTTCCGCGAGCGACCGCGCGGACTGTATGCCGTCACGCGCGCGCACCGCGCCGTATACGCCTTTTGTGTACCAGACCGCGTGCCGCCGCATCTCCCGCACGGCGACCGCCTCGCCCTTCGCGGCGGCCAGCATCCGCGCGTGCCGCATCGCGGTCGCGAAACGATCCGCGCCGGTCGGCGGCGTGTACGCCTCGCCGCGCAGCGCAGCGCGCGTTTCCTTGAACACCCATGGGTTGCCGAGCGCGCCGCGCCCGATCATCACCGCCGCGCATCCGGATTCGCGAAGCCGCTTCCGCGCCGTTTCACCAGAGGCGATGTCGCCGTTTCCGATCACCGGCACGCGCACCGCCGCCGCGACCCGCGCGATCTCGTCCCAGTCCGCTTCGCCGCCGTACTGTTGCGCCCGCGTCCGCCCGTGTACGGTCAACGCGTCCGCGCCTTCGGATTCGGCCATCCGCGCGAACGGCACGGCCACGACGCTTTTGTCGTCCCAACCGATGCGCATCTTGACCAAAACCGGCAGTTGAACCGCCGCCCGAACCGCGGCGATCACCCGGGCGGCCAAATTTGGGTCGCGCAGCAGCGCGCTGCCGTCGCCGTTGCCCGTGACCTTCGGCGCGGGGCAGCCCATGTTCAGGTCGATTGCCGCGAAACCGAGGCAGGCCGCCCGGCGCGCGGCCTCCGCCATCACGTCCGGCTCATGGCCGAAAAGTTGCAGCGCGACCGGCCCTTCCTGCGGCGCGCGCTCAAGCAGCGATTGAACCGCCCGGGCGTGCGGCGCGCACAGATAGCCTTTCGCGCTGATCATTTCGCTCACGGCGAACGCGCTGCCCATTTCGCGGCACAAAATCCGAAACGGCAGGTCGGTCGCGCCGGCCATCGGCGCGAGCATCGCCCCGTCCGGCAGCGACAGCGTGCGGATGCGTATCGTCACGGCAACGTGGCGAGCAGCTTGATCGAGGCGATTTTCCACCGGCCGCCTTCGCGCACAAGCGTCGCGCGGTACCGGACGGTCGGCCACGCCGGCGGGTAGACGAGCGCCGGATTTTTCGCTTCCGCCTCCGCGCGCAGGGCCGACTTGATCCGGCCGTCGATCTTCGGGATGCTCTCGACGAAGTCCGCGTGCGCGACTTCGTCCCATGGCCAGCACCACATCCACTCCAGGCTCGTCCGGTGGTCGATGCCGGTGATGTCGTAGTTGCCGTACGGCGAACCGCTCGACAGCCCGGCGTTGATCGCCGTGTCAACGCTGATGAAGCTCGCGTCAAAATACTTCGAAAGCTCCACAGGATCCCTTTTCATCATGATCACCTGCGCGCGCATCGCCATGCCGTCCTTGATCAGGATGGTGATGTTCGCGGTGTTCATCGCCATGTAAAACGCGATGATCAGCGCGCCGAAAACGATCGTTGCGGCAAGCAGGTGTTTTGCGATAAACCATAGCAAACGGCGCAGATAGCTCACAGTCGCTCTCCTTTGGCCGGTGTTCGTCTGATAAACAACGTTTCCGAGGCGCGGTTTCTTTCCACGGCCACGTTGAATGTCTTCCTTCCATGCATTATACTACAAACAAAGAATATCCGCCAGCGGAGGGGATGCAAGTGTATTTTCAGAAGGATTACGTGCTGCGCATGATCGAGATGATGGGCGATCTGCTGCGCCGCATCCGGCAGATGATATCGGAAGCGGAGGCGCGCGAGACATTGGACGAGGTTGCGCAGAAGGGCTGCGGTCTGCCGCTGACGATGCTCCGCACGACCGACCCGGACGCGCTTCGTGACCTGCTCAGCGACGCGCAGCGGTTCCTTGCGGCCGAACTTTTGATGATCGACGCGGAAGTCGCGCTCCGCACGAAGCCTGATGAGGAGGTCGCGCCCGTATGGGCGCAGGCGCTGGCCGTATATGCCACGCTGACCGAATTTGACTATGCCGCGCCCGCGGCGGACCGTGCCGCGCGGCTGCTCAACGAGCGGTTGAGCGTCCTCGCAGTGCCCGCGTTGCTGGCCGCCGCGGACCTTTGCGAGCGCGCGGGCCTGTTCGGGGCCGCCGAAGACGCGCTGTTCGCCGCGCTGCCGGAAGATCCCGAAGCCGCAAACCGCGCCATTGCCTTTTATGACCGGCTGGACCGTTTGTCCGACGCGGCGCTCCGCGCGGGCTCCTTTTCCCGCGCGGAAATCGCGGAGGGCAGGCGGGCGGTCAACGAGCGCTAGAGCCGGTTTTCAGGCGATTCAAGCAACGCTTGCTGTTCATCCGCCGTCCTTTCGCGCTATGCTGATCCCGCAATCAAAACGCGGGAGGGAACAAAAGTGGCGAACAGGTTTTCAAACAGGGTGCGGTCGCTTTTCGGGCGGGAGAAGATCCGACTGGAAGATGAAAAAACAAATCAGCAAACGGAGGGCACCATTTTGATGATGCAGGATGTCGGGCGCAAGATCGCCGAGAAGCGCAAGGAAAAGAACATGACGCAGATGGAGTTGGCGGACGCGATGGGCGTCAGCTTCCAGGCCGTCAGCAATTGGGAGCGCGGCAACTCGATGCCGGACATCGCGAAGCTGCCGGATTTAACGCGCCTGCTCGGCATGTCGATCGACGAGCTTTTGTCCGACGAGAAACCCGCGATGCTGGTGCAAAAAATCATCGATGGGAAGGCCGACGACTACATTCAAAAGGAAAAGGTGAAGCCGCGCGCCGTCGCGGATGTCGCGCCGATCTTGAAGCCGAACCAGACCGACTCGATCCTCGAATCCGCCATGCGGAACAACCAGGGCAAGGTCGACATCGAAGACATGATCAGCCTTGCGCCGTTCGTATCGCCCAAATTTCTCAACGACTGCGTCATGAACCTCTCCGCTTTGAACGGCTTGGAGGGGGTGATCGGCCTCGCGCCGTTTCTATCCGCTGAAACACTAGACGTCATGGTCGATAAGCTGACGCAGGAGGACATCGATTTCGAGGAGCTGGCCGGCCTCGCGCCGTTCCTGTCGAAGGCGACGCTGGCCAAGCTTGCCGACCGCGCCGCCGGGGAAGCGAATGTGGAGGACATCGTCGGCCTTGCGCCGTTCCTTGGTAAGGAGGCGCTGGACCGGCTTGTCGACAAATTGTCGGACGCGGAAGTCGATTTGGAAGAGATGGTCTGCCTCGCGCCGTTCCTTTCCAAGGAGACCCTCGCGAAGATAGCCGACCGCGCCGCCGGGGATGCGAACGTTGAGGACATCGTCGGCCTTGCGCCGTTCCTTGGCAAGGAGGCGCTGGACCGGCTTGTCGACAAGCTTTCGGTCGCGGAAGTCGATTTCGACGAGCTGGTCGGTCTCGCGCCGTTTCTTTCCAAGGAATCGCTGGACAAGCTCGCCGCCAACGCGGTCGAATGCACAGACCCCGACGACCTTGCGGCTCTCGCGCCGTTCCTGTCCAAATCGACCCTCGAGCGCTGCGCTACCGTCCTGATACAAAAGCATGGGATTGGCGGCATCCGGCGCATCGCTCCGTTTCTTTGATGTATCCCACTTCGCGATAACGTCCGCATAATCCCGCGCGAGCTTCCGCACAAAATCCAGCAGTTTACGAAATCTACTATGGAGCATCAAAAAGGCGGGCAAAAAAACAAACTGAATTTCGGGCACACCGTGTCGACCTTGCCGACACGCCCTCCGGGATGGAGTCCCGGCGTGCCCCTTGTCCCCTCGTTACGGCCGAATTGCCGTACCCGCGTGCCCGCCGACCGCCGCGCGGCGGATGTCGTCCGGTTCTTTCAGGCCAAAGATCAGCACCAGCGGCAGCTTTGTGTTTCTGGCGATGACCAGCGCCTCGTCGTCAATCGCGCCCTGGCGCATCGCGAGCGCCTGCGCGTAGGTCATGGCCGGAATCAGCGTCGCCGAAGGATCCGTTTGCGGGTTGGCGGTGTAGATACCGTCGACGTTTTTGGCCATCAGCAGCGCGTCCGCGCCGATTTCAGCCGCACGCTGCGCCGCCGCCGTATCGGTCGAATGAAAAGGGTCGCCGTTTCCGGCTGCGAACAGGACGATTCGGCCCTCGCGCATCGCGCGCACCGCCTCGCGCGGGACATACCCCTCTGCGAACGGCGGCATCGGCACCGCGCTCATGACGCGCGTCTCCACGCCGCACCGCTCGACCGCGTCGCGCATCGCCAGCGAATTGATCACCGTCGCGAGCATGCCCATATGGTCGGCCGTCACGCAGTCCATGTTGGCAGACGGGCCGCGCCGCCCGCGCCACAGGTTGCCGCCGCCGATCATCAGCGCGACTTCGACTCCGCCTCGCGCGATGCCCGCGACCGTTTCCGCGACTTTGTTAATCTGCGCGAAGTCAAACAGAGCGCCGTCAATACCCAGCGCCTCGCCGGAGAGCTTGATTAAAACACGTTTGTACACGGCTATACCTCCATGCGCCCAAGCCTGATTTTCAAGTCCGACCATAAAGAAGGGAACGCTCATCGCGTCCCCTCGTTCTGCTTTTTTGCTTACAGCCCCGCTTTGCGCGTCTGCTCGGCGATCTCCTCGGCGAAGTTGTCCTTGCGCTTTTCAATGCCCTCGCCGCGCTCGAAGCGGACGAACCTGCGGATCGAAATCTTCTCGCCGATCGCGACGGTCGCGTCGGAGACCAGATCCTTGATCGTCTTTTCCGGATCTTTGACGAACGGCTGCTCCATCAGGCAGACTTCTTTATAGTACTTCTCAATGCGGCCCTCGACCATGCGCTCGACGATCTTCTCCGGCTTGCCCTCATTGAGCGCCTGCGCGCGCAGGATTTCTTTTTCCTTATCAAGGTTCTCGGTCGGCACTTCCTCGCGGGCGAGGAACTCAGGCTTCGCGGCTGCGATGTGCATCGCGACGTCGTGCACAAGCGCGCGGAACTGCGCCGTATTGGCGACAAAGTCCGTCTCGCAGTTGACCTCGATCAGCACGCCGATCTTGCCGCCCATGTGGATGTAGGAATCGACGACGCCTTCGGCGGCGATGCGGCCGGCCTTCTTGGCGGCGGCGGCAAGGCCCTTCTCGCGAAGGATCTCGATTGCCTTCTCGACGTTGCCGTCGGTTGAAACGAGCGCGTTTTTGCAGTCCATCATGCCCGCGCCGGTGCGCTCGCGAAGCTCTTTGATCATATCGGTGGTGACAGCCATACTCTTGTTTCCTCCTGTTCGGTCGGCTTACGCGCCGGTCATTTCCGAAGCGACGTCTTCGATTTGTTCGCCCTGTTTGCCCTCGAGCACCGCGTCCGCCATCCGGCCGGCGATCAGTTTCACCGCGCGGATCGCGTCGTCGTTGCCGGGAATCACGTGGTCGATCTCGTCCGGATCGCAGTTTGTGTCCACGATGCCGACGATCGGGATGCCGAGGATGCGGGCTTCGGAAACGGCGATATGTTCTTTGCGCGGGTCCACGACGAACAGCGCGCCCGGCAGTTTTTTCATCTCGCGGATGCCGCCAAGGTTCGCCTGCAGCTTTTCACGTTCATGCAGCAGCTTGATGACTTCTTTTTTGGGCAGTACGTCGAACTGGCCGGTCTGCTCCATTTGGTCGATGCGGTTCAGGCGGTCGACGCGCGTGCGGATCGTTTTGAAGTTCGTCAGCATGCCGCCGAGCCAGCGCTGGTTGACATAGAACATGTTGCAGCGCTTCGCTTCCTGTTCGATCGATTCCTGCGCCTGCTTCTTCGTGCCGACGAACAGGATCGATTTGCCTTCCATCGCGATGTCGCGGATGAACATATAGGCTTCGTCGATCTTGCGCACGGTCTTTTGCAGGTCGATGATGTAGATACCGTTGCGTTCGGTGAAGATGTACGGAGCCATCTTCGGGTTCCAACGGCGGGTTTGGTGTCCAAAGTGGACGCCGGCTTCCAGCAGTTGTTTCATGGAAATGACAGCCATGGTTTCCCTCCTTGTTTTTCCACCTTTCGCGTCACACGATTCCGGAACCGCAGTGCGGCAGGACCGGCATCATCGGCAAAAGTGCGTTTTCCGAAGTATTATAGCACAATGTCCTTTCGCGCGCAAGCAAATCCTGCGGTGTTTCCAGGGTTTGTTTGCGGTGTTTCCAGGGCATGTTCATGAAAAGAACTGAGCGTTACAGAGGACGGCTTCAAGGAAGTCGAGCCGGAGGGAGCACATATAGCGTTTGATAGGGGTAGTTTCAGAGGAGGGATGGGCCTTGAGAAGGTTGGCGGTAATACGGCGCAAGACGGACAGGTTGGTCGCGGCAGTCTTGTCCTTGGTCTTCCAGTCATCCTCCCGAAACACGACATCCAGGACCCAATGGAGAGCGTTTTCAATGCCCCAATGAGAGCGGACGGCATGCGCCGCTTGCTTTACATCGGTGAGGCTCGTGATATAGAAG
>JAVBOQ010000048.1:0-5360 GCA_031550455.1 Eubacteriales bacterium
ACTGCGCGAACGACGGACAGAACCATCGCTTCTGCATCACCTGCAACCTCCGCGCGTGCGACCCGAACTTCCCGGCGCTCTGTCAGGGCGTGGATTCGCACTACTTCAACGACTACCCGGCGAATCCGTAACGGGGGTGGGGAGTCGAAGGGGGACGCCAAGGAGGCTCTGCCTCCTTGGATCCTCCGCTTAAGGGCCATTGGCCCTTAAGAATCCCTTCTTGGGGTATGGTGTGTGATGGAGCGATCCCGCAGTGAGGCGAAACGAAGGGAGTCCAGAGGGCCGAAGGCCCTTTGGCAGGGCCCTGGACGGCATCCCGGCGTCCCTCCCGGTTCCCAACAACCGCTTGCCGCCCGGGCCTTGCGCCCGGGCTTTTTTTCCGCCCAACGTGACAAAATTGTTTGATTGTGTTACAATTTCGTAAAACTCTGCGCACGAAAGGAACGCCTGCGATGAAACGTCTGCTTGCCCTGCTGTTGACGATCATGCTGCTGCCGGCGGCCGCGTTCGCGGCGGACTACTGCGAGTGCGCGACCCCTGAGGAGCACGCCGCGCGGCTGGACAAGCTGACGCGGATCCTGCGCACGTACGACACGATGGGCGCGTCGATCGCGCTGGTCAAGGACGGCCGGATCATTGACACGTTCCAATATGGCCGCGCGAACCGGCAGGACAACATCCCGGTCACGGGCGAAACGCTGTTTCGCGTCGCGTCGGTCACAAAGATGGTGTCGGCGGTCGGCCTGTTGCGGCTCGTCGAGCGCGGTATCTACGACCTCGACGCCGATCTGGGCGGCTACTTGCCATTTCCGATCCGCAATCCGTATTTTCCCAAAACCCCGGTAACGCTGCGGCAGGTGATGTCGCACACGGCGACGTTAAAGGACGGCTACCATTACGACATGGCCGTCAAGGGCGACATCACGCTGCTGCGCCACGTGTTCGACGGCAACTACACAAAAATGAACTTCTACCCGAAGGAACCGGGCTCGATGGTGTCGTACTCAAACTTTGGAGGCGGGCTGTTGGGCACGTTCATCGAAGAAGGCAGCGGCCAACTGATCGACGAGTATATGACCGCGCACGTGTTCGAACCGCTCGGGTTCATCGCCGGGTATCACACGCCCTGCATGCCCGAAGGCACGCAGATCGCCCGCGTGTACAACCCGGAGTCGACCGGCATGACGCTCGACCCGATGTCCATGACCGATTTTCACGATGAAATGGACCCGGAACTGGATTATGTGCATACCGCCGGCGCGCTGTGCATCACAGCCGAAGGCCTCGCGAAAATCGTCATCGCGCTGGCCGGCGACGGGTCGAGCGGCGGCGTTACGGTCCTTCGGCCGGAAACGGTGCTTATGATGCGCGAGCGGCAGGACAACATCGGCTCGGTGACGTGCGATTCCGGGCGCGGGCTGAACCTGAACATCATCGAAAACTCGATCGTCAAGGGCCGGACGCTGTACGGCCACCAGGGCAAGGCATACGGCGCGATCAGCGCGGCGTACTTCGACCCGGCCGACCGGACCGGCGTTGTGCTGCTGACCAACGGCTGCGACGACTCGACGGTTGACACGATCGCCAGGATCGTCCGGGCGGTCATTGCGGAGGCGTATACATACTTCTGACAAGGGGTGACGGTGTTCATGGGTATTTTGATCGGCGCGCTGGCCGCCGCCGCGTTCGCGGCCTTGATTTTTGTTTATATGCGCAAAAAGAACCGCGACGTGGCGTCCGAACACGACGGGCTGCGCACGGAGCGCGTCGGCGACGGCCTGCGCCGCCTGCAAGCGAACCAGGAACGGTATCGCGAGCTGACTGCTGCCTCGCTTGCCGAAATTCCGGACGAACTGCTGCTCGAGGCGGTGCTGTCGAACCTGTGGGCCAAGATGCGGCCCGACCTGGCGGACGCGCGCGACGTGCTGTCCGGCCTGTCCGAGGGCAGAAAGCAACTGTTCGCGATGTACGCGGTGACGGGCGGCGTGCTCGACGGCGGTTTTTCCGGCCTGCTCAAGGGCGAGGACGCGGCGTTCGCCGCCGACTGCGAGGCCGGCCTTCGCGCGGTCGGCGCAAACGCCAGCGCGGACGTGCTGCGCGAGGCGCTCGCGTCGGCCGAGCCTGATTTGCTGAGCGACGCGTATGCCGAGGCGTTTGACGCGGAGGACGGCAGGGCGCGAATGGTGATTTTTATCCGGGAGAACGCAGTGGCGTTTACGGACCGGTCATAAAGGAGCGCGATGCGGCGGTGCGGATGGGGGGAGAGGGGGACGCTTCTTTTCTTTACCAGAATTTCGCGGAACGCCGGGACGGAGTCCCGGCGTTCCTCGTTTGTGCTCGGACCACTTTTTTTATCGCACTATCAGTTTGCAGAAGCTCTTCTTGCCGACCTTCAGCATGACGCCGTCCTCGGGCACGCTCTCCGGGGCGATCCGCGCGTCGATGTCGGACACCTTTTCGTCGCCGACCATGACCGCGTTCTGCTCGACGAGCTTGCGCGCCGCGCCGCGCGACTTGGCAAGGTTACAGAACGCAAGCAGCGTGGTGACAGGGTTGTCTTCGTCGAACGCGGCGCGGGCGATCGTCGCGGTCGGCACGGAGCCTTCCAGCGCGCCGCCAGAAAACAGCGCCGCCGCGGCCATTTGCGCCTTTTCGGCTTCTTCCTCGCCGTGGATCAGCTTCGTCACCTCGTAGGCCAGCACGCGCTTGGCCTCGTTGATCTCGCTGCCTTCGAGCGCGCCGAGCCGCCGCACCTCGTCCATCGGCAGGAAAGTCAGCATCGCCAGGCAGTTTTGCACCTCGTCGTCGCCGACGTTGCGCCAGTACTGGTAGAACTCGTACGGCGTCGTCTTTTTCGGGTCGAGCCACAGCGCGCCTTTGACGGTCTTGCCCATCTTGACGCCGTCGCTGGTCAGCAACAGCTTCGTCGTCAGCGCGAACGCCTTTTCGCGCTGTTTGCGGCGGACAAGGTCGGCCCCGGCGAGGATGTTGCTCCACTGGTCATCGCCGCCCATTTCGAGCCTACAGCCGTGCCGCCGGAACAGCTCGAGGAAGTCGTACGCCTGCATCAGCATGTAGTTGAATTCCAGGAACGTCAGGCCCTTTTCCAGGCGCTGCCGGTAGCACTCGGCGGTCAGCATCTGGTTGACCGAGAAATGCGCGCCGATTTCGCGCAGGAAGTCGACGTAGTTGAGCTGTAACAGCCAGTCGGCGTTGTTTTCGATGATCACCTTGCCGTCCGACATGTCCAGAAAGCGCTCCATCTGCTTTTGGATCATCCGCGCGTTGTGTTGAATGTCTTCAGCCGTCAGCATCTTGCGCAGGTCGGTCTTGCCGGACGGGTCGCCGACCATCGCGGTGCCGCCGCCCATCAGCGCGATCGGCTTGTGTCCGGCGCGCTGCATGTGGGCCATCGCCATCACTTGGATGTAATGGCCGATGTGCATGCTGTCAGCCGTTGGGTCGAACCCGATGTAGAACGTCGTCGGCTCCTTGAGCTGTTCGTACAGCTCTTCTTCAAACGTCACCTGCGCCAGGAATCCGCGGTCCTTCAATATATCCAGAACGTGCATTTACATCGCCTCCTCAATGCATTGCCTGAGCAAATCCATGCCCTTGTCGATCCGGTCAACCTCGCTGTTGGAGAAGTTCAGCCGGAACGTGTTCAGATGGCCGCCGTCCGCGTAGAAGTGCGTGCCGGGCACATACGCGACGCCTTTTTCGATCGCGCGCTTGAGCAGGTCGGCCGCGTTCATCTTCTCCGGCAGTTCCGCCCAGACGAACAGGCCGCCCTGCGTCCGGTAGTGCCGCACGCCCTCCGGGAATGCCCGGAGCCGTTCCAGCATTCGCGATAGCTGCTCGCGGTATCGCCCAAGGATCGAGGTCAGGTGGCTTTGCAGCAATCCGCGCGCGAGGTACTCCGCGACGACCGCCTGCGTCAGCGCGGCGGTGTGCAGGTCGACGCTCTGTTTGGCGATCGTCAGCTTGCGCAGCAGCGGCTGGTGCTTCGTCGCCAGCGCGCCGACGCGCAGGCCCGGCGCGATCAGCTTCGAAAAGCTCGTCATGTAGACGACGCGCGCGCCTTCGTCGAACGAAAAAATCGAAGGCAGCGGTTCGCCCTCGTAGCGCAGCCCGCGGTACGGGTCGTCTTCGGCGACGATGAAGTCGTATTTCTCCGCCAGCGCCGCGACGGCCTTTCGGCGTTCCAAGGACATCGTCACGCCGGTCGGGTTTTGAAAGTTCGGGATGGTGTACAAAAGTTTCGGGCGGTGCTTCTTCGCCGCTTCTTCGAGCAGGTCGAGGCGGATGCCGTCCCCGTCCATGTCCACCGACACGATGTTCGCGCCGTACAGCCGCATCGCCTGCAGCGAGCCGAGGAATGACGGCCCTTCGGCGAGCACCGTGTCGCCCTCGTTGACCAGCGCCTTGAGCAGCAGGTCGACCGCCTGTGTCGACCCGGCCGTCGGCAGCACCTCGGCCTCGGTCACGTCCACGCCGACGTCGCCGCGAAGGAAATGCGCGGTCTCCGCGCGGAACGGCGCCCAGCCCTCGGTCGCGCCGTATTGCAGCAGCTTTTTGCCGTCGCGCAGCAGCACATCGCGTGAAATGTCCGCCAGCAGCGTGTCTTCCAGCGCGAAGTCGGCCGGGTTGCCGCCTGCGAACGAGATCATGCCGGGCTGGTGCAGCAGCTTGAAAATTTCGCGGATCGCGCTGCCGGTCACGCCGTCAAACCGCTGTGCGAAGTTCAGTTCCGCCTGTTTCATACGATAGCCTCCGTTTCAGAATTCGCGCGACGAGTGCGGATGATACAAAAAACGACGCCTCCCAAAGAAGGCGTCGCAAAACGCTGTACCACTTCCGTTTGTCCGGCGGCGCGCGGCGCGCCGAACCTCAGGTTGCGCTGTATCCGGCGCACCGGCGTCCGCTACGCACGCGAAATGGCGCTTCACGTTCGCGCTCCGGGATGTATTCCGCGCCGCCCGCCGGTTCCTCGCACCGTCCGGAACCTCTCTGAAAGCGGGAAAAGGCGCGTACTGGTTCCCATCATCGCGATGGTGGTATTATAGCCGCGGCGGATGGCGTTGTCAAGACGAGGAAAATGCGGAGCCAGGGTTTGTCCACGAAAATCGAAACAATTATAGTAAAAGAACCAAAAGGGAAAAGAGGAGAGGATGTCGAAAGGAGAGAAGGGAGAGGGGCTGAAGAGAGATGAAACGAAACCACATCAACGAGCTGGTCAAAGAACTCAGGCGGATACCGGATCCGAGGCAAGCATGGAAAATCAAGCACACACTGTATGAGATTCTGCTCATCAGCATCATCGCGGTGATCGCCAACGCGAACAGCAGCTATGAAATCCA
>JAVBOQ010000068.1:0-4362 GCA_031550455.1 Eubacteriales bacterium
CCACCCCTGTTTGTTTTTTTTATGGCACTCTGCCCGTCACGGTGTGGTCCTGTTGGCAGACCCCCGTGGCTCCTGGCATCCCCATCTTCACACCCCTTACCACACCCGCACCCCGGTCAGCACCTCCCCGGTCACCGCGTCGATGCGAATCTCAAAATCGGATCCGTTTCCGCTGAGCGCTTTTTCATAGTCCAAATCGGTCAGCGCTCTGTCTTCGCGCATCATGTTGTCAAACATCTGGTCAAACGCGGCGTCCACCCCGCGAACCTGCCAGAACGGCCGAAGGACAATCTTTTCGGTCGCCGGGGTCTGCGCTTCGCTGCCTGTGACGGTGAAAGCGGCGTACCCGAGCGTAATTTCACGAACGCTTCGCAGCATGCCCGACTCCGCCCGCTCGCGGAGGATCCTTTCGATTTCTGAAAAGGGCAGCAGACGCGCGTCCGCCTCGGCGGGTTCGGTGATGTCAAGAAGCTGAAGCGACAGCCGGAAGTCCTTTTCCGAAAGCATGTCAAGCGACGGGCCGACGCCGTACAGGTAGGGATCATACGGCCCGTTTTCCGCGCCGTAGAACGGCTTGGGAAACACCTTGACGCCGTCCACGTATTGCGCGAAGCCTGTCTTGTAATACCCGACGCCGTAGCCCCTGATCGGCCGTTCCGGATCAATTTTGATCTGCTCATACGGCAACTGCTGCATGTACAGGTCGTCGATGCCCGGAATTTGCGCCTGGTAGTACGCGGACCCCGCGACGGTCTGACCGTCTACGCGCAGATCCGCGTCCGCTCCGGCCAGCTTCAGGATTTCACGCATCAATGCCAGCGGCGCGTCCGGCGCAAGGTCGTTGCCAATTGGCTGGCCGCCGATGGTTTCCTCGCGCAGGATCGGTTCGCGGCTTGTATAGTGGAACGGAATCTCCAGCTTCCCGCCGCCCATTGGCTGCTGCTGAATGTAGAGCCTGTACTGCCGGTACGGGTCGCCCGCGTCCTGCGCGAGCGAGGGATACCGCGAAACAAGGTTGTCCGTGTCAAATTCGCGCCAGACCGCGTTCAAAACAGGCAGTTTGTCCCCTTCCGGCATGCGGATCGGCGCGTCGATGGACACGGGCTTTCCGCCCGCCTCGCATTGTATGGTCAGCCGCTCCGGCACGGTTTTTTTCATCTCGGAAAGCGTCACGCCCTCCTCGGCGTGCGACGCGCCGGTCATTGCCATCGACAGAATCGTCATCAGGCACAACAGCACCCGTTTCATCTTTTTCCCTCCCCGCTATTTCAGCTCGATCGCCTTTGCCATGTCGGCGATCGCGTTGCCTTCGCCGTCGAACGTCACCGGTGCGAAGTACAGCGTCTGCGGCGGGTTCGCGATCGGGTTGTACTCGACCACAAAGACCGCGTTGTGCTGCAAACGTTGCCGGTCCGGCGTCTCCACAGGGCCCCACTCGCCGCGCTCGACGAGCAGGTTGCCGTCCTTGTCGACCGGGTACGCGCTCATCCAGTCAAACATGCGGTCGTCGGCCTCCGGGATCGACAGGCCCGCGTCCGCGTCGACGCGGTAGCGCATGTAGACATACACGGGCGTCAGCCGCGCCTCCTCAACGGTGACGGTCGCGCCGTTTTGCGCCGCCGGCCCTTCCGCCTTGAGCATCCGGACGCCCTTGAGGTTCGACGCGTCCATTGTAAAGCGCAGAAGCTGATCCTGATTCGTCTCACCTTTGTACGCCTTGAGCCCGACCTCAAACTTGCCGGTCGGCGCGATGCCGGTGCCTTGCAGTTGAATGTCCAGGAAATGCAGGACCTCGCCCGGGTGCGTGCCGGGCGACGTCATTTCGGACGTGCCGCCTGTCATCGTGTATTCGACGCCGTCGATCGTAAAGAAGTCGCAGCCGCCGGTGACGGTGACGCCGCTGTCCCAAAGCGCTTGGTGAAATGCGCCTTCATAATCGTATACGTCGTCTTCGGTCAGCACATTTGGAAACTCGGGCCGGGTCAGGCTGTACACGACGCGCAGCGTGCCGCCGTCGTACATCGCCTCGGATATTTTGACGATCGTGCCGTTGTAGGTTTCATTGCACAGGTCGCGCTGCACAAGCTCGTTTGCCTCGGGCAGCGGCTGCACCTTGCGCGGGCCGTAGATGTTGCGCAGGAAGTCGATCACGCCGAGGTTGAGCGCCTCCGCGACGCCGATGGCGGTCGCGAGCAGCAGCAGCGCCGACAGCGCGATCGCGCCAATCCTGCGCCACGCGGGCCTTGCGCGCCGCTGCGCCGTTTCGCCGCGCTCAATCTGGCTGAGCGCGCGCTCATACGCCCTTGTAAACGCTTCCGACGGCGCCGGCATCACCGCGCCGAGCGTATGCTGGTTCAGTTTCATGCGGTTTCCTCCTCGCCAAGCATTCCCTTCAGCAGCCTGCGCGCGCGGAACATGCGGTTTTTGATCATGCTCTGCGGCAGGCGGAGGGACTGCGATATTTCCCGAATGGAAAGGCCGTCTAGATAATGCAGCACGATCGGCAGCCGAAGCGCCGGATCCAGCCTCGACAGCGCGTCGTACAGCGGCAGGTGATCCGGCTGAGCGTCCGGAATGTCCTCCGCGAGCGCGACTGAATCGCCGCGCTTGTGACGCAGCATGCTTTTGCACGTGTTGACAAGAATCGAGACAAGCCATGGCTTGAACAGCGACATGTCCCGCAACGTCTCGCGGGCGTTCCATGCCTTGAGCAGCGCCTCCTGTACTGCGTCCGCGCAGTCGGACTGCCGCCGGAGGATCGTATAGGACACATGGAACATCAGGCCCTGATATTCTCTGGCGGCTTCGGTGAACTCTCGCGCGTCCATTGCGCACCTCCCTCGCGTTTCAACCGGTTTCATTTGTTAAGACGCGGCGTCTATGCGGAAAGTCTGACCCGCGACAAATATTATACGGCATAGCGCGGCAGGATACAGCGTATAAACCTCGAATAATACCGAACATGCGCATTTGCGCGAAAGGAGACGCGGATATGGCACACACGGGCTTGACACAGGCACAGCTACAGGGTTTCTCCAATCGGTTTGACGCAAATCCGATGTCGAGGATGCGCCAGAACGCGGTCGGCAAGGTCGGGGTCAACGAGGCCGCGGTCAGCTATGACCGGAACCGCCGGATGCGCTATCAGTTCTCGGTGGAACTGACGGCGGGCAAGGTAACGGCGCAGAAGGGCTCCGGCCGCTGCTGGATCTTCGCCGCGCTGAACACGATGCGTCAGGCGATCATGGAAAAACTGAACCTTGAAACGCTTGAGCTGTCGCAGAACTATACGTTTTTTTATGACCAGCTCGAGAAGAGCCATTATTTCCTGTGCGCGATGATCGAAACGGCCGGCGAGTCGCTGGAATCGCGCATTGTGCACCACCTTTTACACAATCCGCTCGCGGACGGCGGGCAGTGGGACATGCTGCGCAATGTCGTGGAAAAGTACGGCGTCGTCCCGAAGGACGCGATGCCCGAGAGCTTTCATTCCAGCAACACCCGGCGGATGAACAAGTTTGTGACGCTGAAGCTGCGCGAAGGCGCGGCGCGGATCCGCGAGGCATTCGCGGCGGGCAAAGGCGCGGCGGATCTCGCGGCGATCAAGGACAAGGCGATGGAGCAGATTTACGGTATCCTCTGCGTCACGCTCGGAAAGCCGCCGGAGCGCTTCACGTTCGAGTGCCGCGACCAGGACAAGAAATTTATCTGCGATCCGGACATCACGCCCAAGGCGTTCTTCGAAAAGTACGTCGGCTGGCGCTTTGACGATTTCATCAGCCTGATCAACGCACCGACCGCCGATAAGCCGTACGGGAAAACGTACACGGTGCGCTACCTCGGCAACGTCGTCGAAGGCCGCCCGATCCGGTACCTGAACGTGCCTTCCGACGTGCTCAAGCGGGCCGCGATCGCGCAGATGCAGGCGGGCCGCCCGGTCTGGTTCGGCTGCGACGTGGGCCAGTGGCTCGCTGACAAGGACGGGATCATGGACACCGCCGCGTACGACTTCGATGCGGCGCTCGGCTGCCCGTTCCCGCTGACAAAGGCCGAGCGGCTCGACCTCGGCGACAGCTTGATGACGCACGCGATGGTGTTCCAGGGCGTGGAGCTTGTGGACGGGAAGCCGGTCCGCTGGAAGGTCGAGAACTCCTGGGACAAGGAGGCCGGCAACGAGGGCTGGTACATCATGTCCGACGAGTGGTTCGACGAATACCTGTACCAGGTCGTCGTGGACAAACAGTTCGTGCCGGCGGAATGGATTCAGGCGTTTGAGCAGGAGCCGATCGCGCTTGAGCCGTGGGATCCGATGGGCGCGCTGGCGAAGTAGAGAGAACGGGGAACGGGGGGGGGGGGGGGGGG
>JAVBOQ010000258.1:0-2589 GCA_031550455.1 Eubacteriales bacterium
AAAAGATATGAAAAGCGGGGCCGGCTGTGGAAGAATTGTTTCAGGATCTCAGCAATAGCCAAACACTCAAGGACAAGGTGTATCTGAGCCTCCGGGATCTGATCATCTCGGGCAAGATCAAACCGGGCACGCGTCTGCCCGAAGAAGACCTCTCCAAGCAAATGAACATCAGCCGGGCGCCGATCCGCGAGGCACTGAACATGCTCGAGCGCGAGGGATTCACCACCATCATCCCGCGCAAAGGGGCCATCGTAACCGAAGTGACGCAGGATCTTGTGCGGGACGTATGGGAGATGCGGGCCATTTTGGAGCCCTATGCCGCACGCGCCTCCATTCACCTCATCCCGGACGGGGAGATCGACAAGATCGACAGCCTGGTTCAGAAAACCATCAAGTATCCGGACGACCTGAACCTGTATGTCGACTGCGATCTGCAACTGCATACGCTTCTTTATAAGTATGCGGTCAACCGGTACCTCAAGGACTATATTTCCACCACGGTTGGCCATTCACTCCGCGTTCGGTACATCGTTGAGTACAACATCAATTTTTCCAACATCGTGGTGCGCGACGTATACAGGGAGCACACCGCCATCGTGGCCGCGCTTCGGGTTCGCGACGGCGACGCGCTGTACAACAACGTTCTGCAGCATGTAACCAACAGCCTCCTACGCTGCAGGCAGGCGTTTGAAGGGGACAGCGCGGCCGACCGCTAACAGCCGCGCCGCACAATCGCGCACGCTGTCCTCGCCCAGCGCACGCGGCGTTCCCCAAACCATACGACACTTTTCGCAGCATCCTTTCTTCCCACACAAGCCAGATCCAAGCCACAAAACCATTGGCAACGCCACGGATCGTGGAAAGTTGCCAATGGTTTTTGTGAATTGTCGACACTTGACATGAAAAATGTTAGATGGTATAGTGTCTACAAAATACATCATGTGTGGGATACAGCGCCCATGCGTGGGTGGAACGGAAGGTATGCCATGCCAAGCATATCAACACCTAGAATCATGTCCGGGCTGCATTTTATGCTGGGGAACTATGCGCTGGTGGAAGGCGCGCTCTCGGCGGGTTGCGATTTTTTCGCGGGCTATCCGATCACTCCGGCCAACGAGATCTCCGAAATGATGTCCAAGCGCCTGCCCCTGCTGGGCGGGAGGTTCGTGCAGGGAGAGGACGAACTTTTTTCGATCTTCGCCTGCGCGGGCGCGTCGCTCGCGGGCGCGAAGGCGATGACCGCCACCGCCAGCGCCGGCTATAACTATATGCAGGAAGGGCTTGGCTACTGCTACGCGATCGAGGCGCCTATCGTGGTGGCCGATGTGCAGCGCTGCCGCGGCGAAAACTACGCCAGCCAGGCCGACGTGATGCAGATGCGCTGGGGTGTGTCGGGCGATTACGAAGCGATCGTCGTCTGCCCGTCCTCGGTGCAGGAGCTGTTCGACTACGCGGTCTGGGCGTTTAATCTGGCCGAGCAGTACCGCAACCCGGTCGTCATCATGTCCGAAACCACCATCGCGCTGATGCGGGAGCGGTTGCTCATTCCCGAGGCGCGGGACATTCAGATCATCAACCGAAAGTACACCGATCAGGCGCCCGGCGAGGGCTTCCGTCCCTTTGCCGCGCCGGAAAACGGCTGTCCGGACATGGCGCCGCTGGCAAAGGGCTACAACGTCATCTATTCCCTGAACCCGCACAGCGAAACGGGCGGCATCGACTGGGATCCCGACGTGTTCGAACGGCTGTACAGGCGCATCACCGGGAAAATCCGCGAGAACGCGGACAAGATCTGCAGAACCGAGGGCTTCATGCTGGACGACGCCGAGTACGCGCTGGTCGCGTACGGAAGCGAGGTGCGCCCCTGCCTGGAGGCCGCGCAGATGGCGCGGGACAGCGGCGTCAAAGTGGGCGTGCTCAAGCTGTGCAACGTCTGGCCGGTTCCGGAAAAGGCCATCCGCGAGGTGGCGATGCAGGTCTGCAAGGTGTTCTCCGTGGAGATGAACATGGGGAAGTACGGACGTGAGATTGAACGGGTGGCCGGGCGTTACTGCGATGTTTCGTTTGTCACCCATAACCGCGGCATCGCGCACACGCCGGCGGAGATATACGCAGCCATCAGGGAGGGTGTAAGATGAGTCAGACCGCCATGAACCCCAATCGGCGCTTTCTGCGCGCGGAAAAGCTGCCCCATTTCTTTTGCGCCGGGTGCGGCTGCGGACAGGTGCTCAACTACTATACACAGGCGCTTGACAAGCTCGGGTTGGCCGCGGATTCGTTTGTCACCATCGGCGGCGTCGGCTGCACGGCCCGCATCCCGGTCTATTTGAAGAGCGACACGCTGCACGGCGTGCATGGCAGGACGCTTGCCTGGGCGACCGGCATCAAGCTGATGCGGCCCGAAATCCCGATCGTGATCTTCGCCGGAGACGGCGACCTCGCCTCCATCGGCGGCAATCATTTCATTCACGCGGCCCGCCGCAACCTGGACGTGACCGTCATCATGGTCAACAACTTGAACTTCGCGATGACGGGCGGGCAAGTGGCCCCGACGACCCCGGAGGACGCGCGCACGATGACCACGCCTTA
>JAVBOQ010000170.1:0-5772 GCA_031550455.1 Eubacteriales bacterium
TCGGCCTCCTGCGTCGCCTTCTCGCGCTGCGCGCGGGCGATTTCGGCGGCCTGCTCGGCGGCGTAGGATTCCTCCTGCGCTTTCGCAGCCTGGATGCGCTCGGCGGCTGTCGCCTGGCGCAGCGCCTCGGCCTCGCGCTCGCGGCGCAGCGCGCTGCTCTGCGCGATGCTGACCTGCGCGTTGTTCTCGCCCTGGATCGCGCTGGAGTCGGCGCTCGCGACCTCGATGCGCTGGTCGCGCTGGGCGTTGGCCTGACCGATCGCGCCGTCGCGGTCCTTTTCGGCGACGGAGCGCTTCGCGTCGTTGATCGCCTTGGCGGCGGCTTCCTTGCCGAGCGCGTTGATGTAGCCGGACTCGTCGTTGATGTCGGTGACGTTGACGTTGATCAGCCGAAGGCCGATCTTTTTCAGTTCGGACTCGACGTTGCGCGAAACCGCCTCCAGGAATTTATCGCGGTCGGTATTGATTTCCTCGATATCCATCGTGGCGATGATCAGGCGCAACTGGCCGAAGATGATGTCCTTCGCCAGTTCCTGCACCTCCGTGAGTTTCAGCCCCAGCAGCCGCTCCGCCGCGTTCTGCATGACGCCCTGCTCGGTGGAGATGCCGACCGTGAACCGCGACGGCACGTCGATGCGGATGTTCTGACGGCTCAGCGCGTTCTTTAGGTCGACCGGGATGGACAGCGGCGTCAGGTCCAGGAAGTTATACGCCTGAATCACCGGCCAGACAAACGCCGCGCCGCCGTGGATACACCGGGCGGAACGCGTGGTGCCGTCCTTGTTCACGCCGACGTTGCCGTAGATGACCATCACCTTGTCCGACGGACATTTCTTATAGCGGCTCAGCACCAGCAGGAGGAAGGAGAACGCGATCAGCACGATGACAACCAACAGAATCAATAGCTCCATGTCCACACCTCCGTTTATTTTGGATAGCGGGGCGATGCGACGCCTCCGTCAGTCCGCGCGCGTGACAACCAGCGCGCTGCCCTCCTCGACACGCGTCACCCGGATTGCAGCGCCGGTCGGGATGGTTGCGCCGTCGTCGGTCACGGCTTCGTACTCGCACAGGCGCTCCTGCACCACCAGCGTCACTTTTCCTTTGCCGCCGCGCGCGGCCGGAATCGGCAGGTACGCGGTTCCCGTCATGCCGATGGCGTTTTCGATGTCGACGCTGCCGTCGCTTTGCAGCCTGAGCGCCTCGCGCAAAAGCCACGCCAGCCCGGCCATCGCCGCGAGGCCTGCGACGATCGACGTGAACGCGGCAAGCGCGATGCCCGCGTCCGCGCGAAGCAGCGCGAGGCCGGCCCAGCCGCCGATCGCGAAGAAAGCCACCAGCCCGCGAAACGTGAACAGCCGAAGGCCCGGGTCGTGATCCTGCCCGTCGTGCCCGCCGTGACCGCCATGAAAGCCGTGCGCGTCATGCGCGTCGATGTGCATGTCGGGCGCCTCGCCGTCGTGGGCGATGCCAAGCTCGCAGCTATCGGCATGGTTGGCGTCCGCGAAATCGTGGCCGTCGCCGCCGCCATGGTCGGCATCGCCGTGTCCCACCACGCCGACAAGCTGCAGGATGATTTGGATGACCAGCAAAACGGAAGCCGGAATCGCCACATAGGCAAAGAACCGTTCCGCTGCCGTCAGCGCGTTCCACCACTCCGCCATACGCTCACCTCCTTCCCGTGATTATATCATACAAGGCGCGGAAAAGGGACGCAACGGTTGCTGTTTCAAACAAACAAATCGAAGGCTCAAATGTCGGAGGGGGGCAAGCGGGCCCAAGCGGCGTGAAAGGCGGGGCAGACGCACGAAGCGGAACAGCACCCTTAAGAGAATGCAGGGCGATTTCATTGCAAATGAAATCGCCGCCGAGAGAATGCAGCGAATCTTGCATTGGAGCGGTATTCATGATATGATTATCGTAATCAACAGATGGAATGACAGATGACGAACCGAGGTGAATCCATGCAAGCTTTCCCGTCCGAAGCGCCCGAGGTTCTCGTGCGCATGGAAGGCGTCGACAAGGTTTTCCCGGGCGTGCGCGCGCGGGCCGGCGCGCGGGTTGGGCGGCGTTGCGGCGAAGTGCACGCGCTGGTGGGCGAGAACGGCGCGGGCAAGTCGACGCTGATGAAGGTTCTGACCGGGATCTACCAGCGCGACGGCGGCGCGATCGAGGTCTGCGGAAAACCCGCGGAGATCCGCAACGCCCGGGACGCGCAAGCACTCGGCATCAGCATCATCCACCAGGAACTGAACCTGATGCGCGACCTGACCGTCGCCGAAAACATCTACATCGGCCGCGAGCCGATGCGCGGGATCCGCATAGATCAAAAGAAGCAGAACGAACGGGCGCGGGCGCTGCTCGATTCGCTGCATATCGACATATCGCCGACACGACTTGTCCGCACGCTGACCGTCGCCAAGCAGCAGATGGTCGAGATCGCCAAAGCGCTTTCCTACGAAAACACGCGCATCCTGATCATGGACGAGCCGTCCGCCGCGCTGTCGGACAACGAGATCGCGGACCTGTTCCGCTTCATCCGCGACATGCAAAAGCGCGGCGTCGGCATCATCTACATCTCCCACCGGATGGGCGAACTCAAGCAGATTTCCGACCGCATCACCGTGATGCGCGACGGTCAGTACATCGGCACCGTCAGAACCGCCGACACGACGCTTGACCAGATCATCGGCATGATGGTCGGCCGCGTCATTTACGAGCAGCCGAAGGAAAAAAGCATGGTGCCGGACGGCGCGCCGGTCGTGCTCGAGGCGCGCGGCCTGCGCTCGCGCGATGTCAAGGGCGTGTCGTTTGCGCTGCGGCGCGGCGAGATCCTGGGCTTTGCCGGGCTGATGGGCGCGGGCCGTACCGAGGCTGCCCGGCTCCTCTGCGGCGCGGACCGGCTGGGCGGCGGCGAGATTCTGATCGGCGGCAAAACGGCGCACATCCGGACGCCCAGCGACGCCGTCCGCGCGGGCATCGGCTACCTGTCCGAAGACCGCAAGCAGTACGGCCTGTGCCTGATCCTGTCGGTCGCGGACAACATCGCGTTGGCGAGCCTTGATACGTTCACGGACGGGCTTGTCGTCAACGACGGCAACGTGCGCCAGACCGCGCACGCGTTCCGCGAAAAAATCAACATCAAAACACCGACGGTCGACAGCCGCGTGATGAGCCTGTCCGGCGGCAACCAGCACAAGGTCGTGCTGGCGCGCTGGCTGGTGCGCGACTGCGACATACTGATCTTCGACGAGCCGACGCGCGGGATCGACGTCGGCGCGAAGAGCGAAATCTACAAGCTGATGAACGCGCTGGCGGCGGATGGCAAGTCGATCATCATGATCTCGTCGGACATGCCGGAGCTGCTGCGCATGAGCGACCGGATTCTGGTCATGTGCGAGGGCGAAAAGACCGGCGAGCTTTCCATCGAGGAAGCGACGCAGGAAAAGATCATGGCGCTGGCCGCGCCGCGCAAATAGGAGGGCGGAGACATGCAGAATACCGTGGGCAGAAAGCAGATCAACACCCAAAAGCTCCTCGCTCCGGCGGCGCTGGTCATCCTGTACGCCTTTTTCGCGGTTTTCGGCAAGAACTTCTTTTCGGTCTACACGTTCAAGACGATCCTGGAGGCCTCGTACTACATCGGCCTGATGGCGTTCGGCGTGACGTTCGTGATCATCACCGGCGGCATCGACCTGTCGATCGGCACGGTGATGATGTGCGGCGCGATCATCGGCGGCGTGGCGTTCACGGCGTGGGGATGGCCGCTCTGGCTTGCGCTGTTCCTGGTGCCGCTGACCGGCCTCTTGTTCGGCACGCTCAACGGCTTCATGGTGGCGAAACTGAAATTGCCGCCGTTCATCGCGACGCTCGGCACGATGCTGGTGTCGCAGGGCTTCGGCTCCATCGTCTCCAACGTGCAGACGCAGCGCTACCCGACGATCGGCTCCGCGAACGAATGGTTCAAAACCGTGTTTTTCCGGCTCAAATTCGACATGAAGGCCGTCGAGGCGATGGAGGACGGCATCGGCAAGTCGCTGATGAAGGCGTTTAACGACTTTCCGATCGGCGTGCTGTACTTGATCGCGCTGTTCCTTGTCGCGGCATTCCTCTTGAACAAGACGCGGTTCGGCCGCTATGTGTTCGCGATCGGGTCGAACGAAGAGGCCGCGCGGCTCTCGGGCGTCAAGGTGGACAACTGGAAGATCCTCGCCTACGCCGCCTGCGGGCTGTTCGCGGGGCTCGCCGGCATCTTTTACGCCGGCACATACACGACGGTGCAGCCGGGCACCGGCAACGGCCAGGAGCTCAACGCGATCACCGGCGTCGTCATCGGCGGCACGTCGATGGCGGGCGGCGCGGGCACGATGGTCGGCACATTGATCGGCGTGTTCATCATGTCGACGCTGAAGGCCGGTCTGCCCGCGATGGGATTGCAGGCGCACTATCAAACGTTTATATCAGGGTTTGTCGTCATCGGCGCGGTGCTGCTGGACAACGCGAGAAACCGCGCGGCCGCCCGCGTTAAGATCATCGACAAGGTGGACAAGGAAACAAAACCGGGAATTTAGGCGCACCGCGCTTAAATAATTTATCAGGAGGTTCCATCCATGAAGAAGATCGTTTCCCTGGCTCTGGCGCTTGTCCTCGTGCTTGGCTGTGCGACAGCGTTTGCCAACACGAAGGGCTACATCTCCGTCATCTCCAAGGGCGAACAGCATGCTTTCTGGCAGGCGGTCCGCAAGGGCGCGAACGACGCCGCCGCGAAGTACGAAGTCGAAATGTTCTACTACGGCCCGCCGAGCGAGGCGGACATCGCGCTGCAGGTCGAGGCGCTGAAGGCCGAAATGGCCAAGGAACCGGTCGCGCTGGCGCTGGCCGCGCTGTCGACCGACGCCGTCATGAACGAACTGCAGGAATGCCTCGACAAGAAAATCCCGGTCATCGGCTTTGACTCGGGCGTGCCGAACGCGCCCGCCGGCGCGATCTTCGCCACCGCGTCGACGAACAACCAGAACGCCGCCGCGCTCGCCGCGGAGGAAATGTTCAAGCTCGAAGGGTTCCAGGACAAGCTGAAGGCCGGTACGCCTGAAAAGCCGGTCGTTGTCGCCGTGCTGTCGCAGGACGCGACCAGCGAGTCGGTTTCCGGCCGCACCACCGGCTTTGTCAACAAAATGAAGGAACTGGCCGCCACCGTCGGCGCCGTCGCCGTCAAGGGCCACACGCTGTGGGCGGACGCCGCGCCGGCCGCAGACGCGGGCATCATCATCCAGGTCGAAGTCTCCGCGACGCCGAACATCGGCGACGTGACGAACTCCGCGAACGCGCTGCTCAACACCGAGGGCATCTACGCGATCTTCTGCTCCAACGAGGGCACGGTCAACGGCCTCCTGGCCGCGACGGCCGACGGCTCCGAGCTGGCGGACGGCGCGCGCTTTGGCGATCTGGTCGTCGCGGGCTTTGACGCCGGCGCGCCGCAGAAGAACGCCATCCGGAACGGCTGGTTTGCGGGCTCCATCACCCAGGATCCGTATATGATCGGCTACCTGGCCGTCGAACTCGCGTATAAGGCCGCCATGGGCGAGCCGGTCGAAGACGTCGACACCGGCGCGAAGTGGTATACCGCCGCCAACATCGACGATCCGGACATCGCGCTGCTCGTGTACGACTGATCGAGAGGAACGAGACAAAATGGGGAATGCCAAGGGGCTCCGCCCCTTGGATCCCCGCCAAAGGGCCTAAGGCCCTTTGGAATCCCTTCTTTGCCTCACG
>JAVBOQ010000049.1:0-22700 GCA_031550455.1 Eubacteriales bacterium
AGGTTCATGCGTTTTTCAGAGGCGCGAGGAGGATTCGGCCTGAAACGCTGCGGCGTTTCCGGGCGGCCTCAGGCGAAAAGTCCAGATTCCTCCGGCTGCGCCTGCGGAATCTGCGCATTTTCGGCGCGCATGTCGCCGAAACCGATGGCATTCGGGGCGTTCACACGCCTCGAGCTCCGGATTTGCTCACTGCTCATTCCAAATGAAATCGCCCTGGCTATTGTTCTGCTTCTTGTCATTTTGCGCGTGGCCGGTTACAATCTTGTCAGACGGGAGGCGTGGCGATGCCCATCCATCACGAAATGATCGACAAGCGGCTGATGCGCCGCAAGAACATGCGGCTTGTGTTCGACCAGATCTATCGGCACAACGCGGTTTCACGTCCGAGGCTGGCGCAACTGACCGGGTTGACGGCGATGACCACCGGCCGGATCGCGGACGAGCTGATCGGTCTTGGCATCGTCTGCGAATCCAGCTCGCAAGAAGAGCCAGGACAGGGCAGGCCGCCGAAACTTGTGCGGGTGGCGAGCGACGCGCTGCGCTTCGTCGGCATATCGATGGAGCGCGACGGCTTCCGGATCGGCGCGATCGACCCATACGGCAAGACCGTGCGGAGCGCGTTTGTCATGGCGAAGCTGCGCGGCGCGAGCCCGGATGAGGCGGCCGCGTGGCTCGTAGACGCCTGGCAGGCTTTCCGCGCGGATTTTCAGGGGCCGCTTGTCCCGGTGCTGGGCATCGCCGCGCCGGGCCTGGTCGATCCGTTGACCGGCGCCGTCCGGTTCTCGTCACAGTTTCAATGGACGGACGCGCCGATCCGCGCGCTGGTCGCGGACAGGCTGCCCGGCATTGACGTCGTCGTCGACAACGACGTTAAAGCGTGGACGCTGGCCGAAATGCGGTTTGGCGCGACGCAGGGCTACATGCATTCGGTGCTGCTCAATATCGGAAGCGGCATCGGCGCTGCCGCCGTCATCGACGGCCTGATCTACCGGGGCCGCGACAACTCGGCGGGCGAGATCGGACATATCGTCGTGAACACGAACGCAAGGCTTTGCGAGTGCGGCAAAATGGGCTGTCTGCAAACAAATCTGACCGACTGGGCCATCCTGCAGGAGGCCCGGTCGGTCGCGCCGGATATTTCGCTGGACGAGGTGTTTGCCTGCCACGACGACGGCGTGCCGTGGGCGCGCGCGCTGATTCAGCGGATCGTGCAGAACGCGTGCATCGCGGTCAACCTGCTGGCCAACACCTACGTGCCCGAAACCGTCGTACTGTGCGGCGGCCTGATCGAAAAGTATCAGGTGCTCTGGGACCTGATTCAGAAGCGGTACATGGACTATCTGGCGGACGCTGCCGGAAAGCAGATCCCGCTCGTGCGATCCGCATTCGGCATGGACGGCGGCATGATCGGCGCGTCCGCGATCGCGTTCGAGTGGCTGCTGGAGACGCGCATCAGTTGAGGCGGAGCGCCGCGCGAAACGCCTCGACGCCCGCCTGATCGCCCGTTAAGTATCGGTCCTCCGGCGGGTACACAGCGCCGCCGAAGAAGATCGACGGGTTGCCCGCCGCGCTTTTGTCATACGCGGTCTTGAGCATCGCGGCGTGCAGCATCGTCGCGCCGGTCTGCTCCGCGACCCAGGCCGCGTTCGCCGGGTCGATGCCCGCGCCGGGCAGGATCTCGATGCGGCCCCTCGCATGGTCGATCATTTTTCGGATCATGGCGACGCCCTGCGGCACGGTCGGCGCCTGCCCGCTGGTCAGCACGCGCGTGACGCCAAGGCCGATCAGCGTGTCCAGCGCGCGGAACGGATCCGGCGTGACGTCGATCGCGCGGTGAAAGACGCGCTGTTTTTCGCCGATTACGTCCAGCATTTTGCGGCAGCGCGCCTCGTCGACCGTGCCGTCCGGATGGAGAAAGCCGAACACAATGCCGTCCGCGCCGTGCGCGATCAGCCGCGCGGCGTCTTCGAGCATGACGGCGAATTCATTTTCCGTGTAGCGGAACCCGCCCTCGCGCGGCCTGACCATGCACATGATCGGGAACGGGGCGATTCTCTTGGCGTGGATCAACGTGCCGACGGAAGGCGTCAGCCCGCCGTGGAACAGATCGCTGTTGAGCTCCACGCGATCCGCGCCGCCCGCGTACGCGGCTTCCACATCGTCGGCGCTGCCGCAGCAGACTTCGAATAAAATGGGTCGGTTCACAGAATCCCTCCCGTGTCAAATTGCGCTCATTGTACCTAAAATATGTCTATTTTGTCAATCCATCTTAGGATTGCGCGGGCTTTTTGTCCTGTTCCTCTTTCAAACATGCGCGAAGTCCCGTGATCATAACCCTGCGGGCAGTTAATTGCTAATCTGACATTACGATTGGCGCGCCGCGCAAGAAACGCCGCAAAATAATTTTTCCCCCGAAAACCCGCCGCGCCCCACCTCCGTCTAATGGGTGCGGGCGTGGTCATGAACGCGCCGGTTCGGCCGAAAAGCTGCTGCGAAGGACGTGAAGCCATGACGAAAGAAGCATTCATCGAGCAGGTCACCGCGCTTACCAACATGCTGTACCGCGTGTCCTATGGCCTGCTGGCCAACCCGGAGGATCAGGCCGACGCGGTGCAGGAAAGCATCCGAAAGGCGCTTTGCAAGCGGGAAAGCCTCCGCGATGACCAGTTTTTCAGAACATGGCTTGTGCGCATTCTGATCAACGAGTGCCGCAACATTCAGAGGCGGGGCGGGCGCGAGATCCCCGCGGAGGAAATCGTGCTCGCTGCGCCGCCGGAAGCCAACCGCGAGCTGTACGAAGCGCTGATGGCGCTGCCGGACAAGTACCGGCTGCCCGTCATGCTGCACTACATCGAAGGATACGCCGTAATGGAGATCGCCAGGATGCTGCGCGTGCCGGAGGGCACGGTCAAAACAAGGCTGCGAAAGGCGCGCGGGCTGCTCAAGGCACTGCTGCAGGACGAAGAGGAGGGTTGCGCGTATGAAAAAGCATGATTGGCCGTCCGCCTTCGGCCCGACGCCGGACATCTTCCGCGCGCTGGTTTTGCAATCCTGTCAGGAAGAGGAGACAAAAATGATCAAAAAAAGATTTTCGCCCGCGCTGGTCGCGGCGCTGCTGATTCTGTTGTTCGCGGTCACCGCGTTCGCGTTGGCGAACCGGGCCGGGCTGATGGACTTTCTGGGTACGGAAGAGCGCAAAGAGCACAAGGCGTTTCAGGTTTCGCTGGAACACGACGCCGGTGAAGGCGCGACGCTGATGCAGCAGACGGTCGGCGACCTGGTCGTCACCGTGACCGAGGCGCGCGGCGACGGAAAAATGTACTTTACGGTCACGACCATCGCGCTCAGGGAAGGCGCGAAGGGGCGGGTCATGGGTTTCAACGCGCTTTGGGATGTGTTTGACCGGCTGCGGGAAGAAGGCGTCGAGCCCGCGCCAGTGGAAGAGGACACGACGTACGTCTGGGCGTCGATCGCCTCCGGCGACATTTCGGACTGCATCGAAAACGAAGACGGATCGCTGTCGTTCTTCAGCGACGCGAAGGTGTTCACGCTCGAGGATACTGCCGACATGGAAGCCATACTGGAGCAGTACACCATCCCGGCAGGCGAAGCGCCAAGGACGGGCAGACCGGTTACCATCGACCACATTCCGTTCACGATGCCGACCTATCGGGCGCTGGAGACCCGAAAAATGGCCGCGCCGCAGGCGGTGGAGGGCACGGGTGTCACGATGGAGCAGCTCTATATGAAGCGCACCGAGCACACCACACACGTCAGCTTCTACTTTTCCTACGAAGGCGGCGAACCGGTGGGATATCTCCCGCTGAGCTACTTCGGCACGCCCGGCGTCGAGCTGCTGCTCCGCGACGAAAACGGCGGGGCGATCGCCCTTGGCGAAACGATGCAGGGCGGCGATCCGTGGAAGGGCGGCGCGCGGTTCCGGCTGGATTATGAACTGTCGCTTGAAAAGCTGCCGAACCAGGTCATCGTCGAAGTGTTTGACGCGGTCAACCGGCGCGCGCTGGGGCAGGCCACCATCACGCTGGAGAGCGGAAAGCTGGACGAGCGGGCGATGACCGCGTACGCCGAGCGCCCGTTCCCGGCGCAGGCGGAGGATTATCTGGGCATCGCGGAAGAAGGCGTGATCACCCTCGTAAAAACGGACAACCCGGAAGGCGCGGACGTGCGGACCGATCCGAACGACCCGGCTTCGTACGTCGGCAAGGTGCAAAGCGGCGTCATGGTCACCCGCGTCGGCATCCTCGGGGACTGGACGGAAGTCTACATCGCCAACCGTTATGATCCGTTCGGCTATGTCGAGACGAAATACCTGACCGACATGAACGCGGATCAAGTGGAACAGACGCTGCGGATCTACGAAGTCATGCCCGTTTCGGGCGACCTCGCGCCGCTGCGCCGGGCGGCAGGTGACGAAGCCGTCATCGACGGCAAGCTTGACAAGGGCGAAAAGGTTCGGGTCATCCTGATCCGGGACGAATGGGCGCTGGTCGAAAGCGCGCCCGGTGAGCCGCGGGCCGCGTACGGGTACGCGCCGCTTGACGCGCTCAAGTAATACCAACTCCAGTTACGGATTGGCGGAGGCGTGACGGGAACTTTCCCCGTCACGCCTCTTTTCCGTCCCGAAACCGAAACACGATCGTGATCGCCTTGCCCTCATGCACGCGAATGGTTTCGACCAGCTCCAAAAGCGCGCACCGGTCCAGCGCGGGAAGGTTCCGCTCCGCGGCGAACGCGCGCAAACGCGGCCCGCCCGCATCCCCGGCCGCCGCAAGCCGCGATTTTTCCGTCTCCAGCCGCGCCAGCGCCTCGCGCGCCCGCTCCGTCCGCTGTTGAAACCGCGCCTTCATCCGCGCGTAGTCCGCTTCGGTGATCGCGCCGGTTTTCCAGTCCGCGTAGAGCCCGTCCGTGACGGCGCACGCCTTTTCCAGCTCCCTTCGGTTGTCCTCGATCCATTTTTCGATCCGACCTGCCTGCGAATTTGCGGACGGCGCGCGCAGGGCCCGCTCGATCAGGTCGCCAACCGGCCCGCACAGCGCGATCTCGGCTCGTATCGCCGCCAGCACGGCGGCCTCGATCAGGTCGCAGCGCAGCGAGTGTTTCGAACAACGTACGGCCGACTTTTCGGCGTGCGTGCGGCAAACATAGTACACAAGCCCCTTTGCGGGCTTCCTGTGCATCGCCGCGCCGCAGTCCGCGCAGCGCAGAAAACCGGAAAAGAGGTGTGGCGCAGCGCTGCCGTTCGGCGCGCGCGTGTCGCGCCGAAGCGCCCTTTCAAGCGCGTCATACTCCTGCTGTGTGAACGTCCGCGCGTGCGTGTTTTCCACAAAGAACCAGTCGGCCGGCGGAACGGATTCGCGGGCATGCACCTTGTAGCTCAGCACGCGCTGCTTGCCCTGCGCCATATGGCCAAGGTTCACTTTGTCCAGCATCACGCGCCGCACGCTCGTTCCGCTCCAGAGGCCGTCGTTTTGCGCCGCGTACGGGTGCGTGTACAGCCAGCCCTTGCCGCGCTTGTACGCGGTCGGGTTCGGAACGCCAAGCTCGTTTAACCGGCGGGCCGCGCCCGCGAGACTCATGCCGTCGCGCAGCAGCCAGTCGCGGATTTCCCGCTTGATCGGGACGATCTCCGGATCCGGTATCAGATGGTTTTTGTCCCCGGGATCTTTGAGGTATCCGTACGGCGGGAACGCGCCGATGAATTCGCCGCGCCTGCGCTTCGTATTGAACGTGCGCCGAACGTCGCTTGACGTCTTGCCGGCAAAACGGTCGTTCATCAGCCCGGTGATCGGCACCTCCAGCCCGGTGAGCGCCTCCGGGTGCGTGTGGGTGTCGATCTTCGGATCGCCGACGCAGATGAAGCGCACCTTTTTAAGCGGAAAATACGCCTCAAGATAGTATCCCTGATCCGAATAGTTCCGAAACGCGCGGGCCAGCGTCTTGCAAAGCACGCAGTTGACGCCCCCCCGTTCAATGTCCGAGATCATGCGCATAAACTCGGCGCGTGTGTCGTCCGTGCCGGTCAATCCGTCGTCGATATAGAAATCCGCGAGCGCATACGCGCCTTCGAACGAAGATTCAAGGTATTCCATCAGGATCTTCTTTTGGTTGATCACGCTCTCGCTCTCGTTGTTGCCGTCCTCCTTCGACAGGCGGACATACGCGCCGACCCGCCACAGGACAGCGCCGGCGGCGCTTTGTTCCGCTCCTTGCCCTTTTCCGCGCGGCACCGCAAAGCGCCTCCTTTCCGTCGCCCGATCGCATGCAAAAGCCGAAACGGCCCCGCTGAGCATATGTCGCGGCGGGCTGGCGCATGTGCGCGCGAAAACATGCAGATTCCAAAGGCGCGCGGAGGAATCTGGACTTTCCACTTGAGCCGCCGCATTGACACTTTACGCGTCCTGTACTACTATGTCGGAAAGAAAGTACACACAGCGCGGGAGGATTGTCATGCAACAGCAAGAAACCATCCGCATGCTGGCCGGGCGGGCGCGGCGGCTTCGGCGGCATGTGGTGGAAATGATCGGCGTCGGCAAGGTCGGCCATCTGGGCGGCTCCTGTTCCATCGCCGACATCGTGGCGGCGCTCTACTTTCACAAAATGAAGCTTCATCCGGAAGACCCGCAAAACCCGGACAGGGATCGTTTCCTGCTCAGCAAGGGGCACGCGGCGCTCATTCAGTACGCCGCGCTTGCGGAGGCGGGCTTCTTCCCGCCGGACGAAACGCGAAAGGTCAAGGCGCTGGGCGCGATGCTGCAAGGGCATCCGGACCGCTTGAAAACGCCCGGCGTCGAGGCGCACACCGGCTCGCTCGGACAGGGTCTGTCCATCGCGTGCGGCATGGCGCTGGCGCTCAGGCTTGACCGGTCGCCGCGCAGGGTGTACGTCGTCATGGGCGACGGCGAAATGGCGGAAGGGCAGATATGGGAAGCGGCGATGGCCGCCGCGAACTTCAAAATCGACAACCTGACGGCGATTTTGGACAAGAACAACCTGCAGGCCACCGGTTCCGTGCGGGAGCGGTTCGACACCGATCCCATGCCGGAAAAGTGGCGGGCTTTCGGCTGGCATGTCCTCGAAATCGACGGGCACGACCTCGGCGAAATTTTGAACGCGCTGAACGTGGCGGAGACGGTCAAGGGCCGTCCCACGCTCATCGTCGCCCACACCGTCAAGGGAAAGGGCGTTTCGTTCGCGGAGAACGTCGTTTCGTTTCACAACGGCGCGATGACCCAGGCGCAGTACGACCTGGCGATTTCGGAACTTCGGGAGGTGACGGCATGACGTCCAGTTTGAGAACCGCCTACGGCGAAGCGCTTGTGGCGCTGGGCCGCGAAAACGAAAACATCGTCGTGCTCGAAGCGGATCTTGGCAAGTCGACGATGTCATGCCTGTTCGAGCAGGCGTTCCCCGACCGCTTTTTTGAAATGGGCATCGCGGAGGCCAACATGGCGTCGACGGCCGCCGGATTCGCGCTCGCGGGCAAGGTTCCGTTCATTTCGTCCTTCGCGGTCTTTGCGTCCGGCCGCGCGTTTGACCAGATCCGCCAGACGATCTCGCTCGGTCGGCTGAATGTGAACATCTGCGGCTCCAGCGCGGGCCTGTCGGATTTCGGCGACGGATCCACGCACCAGTCGGTCGAAGATGTCGCGATCCTGCGCGCGATTCCCGGCATGACCGTTCTGGTGCCCGCCGACGCGTGTGAAACCGCGGCCATGGTGCGCGCCGCGGCCGCGCATGACGGCCCGGTCTACCTGCGCGTCTGCCGGAACGACCTGCCGGTCTTCACGGCGGAGGACGCTGCGTACGAGATCGGCGCGCTTGCGACCATCCGGGACGGTTGCGACGTGTGCGTATTCGCGAACGGCGCGATGCTGTCCCGCGCAGTCGCCGCCGCGGAAGCGCTCGCCGCGCGCGATATTTCCGTCAAAGTGGTCAACGCAAGCTGCGTGAAACCGCTGGGCGCGCAAACCGTGCTGGACGCGGTCGGCGGATGCAAAGCGGTCGTGACGGCGGAGGAGCACAGCGTGATCGGCGGGCTCGGTTCGGCTGTCGCGGAGTGCTTGAAAGGCGCGAAACCGATGGCCTTTGTGGGCATTGAAGACGTGTTTGGCACGTCCGCCGAAAGCTATGACGCGCTGCTCGAGGCCTACGGGCTGACCGCGGACCGGATCGCAGAAGCGGCGGAACGTCTATTGTCGGGAGGGATACGATGAGCGCGACGGGAACGTACCTGGAGACGCTGTTTTCACTGGAAGGGAAGACCGCGATCCTCGTCGGCGCGGGCGGCGGCATCGGCCGGGCGCTCGCCTTTGGCATGGCGCGGGCCGGCGCGGCGATGGCGCTGTGCGACATCCGGGGCGACAGGGTGACCGCGCTTGCCGAGGCGCTGCGCGCGGAGGGGCTGCGCGCGGAAGGATACCGCTTGGACATCGCCAGCACCGACGGGATGGACGAATGCGTGCGTGCGATCGCCGAGACGTTCAGTGGCATTGACATTCTGGTCAACTGCGCCGGGATCAACAAGCGCGAAGGCTATCTGGACGTGCTGGAATCCACCTACGACCAGATTATGGCCGTGAACCTCAAAGGGCCGTACTTTTTCACGCAAAAAGTCGTGCCCCACATAATCCAAAGAGGCGGCGGCAAGATTGTCAACGTCAGCTCGCACAACGCGCAGGGCATGCTGGGTGGCGTGTCGGTCTACGGCGCGACCAAAAGCGCCCTCTCGGCGCTGACGCGGTCAATGGCGATCGAATGGGCGAAGTACAACATTCAGGCCAACGCGATCGCGCCCGGCCATGTGCTGACGGAACTGACGCAGGCGACATGGGATCATCCGGAACGGGCCGCCTACCTTCGGGAGCGAATCGCGATGGGACGACCCGGCACGCCGGACGAGATGGTGGGCATGGTGATCATGCTGGCCTCGAAGGCCTCCGCGTACATGACCGGACAAACCTACCACGTGGACGGCGGTTGCCTCGCCGGCGGGAAGCCATGGCCGTATGATACGAACTGGAAGTAGAGGCGCGAAGAGAAACGCCGGGGACTCCGTCCCTGAACCCCGCTTCGCCTCACGGCGGAGCCTCCCTGGCGTTCCCTTCTCCCCTATTCTTTTATGCACTCCATATCCATCATTGCCAGCGCGATATGCCCGCCGAGCCTCTCCACGTTGGCCGCCGTAAACGGCACATCGATCCCGAAATACGGAACTTCGAGGCTGATCGACACCGCTGTGCCCTGCCTGCTGAAGAACGAAGAGCTCGTCGCCGGGTTCTTTTGCGACGGCACCCACTTTTCGCCCGCGCGGATGTCGTGCAGGCCGGTGTAGCGGATCGCGTCCTTCGCCGGATCGGCCGCCGTCCGGCGTATCAGAAGCTCGCTGAACCGGTCGAGCTTCGGGTACTCCTCCGGGTCGCTCTTGACGACATACATGTGATCATTTTCGCTGCCCAGGAACCACGGGCAGTGGAAATCGACGAACGCGAGCGGCGGATGGCGCTTCACGAGGCTTTCCAGCGCGCGCGTGACCGCGTAGATCGGCGCGTCGATGTAATCGCGGTTGTGGTCATGCGGGCTTCTCGCCTTGCCCTGGTCGCCGTCCTCCACGCCGTCCAGGTCGACGAACGGCACGGCGATCAGGTTGCAACGTCGCGCGTCGAGCAGCGCGGGATTGCGCATCAGCGCCGCGCACGCGCCTTCGAGCGCGAAGGTCGCCACGCTCTCGCACGCGTGGTGCCGGCTGGTGAAATAGATGGAACGCGGGGCGTCCGGGTTGCCCATCATATAATACGGCACATCGCGGCCGCGCTCGCTGACGCAGAGGACATGCCTTTGCAGCGGGAAATGCTGCACGGCGGCCCAGCGGTCGAACCGGTTCAGATGGTACGGCGTCGCGTAGCGGAAATAGACGCGATCCTCCGCCGGGCCGAACGTATGGACAAAAGTGTGGCCGTCGACGCGCGCCGACGCGCCTGCCCATTCGTAATGCCAGTCGTCCGCGCTGACGCTCGGGCCCCAGTAGCCGACCACGTCGCGGTTCTCAAAGTGGAACGTGACCGTGCGACCCTGCGCGCCCTCGACGCAAAACGCCCAGTAAAACCACCATTCCATCGTGTCGCGAATCTGCTGCTCAACGTATACGTCGTCGCCCTCGACGCGGTTGACCGTAATGTTGCCGCCCGGGAAATCCGCATGGATTCTCATAGGAAGGCCTCCTTTGGGAAGGGTGATGAACGAAGAAACGGGGCTGACATAACAACAAGAAGGGATTTCAAAGGGCTCTGCCCTTTGGAATCCCTTTGGCAGAGTTCAGGGTCTTGGACAGTCCTCTGCCTTACTTCTGCGTCGCCGCGATATGCTCGTTCATCTGCTGCATATACAGCTCGCCGCCGTTCTTGTACCAGCCTTCGAGCGTGGCGTCCCAGGCGTCGACCGGCAACTCGCCGATGATGATCTTGGAGATGTCGGCCTCCATCTTGGACTGGTACTCGATGTACTCGGGCAGGTCGGCTGCCGGCGGGCGGAACCCGAAGTCATACGACGGGACAACGCGCTCGACCGCCTGCTCGAGCCAGACGCCGAGCTTCTCCTGCAGTTCCTTGGGGAACGACGGATTGATGAAGTAGTTGGCGTCCAGCGACGGCATGACGAGCTTGTAGCTGCCGCGCCATTTATAGTACTCGTTGAACGCTTCCTTGTACACGCGCTCGCCGTTGACCAGGTCGAAGTGCAGGCCTTCCAGGCCGAACTTCATGTTGTCCCAGCCCTCGTCGGACAGCCGGAAGTCAAACATGTCGATGATCGCCTGTTCCTTGCCCTTGGCGGCCGAGGTCAGCGCGGAAAGGTACCAGTAGCCGGTGCCAAGGACCGACTCTTTCCGGTTTCCGGTCGCGCTTTCAATGCCCGCAATATAGGTGAGGTCAGCCGTAGGCACGTTCTGTTCCATGATGTCCAGGTATGTGCGGTACTGACCGGCAAACGCGTTGCGCGCGCCGCCGATGCCCTGGTTGAAGCGCTCCTTGCTCGGTTCGTCGCCGCGCACCGTCGGCCAGTTGGGATCAATGTAGCCCTTCGACCAAAGCATCGCGGTGTACGCCAGCGCGTTCTTGTACGCCGGGTTCGTGCGGCTGTACTTCAGGTCCATGTACGGATATTCTTCGTTCTCGTACTTCTGCCAGCTCAGCAGGTCAAACGCAGACAGGAAGACCGGATCGATCGCGCCGCTCGCCTTCGCGGTGCCGACAAGGCCGAACGTGTCGTTCTTGCCGTTCTTGTCCGGGTCGTCCTCGGTGAACGCGCGCAGAATTTCGGTCATCTCGTCCAGCGTCAGGTAGCCGTCCTCCGGCAGTTGGATTCCCAGCGCGTCGATCCAGTCCTTGCGCAGGAAGTAGCCGTCCGCGCGCATGACCGTCGCCTGCGGGATGCCGTAGATTTCGCCGTCGACCATCATCGCGTTCCAGGAGATGTCGCGAATCTTCGGCCACAGGTTCTTGGTGTTTTTCACGTACTCGGTGATCGGCAGGATCGCGCCGTCCGCGATCGCGTCGATGAACGCGCGGTCGGTGTGGTTCGCGAACATCATCACGTCCGGCAGGTCGCCGCTGGCCAGCGTGATCTGCAGCCGCTCGGCGTAGCTTGAGGCCGGCGGGGTTTCAATCTTCAAAACAGTGTTCGTCGCGTCCTGAATCATCAGGCCGATCGGGTTCTCCGCGTCCGGCGGGAACGGCGCGGTGGCGTACATGAACAGCGAGATTTCCGTCGGGTCGGCCAGCGCCGAGCCAACGACGCCCAACGCCATCAGGGCGACCAGGAGCAGTGCCAAAGCCTTTTTCATGGTGTGGAACCTCCTTTATTTTTCGCCTCGCGGAGGCGATGAGAACGAAAGTGAAGAACCGGGGGACGCCAAAGGGCTCCGCCCTTTGGAATCCCGCTTCCGGGCCAATGGCCCTTAAGAATCCCTTCCTGACGGTTGTTGCTTAAAAATCTAACCCGCCGTGAGGCGAAAATGATGGGATTCCAAAGGGCCGAAGGTCCTTTGGCAGGGTCTGGGACAGCGTCCCAGCGTCCCTCTGGGACAGCGTCCCAGCGTTCCCCTCCCCCTCACCCCTTGACCGCGCCCAACATCACGCCCTTGACGAAATAGCGCTGCAGGAACGGATAGACAATCATGATCGGGAAGACCGCGACGACGATCACCGCGTACTTGACGTTTTGCAGCGCGACACCGTGCAGCGCTTCCGGGTCGTCCATGACGCTCGCGCGGACCGTCAGCACGATTTCCCGAAGCAGAAGCTGCAGCGTCCACTTGTCGTTGTCCTTGATGTACACAATCGCGTTGAAGAAGCTGTTCCAGCGTCCGACCGCGCAGAAGAGCGCAAGCGTCGCGATGATCGGCATCGACAGCGGCAGCACGATGCGGAACAGAATCGTCGGCTCCTTCGCGCCGTCGATCCGCGCGGACTCCTCCAGGCTCGCCGGAAGCGCCTGCAAAAAGTTCTTCATCAGAACCACGTAATACGCGGACAGCGAACCGGGCAGCACGAGCGCCCAGAGCGTGTTGTACAGGCCGAGCGAGCGGACCAGATAGAAGTTCGGGATCAGGCCGCCGTTGAACAGCATCGTGAACAGCAGGATGCGCATGAACATCTTCGAGCCCTTCAGCGAGGTGTGCGCCAGCGGATAACTGGTCAGAACGATCAGGAACATGCTGACCAGCGTGCCGACAACAGTGACAAAGATCGTGTTGCGGTAGCTGCTGGCCATCAGCGCGTGCTGCATCACATAGCCGTACGCGGTTAAGTCGATTTTGCCGGGCAGCACGCGCATCGGGCTCATCAGGTAGTCCGAGTACGCGGTCACGGAAACCGAAATCACGTTCAAAAACGGATAGAGCATGACCGCCATGATGACGCCAAGCACCGCGAAAATCCAAATATCGTTCAGCCTGCGGCTGACACTGACGGAGCGCATCGCAGTCACCTCCTACCAGAGTCCCGACTCGCCCATCCGGTGGGCGATCTTGTTGGTGGCGTAGATCATCACCAGCCCGACGGCGGACTGGAACAGCCCGACCGCGGCGGAATATCCATAGCGGCCTTCCAGCAGGCCGACGCGGTATGTGAACGTCTCGAACACGTCCGCGACGTCGTACACCGTCGGGCTGTACAGCAGATAGATCTGCTCAAACCCGTTGTTGAGAATCGACCCGGTGCGCAGGATCAGCACGACGACGATCGTGCTCATGATCGACGGCAGCGTGATAAACCGCACCTGCTGCCGGCGGTTCGCACCGTCGACAATCGCGGCTTCGTAGAGGTTCGGGTCGATGCCCGAGATCGCGGCCAGGTACACGATCGTGCCCCACCCGCATTCCTTCCAGATCTCGCTGATGATCAGCACGCCGCGGAAATAGCGGTTGTCGATGATGAAATTAACCGGCTTGCCGCCGAACATCCGGATGACCTCGTTCACCAGACCGCCCGCGGGCGACAGAATGTTGACGATCATGCCCGCGATGACCACCCAGGACACAAAGTGCGGCAGGTAGACGACCGTCTGCACCGTGCGCTTGAGCCGTGTCTGGCGGACTTCGTTGAGCAGCAGCGCCAGCAGGATCGGCGCCGGAAACCCGCACAGCATCCGCAGCGCGCTTAACTCGACCGAATTGCGAAGCACCGCGCCGAACTGCGAGGAGTTAAACAGCACCCGGAAATTCTCAAACCCGATCCAGGGGCTGAGCGCGAATCCCTTGGTGATCGAAAACTTCTGAAAGGCGATCAGGACGCCGTACATCGGGATGTAATTGAAAATCAGCAGGAACGCAAAGCCGGGAACCAGGAAAATATACATCCACCGGTTGTATAGAATATACGACCACAGCGACGTCCGCCTCTTACGGCCACGGAAGGGAACCGAGGAATCCAGCACGCAATCACGTCCATTCCTTTGGCGTCAAACTTCACTAATCCAATTATATTCTTTTGTGGAATTGTGTAAATGGAACAAATATGACCTTGGTGGGGCATCGACCGCGCGTTTGATGGGAATCAAATGGAGACGGCCGCGCGCCGGTGGGCCAAACCGCGTTTTGGTGGGGCGATTATGCGTCCGCCGCCATTTCACGGATCAGCGGCATCACGAGCCGTACCATCGTCCCCTGCCCGTACTCGCTTTCGATCGACAGTCCGTACGCCTTGCCGAACATCAGCTGGATGCGCCGGTGCACGTTGCGCAGTCCGATGTGCTGGTCGGCCGGCATGGCCTCGTCCGCGATGCCCCGCCGGATTTCCGCAAGGCGCTCCGTGTCAATGCCGCATCCGTTGTCCGACACGCTGAGCATCAGCAGGTTGTCGCGCGTTTCGCCGGCCACTTCGATCACGCGGTTGTCAGCCGCGTCGCGGAACCCGTGCAGCCACGCGTTTTCCAGCAGCGGCTGCAGTGTCATCTGTCCGACGTACAGATCCATCTGCTCCGGGGCGATTTTCCAGACGATGGCGCAGCGGTTTGGCTTTCTGATCTGGTTGATGCGGATGTACTTGCCGGCCAGTTCGACCTCGCGCCGCAGCGTCACCAGTTTGTCGGGAGATTCCAGGCTGGCCCGGAGCACGTCGGACAGCAGCGTGATCATCTCGGACGCCGGGTTTTCGCAGCCGGTGAGTTGCCTGGTCATCCAATTGACCGCGTCCAGCGTATTGTAGAGAAAATGCGGGTTCAACTGCGATTTTAGCGCGATCTCCTGCGCCTGACGCAGCGACAGCATCCGATCGGTCAGTTCCTTCTCGAGCGCCTCATTCCGCGATATGTTCAAAAGGATTTTGTCGCACGCCTGTTCCACCGGCGACAGCCGCATTTTCTTTTCCCGCCGGATCCAGTCCTTCGGCGCGTCCAGCACCGAGAGAATTTCCTTGATCGGCCTGTTGAACCGGTAGGCGAGCGCGAGCGACAAAAGCAGCAGCAGCGCCGCGCCGGCGGCCGTCACGCCTATCGCGTAGTTGCGCACAACCCGGCTCTGGCGCAAAATACCGTCGAGATCGGACACGGTGAAAAACCGCATCTCGCTGCGGGTCGACGCAACCGCGCTGACGACGCAGCGCCGCCCGTCGATCGTGCAGCGAAGGCCGCCTTCCTCGAACGCCTGCGACAGATCCAGGCTGAACAGCGATTCGAGCGCCTGCCCGGCGCCTTCGCCGTCCTGAGCGTACAGGACGCGGTTCCCGCTGTCCGCGATGTACAGCTTCAAAACATTGTCGTCCGGCAGGCTTTTTGCGTACAGCGCGCCGAGCGCCTGAATGTCCACGTTGATCATCACCGCGCCGAACCCGCGAAACGCGTTGCGCAGTGTGGCGAAGGTGCTCAAAAGGTACGGCGGCTGTTCGGCGCGGTTTGTGCGCGTCGGGCCCGGCAGCGTCATGCGGATGACGGTGCGCGCGTTCGCGTCGGTCAGGCCCGCGGTCAGGCCAAGCCACGACATATCGGCATACTGCGCGGCCTGCATCACGCCGACGTCCGAGACGCAGAGGAATCCGTTGTTTTGAAAGTAGACATAGATCGAATCGATTGACGCGTTCGTACCGGTCAGAAGCTCCATCGTGGTCATCGTGCGGATGACGCGCTGCACCTTTTCAAAGGTATCGAACCGGAAGCTGTCCGTCCGGGCGAGCGAGTTGACGTCTTCGTCCGCCGCCAGAAACAGCGTCATCCGCTCATTTTCCGCCGTGAGCGTATCCACCATGTCGCGGATGCGGCCGAGCGCCTGCCGGTTGCTGGAGCCCAGTACGGCCTGCAGCGCGGCGTCGCTGTTTTGAATGATCACCAGATTCATCACAAGCGCCAGCGCCAGCGTCGCCGTGAAAATGATCAGGAAGTTCCGCGCCAGCGCGGCGCGGGCGTCGCTTCGCCTTGTCATCCGGGACGCCTCCTATTCTTCGGCGAAGCCCTGCAGGCAGAGCGCGGCGCGGTAGCCGGACGGCGTCTTGCCCGTATGCCGCTTGTACACGTCGTAAAAATGCCGGATATCATGGTACCCAACCTGCCCCGCAACGTCGTACACCTTCATCATCGGATCACGCAGCAGTTCGTTGGCGAGGTCGACGCGGCACTGCGTCAGGTACGCCTTGAACGTCCTGCCGGTCTTTTCCTTGAAAATTCGGCTCAGGTAGGACGGATGCATATATGTCTTTCGCGCGACGCCGACCAGCGTCAGCGGCTCGCCGCAATGCGTCCGGATGTACTCGCAGGCGAGCCGTACGGCCTGCGTGTGGCTGCCCTCGGTCTGCGCCTGCGCCGCAAACCCGCTGTCCAGCAGATCGCGGAGCGCGGAAAGCCTTTGGTCCGCGGCAACGCCATCCGGCGCGGCCGCGCCGTCCGTCCAAAGGGCCAGCAGGTTTTCGCAGTCCGCCTCCACCTTCCACTGAATCGCCACGCCGATCATCTGCCGGACATACTCGCACAGCGCCCGCAGCGCGTCGCCGTCCGGCAGAGCGTCGGCGTCCTGCGCCTGCAAAAGCAGCGAAAGGCGGCCCGACACCGACGCGAACGTCGCCGTAACCGCCGGATGGTTCCGCGCCAGATACGGTAAAACACAGCTTCGCCGCACGGCCTCGCGCAGCTCCTGATTGTCCGGCTGAAACGAAAGCGACAGCAGGCGCGCGGGATAGGACAGCGGCTCCATCCGCTCCACAAGCGCCCGCAGCATCTGTTCCGTCTGCCCGGTGCGCGGCAGGCCGCCGCCGAGCAGGTTGGCGACGACCCATTCGCGCAGCGTCTCCGTCACCGTACGCGCCTCCTGCAGGCGCGACAGCCGCGCGATGTTTTCGGCGCGTTCCAGATGAATCGACGCCGCCAGCCGTGTGAACACCTCGCGGATCTGCATCAGCGAGCACGGCTTGGTCAGGTATTCCGTCACGCCGTAGGCGATCGCCTGGCGCGCGTACTCAAAATCGGCGTACCCGCTGAGCAGCACCACCTTGACCGGCAGCGCGTTCTCGTGCACATGGCGGGCGATTTCAATGCCGGACACATGGTCCATCCGGATGTCTGTCAGGATCACGTCGACCGGAAGACCGGACCGCAGCGCGTCGAGCAGCGCCGCGCCGTCGAGATAGCTTCCGACCATTTCATACCCGAGCGCCTGCCAGTCGACAATTTCCCGCAATCCCTGCAGAATGATCGCCTCGTCGTCGACAATCACCATCCGGAGCATCGGTTCACGCCCTCTCATCCGTGTGCCGCCATTATCGGGTAACAGCGGATCGTTGTCAAGGCGGGGAAGGAACTGGCAGCAGGGCGAGGCTGGATGATTCAGTGCAATTCCATACAATTTGACGCACCTTTTCAACCGTTCCCACATTGCGGAACGCGAAGGGTATGCTATACTGTGTGCATTTCTCAGCAAAGGGATTGCCTTTCCCGGCAAAGGCGAAGGCGGTGACGCGTTTGGAAGCATTGCGCGAGGTTTTGTTGGCGTACGGGCTGGCCGCGAAGGATGTCCGCGCGGCCGACGCGGACGGCGACGTCTGGATCGTCGACGGTTCCGACGGCGGCCGTTGGCTCGTAAAGCGCATCGGCGACGCCGGCGGCGAGGACTACGACGGACCGGAAAACGTGTTTCATACGCGGGCGCAGTTAGCGCTCGAAATGGAGCTGCTGCGCCGCATCCGCGCGTTCGGCCTCGGCACGGCGGAACCGTTGCAAAACCTCGCGGGCGGGTATGTGACCAGCGCGCCGGGCGACGCGCCGCGCCTTTCGACCGTCGTACGGTACGTCGAAGCGCCCGTGATGGAGTCCCTCCGTGAAAACCGGTCCGCGATGGCGTACGCTTCCGGCGTGGCCGCCGCGCGGCTGCACGACGCGTCCGCCGCCGCGTTGCGAACGCTTGCGCCCGAAAGGCCGCATCACCGAGAGGACTACCTCGCGCGCGTGCAGGCCCGCATCCATGCTAGCGCGCGGCGGACGGGGTCTCCCGGCGCTGCGGTTCTGCGTTTGTTTGACGAAGGCTTCGACAGGATAAGGGATTGCATGGCGCGGCTCGACGCCGATCCATTGCGAAACCTCGGCATGGTACATACGGATCTTCGCTGCGGGAACCTGCTCTATGACGGCGAGAAGGCCATCCCGATTGATTTCACGCGCGCGGTGTACGGTCACTATCTGTACGATCTTGGCGAAATGTGCGCGCATATGGGCGGCATGTGTCCGGACGCGCGCGCACAGATCCTCGCGGGGTACCGGAGCGTCCGGCGTTTCCGCCCGGGCGAGATCCGCATGGTACAGTGCTTTTTTGTGATGTTTCTGTTTTCCGTCTTCGCGGAGCTCGGCTTCGCGGAAAACACCGCGTGGGCCGCGAACACGGCGCGGGAACTGGCGGAAGTATACATACCCGCCCTGTCGAAGGACGGGTTCTTCGGCGGGATCGAACGGGAACTTGAGAACGAGGGATGAGGCGGCGCAAAAACGCCGGGAGAGACGCGCATGATCGAAACGAAGGATCTCGGCATGACATACCGGGTCGCCGCGCGCGAGCCGGGCGTCATGGGCGCGGTCAAAAGCCTGTTTTCACGCAAATATAACGAAGTCGTCGCGCTGTCCGGCGTCAGCGTCTCGATTCCGACGGGCCAGGTCGTCGGCCTGATCGGTCCGAACGGCGCTGGCAAGACGACGCTGCTCAAAATTCTGTCCGGGATCATGCCGCCCGGCCGCGGCGAGGTCAGCGTGCTCGGGCACAGGCCTTTTGACCACAGGAACGAATTCAAGCGCGGCATCGCGCTGATCATGGGCCAGCGGAACCAGCTTATATGGGATGTCAGCGCGCTCGAATCCTTCCGGCTGACCCAGGCGATCTATGAGATACCGGACGCGGCCTACAAAAGCGCGCTGGACGCGCTGTCCGCGATGCTCGGCGTGACCGAGCGGCTGCGCACGCCGGTGCGGCAGCTCTCGCTTGGCGAGCGGACGAAGATGAACATCATCTGCGGCCTTCTGTACAGCCCGCGCGTGCTGTTCCTCGACGAGCCGACGATCGGCCTGGATCTGAAAAGCCAGCTCTCGATCCGCGCGTTCATCCGCGATTACGCCGCGAACCGCTCGGTGACGGTGCTCCTGACAAGCCACGCCATCGCGGACATCGAGGAGACATGCGGCCGTGTGCTGCTGATCCACAAGGGCGGCATCCTGCACGACGGGTCGATCGGCGACCTGAAGCGGCGCGCGTCGCCGAAGAAATTCATCTCGTTCACCGCGTCGGAGGACGCGGCCGCGCTGCTGTCGGAATACGTGGTCGGGACGACCCAGTCGGGCGACGCGACGACCGTCGAGGTGCACGCCGACGACGTGACGGCCGTGTTTGAACGGATGGTCACGCACAAAGGGTTTCAAAACATCACCATCGAAGACACGCCGATCGAGTCGATCATACTGGATGTGTTTGACCATGCATAGCCTCGCGGCGCGAAAATACTTCGCCGTGTACAGGAGCGGCCTCGTATCCGCGCTCGTCTACAAATGGGACTTCCTGCTCGGCTACTTTTCAAAGTTTTTAAGCTTTTTCGTCAGCGTCGCGGTCTGGTCGGCCGTGGCGCGCGGCGCGAACCGGCCCGCGATGGGCGCGGACGCGGTCGTCTCGTATTTTTGCGCGGTGATGCTGGTCAACGCCTTCACCGCCTGCGAAAGCCGTTTCTCGGACTGGGTGCGCACAGGCGACCTCGCGCTGCACATCCCGCGGCCGTACCACCCGATCCCTTACGAAATGGCGACGCTGCTGTCCGCGAAGACCTGCGCGCTCGCCAAGCACCTGCCGTTTTATCTGTTTGTCGCGGCTGCATACCCGGGCGCGTTCGCCGTGCTGTCGTTCCCCTGGTACGCGCCGGTTTTTCTCGCGCTTGGCTTCCTGATTTGCTATTTCATGTCGCTGATGATCCAACTGCTGTCGCTGTGGCTGGTGAATGTGACGGGCATCGCGATGTTTGTCCTAACGTTCACGGGCATCGTCAACGGGCAGCGGATTCCCTACGCGTTTCTGCCCGCGGCGCTGGTCAATACGCTTGACTGGCTGCCGTTTCAGTTCATGACATACTACCCGACGTCGCTTTTGACCGGCGCGGCGTCGCCGGAGGATGTCGGGATCAAACTGGCGCTGGCCGCCGGGTACTGCGCGCTGCTGTACCTTGGCTGCTTCGCGCTGTACCGCCGTGGCATGAAGCGCTACACGGCGTCGGGAGGTTGAGCGATGCGCATCCGGTACTACCTTCGCGTGCTGAAAACGATCGTCTCCGTGAACGTGCAGGTGATGATGGCGTACCGCGCGCAGTTTTTGATGCTGATGTTCAGCAACATGGTCTTTTTCGCGTCGCACCTGCTTGTCCTGTCGCTGATGTTCGCGAACGCGAGCGAGGTGGCGGGCTGGAGCCGGTACGAAATGATCTGCATGGGCGGCGTCGGGCAGGTCGTCTTCTACGGCTTTTTCAGCCTGTTTGACGCGAGCCTCAGCACGCTGGACGAGGATGTCGGCAAGGGCACGCTCGACCACCTGCTGCTGCTGCCGCTGAACACGCGGTTCTACATGTCGCTGTTCCGGATGGACGTGTTTCGCTTTCTGCCGCTCGCGACCGGGTTCGGCGTCACAGCCTACGCGCTCGGCAAGCTGGGCCGCGCGCCGGATCTGTTCAGCGTCCTGTTCTTTCTGCTGCTCATCTGCGTCAGCGTCGCGATCCTGTACAACATTTTCGTGATCTTCATCACGTTCTCATTCAAGCTCGTGCGCCTCTCGTTTCTGCCCATGCTGTTTTTCATTCTGACCGGCACGCTTGTTTACCCGATCGACGTGTTCCCGGGCGTCTGGCAGAAGATCATCCTGTTCGCCGTGCCGATCGGCGTCGTGACCGATTTCCCGACGCGGTGGCTGCTCAAGGGCATGCACGACTGGCGGCTTTACTATTTTCTGGCGCTGCCGTTGCTTTTGCACTTCGTAAGCGGGCGCGTGTTCCGCTGGGGCATATCGCAGTACCGCAGCGCGGGCGGGTGAGGCGGCAGGGCGCCTTTGCTACTTCAAATTCTGTTTCCCGGTGACGGTCGCGACGTCGAGCCGCAGCACCGTCACGGCGCCGGTCGTCCTGTCGTCAAAATGAAACGTCTGGTCCGGCACGCATTGGCGCATCAGCGCTTCGAGCCCTTTCGCGGCTTCGGCTCCTTCGACGGCCGACAGCACGCCCTGCCCTATGACGCTTCGATAGGCGGTGGTGTACGCGTCCGGCCGGTCGCCGCGCACGACGCGAACGTCGCATTCCACCTCAAACGCGGCGCGCGGGTTCTCCCGGATCAGATCGAGCTTCTGTCCTTCCTTCGCGCAATGGAAATACAGCGTGAACCGGTCTCCGTCGCGGACATAGCCGAAGTTCATCGGCACGATGTACGGATATTCGCCTCCGTGCAGCGCCAGGCGGCATACCACGGAATCCCTGAGGATCGCCTCGATGGCGTCAAGGCTTGTGATTTCCCGGTCTTTTCTGCGCATGGTCAACCCTTCTTTCGCGTGATGGCGCGCGCCCGCGCCTTGCCTTCTGCGGAAACGGCGCGCGACTCACATATTTTTTGAACTGATTTCGCCCGCGTCCAGTCGTCGAGGCGGCCTGCCGCAAGCAGCGAGGCGGCCTTTTCCGGAAACGAAACATAGCACTCGGCCGCCGCCCAGGCGACCGCCATGCGGACGTAGTACGCTTCGTTTCGCACCGAGGCGAGACAATCAAGCGTCCTGTCGATGTCCCGTTCGTTAATGAAATAGAAGAGCAGCGTCACGACCGCGAACCGCTTCGCGAAGGGCGCCTCGCTGTCAAGGAACGGCGCGAGGAACGCAAACGCGCGCTCCGGATCGGATTTCACCCATTTCAGGCCCGCCACGAAACTGTCGCAGGTCGACCAGTCGCCGATCAACGGAACATACCGCGCGGTATAGCGCAGCAGCTCGTCCATATCCGCTTTCGCATAGCCGATCAGCATGCCTTTCAGCAACGTCTCTTCAAAGCTGTCGTCCCGGATCACTTCAAACGCCGCGCGCCAGTCGCCGCGCGCCAACTCCCGCGCGAGCTTTCGCAGCGCGGGCAGCCGGACGCCGAGCACGTTCGCCACGCCCGGCAAAAGTTTTCGGCTGAACTCTGCGTAGGATGGCTCCGCCATCGCGTCAAGGCGCGCACGGATTTCGTTTGCAGTCAAAAAAACCGCCGTCCTTCGGCACGCATTGTACCAAAGAAAGCGGCGGCGGGCAAGGGAGAGGAACGGAGGGGAACGCCAAGGGGCTCCGCCCCTTGGATCCCCGCTTAAGGGCCATTGGCCCTTAAGAATCCCTTCTTTGGGGTTGTCTGGGACAGCGTCCCAGCGTTCCCCTTTCCCCTATCTCCCCTTTTCCATCATCTTCTACAACCGCGCCACCACCTCGCCGCACAGTTCCCGCGCGGCTTCCATATTGGCGGCCTCGCCGACGACGACCATCTCCGGCTCGCGCTCATCCGGGTCAACGGTGAGCCAACCGCATTCACGGCCGAAGCGCAGCCCGCCGGACAGTTCCGCGTTCGGCTCATCGTCCGCAATATCGCGAAGCAGCCTGCCGCGGTCGGCCAGCGCGCACGCGACGCGTTCGACATGCTGGTACACGGGCGGCAGCTCCGCGAGCAGGCCGCGCAGCGTTGTGC
>JAVBOQ010000310.1:0-3375 GCA_031550455.1 Eubacteriales bacterium
CGACGCAGAAGTATTTTGACTGGTTTTCCAAGTTCAGAATCAAACAGACCAGCGGTATGCATACCGGGTTTCTCGCGCTCGCGCGTCAGTTCGAGGCGCAAACACCGCGCGTTGCACTGCCCGCGCTTGCCGGGGCGCTGGGCCGCGAATCGCTGACGCTCAAGGACGTGATCGAGGAGGCGGACAAACCAGACGGTCGGTTTGTTTTCTGGCTGTCCGGTCACAGCCAGGGCGGCGCGCTGGTGCAGACCTACGCCCGGCAACTGCTCGCGCTTGGCGTTCCCTTTGACCGCATCTTAGGGTACACATTCGCCGCGCCGACAGTCGCGGCGGCAGGCGGTCCGCCGGATCCGAAGGCGTTCCCGGTGTATAACCTCGTCAGCGCCGACGACCTGGTTCCGCGCACCGGAGCGCAGGCGCGGCTTGGCGTCGATTGCGCCTTTTTTCCGGACGACGCGTTTCGCGCGGCGTATTACCAGACGGAGCCCCGGCTGTTGCCCGCCTTTGAGCGCATGTCCCATGTCGTCCGGCGCATCCGCTCGACGCCGGACGCGCTTTCGGCCGGTGTGGCGCTGCTCCGGATGCTGGCCGGCGCGGAGAATGAGCCCGAAACCGAGGCGTTTTTCGCGGAACTGATCCCGGCGCTTTCGGTGCTTCGCCGCACCGGCATTCGTATGGAAGAAATCGCGAATTACTTCGCCGGAAAACTCTCCGACAACATCAGCGCGCTGCTTGGCGAGGCGCCGGACGAAGCGCTGACCGCCACGCTGTCGGATTCGGTCCGCTGCGCGATCCGGGAGTTCGGCGGCAAACTCGCGGCGGAGGCGCTTCGCCACCGCCTGATCACACCGCACCGCATGACGCAGGACAAGCGCGAAGACGCGCTAATGCCGCCGTACATCGCGATTGCGCGCCGCCACCTGTCCGACTTATCCTTCGGGGTATGGACAACCGGGCCGGACGCCTGTTGCAAGGATAAGGCCGGTGAGATCATCTTCCCGTATTGACTTTTTCCTTTGTTTTCCAGCGTTTCCAACAAATGGTTATGAGAAAAAATAATTTTACATTTAGCGTCATTCGTGGGAACTATGCACAGGAAGCCGGCGTCCAATAGTGCGCAGGGGGCAACCTCCTGCACACCACGAAAGGGAGGGACTTCCTGTATGAAAAGGACGCATGGGTCTCTCAATTACAAAAGAAGCCTTTGTCTCGCATTGTTGATGGCGATGATGATGTCGCTCGCGCTGCCCGCTTTCGCGGCGGACACCGACGGCGTCGTGATCAACCCGAACGGGGGCCAGACGGCGAACCTGCGGCAGTGCCCGGATTTCATGGCCGCCTCGATCGTGGGCACCATTCCGGTCGGCACAACCGTGCAGATCCTCGGCAAAGAGGGCGACTGGTATCAGGTCAAAACGGGACAGCGCACCGGCTATGTGCATGCCAACTTCGTTGACCACAGGCCTGCCGCGCAGGTGACGACCGCGTTCGTCGCAGTCGGCCCGATCAGCCTGCATGACGCCGCGTCGATGACCGGCCGCGTGCTGGCCCAGTTGATGAGCGGCGCCGAAGTCACCGTCCTCGGCCGCGGCGATGTCTGGACGCAGGTGCGCAGCGGCAACCTCTGCGGCTATGTGCTGACCGCGAACCTCTCGTTCGGCGGCCAGCCGCTTCCCACCGCGCGCCCGGTGCCGCCGGTGGTTGTCTGCCCGACGGTTCCGCCGGTTGTCTGCCCGCCGCTGCCGCCGGTTTGCCCGCCGCCAGCGCCCGTTGTCTTGACGCCCAACGCGAACGCGACGGTCGTCACCAAGTACGTCGGCAACCTGAACCTGCGCGCCTGGACGGATGACACCTCGGCGATCCTCGGCACCTTTGCCTACGGAACGCGGGTACGCGTACTGACCCACGGCGCGGACTGGTGCCGCGTGCAGGTCGGCAGCCTGTACGGCTACATGGTCACCAAGTATCTCGCGTTTGACCAGAAGGGCTACGATGTCAAGCCGAGCGCGCCGAAAGCCTACGCCGCGTATGTTAACAACCCGGCCGCGAGCCAGTGGCTGAACCTGCGGCAGGAGCCTTCGGATACCGCGAAAATCCTCGGCCAATTCTACAACGGAACGAAAGTGACCGTGCTGGGCGTCGGCACGCTCTGGTGCCGCGTCTCGGTTAGCGGCGTGCAGGGGTACATGATGACGAAGTACCTCAAACTGGACGCCGCCGCCACCCCGAACAAAACCGTCGTGAACAACAGAAGCTACGTCAATCTTCGCGCCGGCGCGGGGTATGGGTTCTCGGTCATCAAGCGCGTGCTGGAAGGCGACGCCGCGACCGTTGTGGTTCCGTATCCCGTTTGGAGCAAGGTCATTGTGAAGCAGAACAACGGCTATGTGATCGGCTTCATGATGAACAGCTTCCTCAAGTAACAAAAGCTGCGAATCCTCACAAAAGAAAGGGGCTGCCGCGCCGGGAAAACCGGAAGCGGCAGCCCCTTGGCATTTCCTTGTATCCGTCACACGGCCGCGCGGGCGAGAAGCGCCGCGACAGCTGCAACCATCATTTTACGTTCTTACAGCAGCGTCGTGAACGACAGCGCGTTGCCCTGGAAGACGCCGCCGGTGGTGTTGATGATTGCGCGGTAGAAATACGTCGTCGCGGGCGCAAGACCGCTGAGTGCTGCCGAAAACGGGTTGGTCAGTGTGCCGGCCGAGGTTTGGCTGCCGGCGAACGTGGGGTTCACACTGTATTCCACGGCGGTTGAGGTCACGGTTCCGGGGACGCCGCTGTACGTGTTGCCTGTGATCGTCGCCGCGGCGTTCGTGATGTTGATCGCCGCGCCGGTTGTGACGGTCGGCGTGGAGACGGCGGTCGTGAAAGTCAGAATGTTCCCGAAGAAACGGTTGCATCCCGAGTCGACGAACGCGCGGTAATAGTACGTCGTCCCGGGAACCAACCCGGTCAGCGTGACCGAAAACGGTGACTGCAGCGTGCCGGACAACGTTTCGGTTACCGTGGTCAGGGACGGGTCGGTTCCGACCTGCACGCCGCTGCGGACGATGCCGGACGTGTTGCAGGAAAACGTGTTGCCCGCGATTGTCGCTGTGGTCGCGGCAACGGCGGTTGCGGTTCCGGTTGTCACCGTGCAGAACGGAGACGGGCAGATCGGCTGCGGGCAGACGATCGGTTGTTGGCATACAGGCGGGTTCCAGCATTGAAACTGTTGCGTAGAACAAGGCCACCACCGCTGTTGCGGGCATGGACAGCCATGAAAGAACATAATGAATCCTCCTTTGCATAGGCGCACAAGGGCGCATCATAACCTATGCAAAAGGAGGATTCGCCGTCCCTGTTATACCAATTCCAAACCTTACCGCATCG
>JAVBOQ010000236.1:0-11232 GCA_031550455.1 Eubacteriales bacterium
AAGAATCCCCTCCTTTGGGTCGATGATGGACATGCATGACGTATCATCATAGAACCCTATAGGAAGGGATTCTCAAGGGCCAATGGCCCTTGAGCAGGGTCTGGGACAGCGTCCCAGCGTCCCTTCGCCCCTTCTCCCCCAGAGCAGATAAGGAGACACCTTGACGACCCACACAACCGCCGAAACCGAATCGTTCGGACGCCTGCTCGCGTCGCGTCTGCGCACGGGCGACGTTTTGCTGCTGCGCGGCGACCTTGGCGCGGGCAAGACGACGCTGGCGCGCGGCATCGCCCGCGGGCTGGGCGTCGAAGGGCCGGTCGCCAGCCCGACGTTTACGCTGCTCTGCTGCCACGAGGGCCGCGTTCCACTGCGCCACTTTGACCTGTACCGCCTGACGGACGCGGACGAATTCGAAAGCGCCGGGCTTGCAGACTATATCGGCGGCGACTCGGTCTCCCTGATCGAGTGGCCGGAGCGGTGCGAAGGCGCGCTGCCCGAAACCCATCTCGAAATCCGGATCGACTACGGCGACGACGCCGACGCGCGCGAGATCACGCTGACGCCGCGCGGCGCGTTCCGGGAGGTATTGCCTTGACGACCATCCTTGCGATCGACACATCCGGGCCGTCTCTGTCGGTGGCGCTTTCGCGCGGCCGGACGCCGGTCTACGCCTGCTTGCTGCAGAACGGGCGAACGCACTCGGAAAACGTGATGCGTCTGGCGGACGACGCGCTCGCCGCGGCCGGGATCAGGCCTGCGGACGTTGACTGCTTCGCGGCCGTCGCCGGGCCCGGCTCGTTTACCGGCGTGCGCATCGGCATTGCCACGGTCAAGGCGCTGGCGCACGCGACCGGCGCGCCTTGCTGCGCCGTGAACGCGCTCGAAGCGCTCGCGCGAAACGCGGCCTTTTTCGACGGCGTCGTCTGTCCGCTGCAGGACGCGCGGGCGGGCCAGGTCTACTGCGCCGCGTTCGATGGCGGCAAAAGGCTGCTACCGGACGCCGCGATGCAACTGTCCGATTTTTTGCGGGCGCTATCACCTTATCCGCGCTGCTGCTTTGTCGGCGACGGCGCGGCGGCGCACCGGCAGCCGATCGCGGATACGCTTGGCAACCGCGCCTTCTTCGCGCCGGAGCCGCTGATGGCCCCGCGCGCGGAGCAGGCCGCGCTGATCGCGCTGGAACGCCCGGAGACATGGCGCGAATGGCGCGACCTTGCCCCATACTATCTGCGCGCGCCGCAGGCCGAGCGGGAACGCGCCGCGCGGGAGGCGAACAATGGCTGAACCCATCCTCCGCCCGATGCGCCTCTCCGACGTCGACGATGTGCAGGAGATCGAAAAGGGCTGCTTCTCCGTGCCGTGGACGCGAGACGCGTTCATCCACGAGATTACCGAAAACCTGTGCGCGCGCTACCTGGTCGCGGAACTTTCGGGCCGCGTCATCGCGTACGCCGGAATGTGGTTTGTGCTTGACGAGGCGCATGTGACGAACATCGCCGTGCACCCCGAGCACCGCGGCCACGGGTACGGCGAAATGGTGACGCGCGCGCTGATGCAGTTGGCCTCCGACAACGGCATGTCCTGGATGACGCTGGAGGTGCGCCGGAGCAACGCCGCCGCGCAGTCGCTGTACCACAAGGTCGGCTTTTTCGACGTCGGATACCGAAAGCGCTACTACGACGACAACAAAGAGGACGCGCTGATCATGGCCTGCGAAAACTTGCCGCCGCCCGGGGATTGATTTTTCCGCGCGATTTGGTATAATACTTTTTGCGGCTGTGATGACAGCCGGGTCCCGTGCAATGTTGCCGTGTGAATCCTGTCAGGTCCGGAAGGAAGCAGCAGTAAGCAATGCGCGCATGTGCCGCGGGGGCGCCTGGTTCGAGCGGTCGTATTTTTATGCCCTTTCATAATCCCGCTTTATACCGTAGGGCCATACGCAAGGCAATCCCATCCGTTGCGTTTTGCGCATCTTCTCCCAAAAATGGAATATTGTCAAAGTGTTAAAACTTTCCAAATATTGCGTGACAAATCAATAAGCCCATGCTATACTCTCTTCAAGCATTTTACATAGTGACAAGGAGCTGTATTATGACAAATGATACAGAAAGCTATTGGCATATGTCTGGATGGAGTCATGACATCCGGACGCATCTGAATGTGTTGTTAAGCGCGATCAGCATGCTTGAAAGCGCGCGATTGCCTCCAGAAAAGGTCAAGCAGTACCTCGCGATGGTCAAACAGAACGCGCTCGCAATGCTTCGTTTGGTCAACCATCTGCTGGACATACGCGATAGGGCCAACTGCAAACCGATGATCGTCAGCGCGCAGATTGACGGCCTTCTTCTGGCCATCGCCGAATCTATCCGGCCCTTTGTCGAGGCGCGCGGCCTCGAGCTGGTCTGCGACATCAGCGAGCCGCTTCACGTGCGATGCGACCTGGAGATGCTCGAAAGAATCCTGTATAACCTGCTTTCCAATTCCGTGAAGTTCACGGAACCCGGCGGATTTGTCTATCTGTCGGCGCATTGCCACGGCGACGAGGTGTCGATTCATGTCGCGGACACCGGACACGGAATGACGCCGGAGCAGGTGGCGCGCGTCTGCGGCGCGCCGTCCGCCGACGATGATGTCGGCATGGGGCTGTACCTCGTCAAGACGCTGACCGCGCAGATGCAGGGCCGGATCAGTTGCACCACCCGGGAGAACATCGGAACCACATTCTATCTGAACCTTCCGGCCGCCGACCCTTCCCGGCGCGTCTGCGCCGCGTGCGACGAATCCCTGCTGCGCATCGAAATGTCCTGCCTGCAGCCGCCTTCTTGACCCTCCACCACTTTTGCCTTATACTCTTCCTGGTCGTGAAGGAGGATTTGGCATGATTGACATGAAGACGCTGCACCAGGCGGATCGGGAACTTGCCGCGGCGCTGGATCTCGAATTGACTCGCCAGCGCGATCACCTTGAACTGATCGCGTCGGAAAACTACGTAAGCCCCGCCGTGATGGCGGCACTGGGTTCGCACCTGACCAACAAATACGCGGAAGGCTACCCGGGAAAGCGGTATTACGGCGGCTGCGAGTATGTCGACATTGTCGAAACCCTCGCGCGGGATCGCGCAAAAGCGCTGTTCGGCGCGGATCACGCCAATGTGCAGCCGCATTCCGGCGCGCAGGCAAACATGGCGGTCTATTTCTCGTGCCTGAACCCGGGCGACACCGTGATGGGCATGAATCTGTCGCACGGCGGGCACCTGACGCACGGCAGCCCTGTCAACATTTCGGGCAAATATTTCCATTTTGTATCCTACGGCGTCTCCGACGAAGACGAAACGATCGACTATGACGCCCTGCGTGACGCCGCGCTTGAGGCGAAACCGAAGCTCATCGTCGCCGGCGCGAGCGCGTACCCGCGTTCCATCGATTTTGAAAAAATCGGCGCGATCGCCCGGGAAGCCGGCGCGCTGTTCATGGTCGACATGGCGCACATCGCGGGTCTCATCGCCGCGGGTTTGCATCCAAGTCCGGTGCCGCACGCGGATTTTGTCACGTCCACGACGCACAAGACGCTGCGCGGCCCGCGCGGCGGCCTGATCCTGTGCCGCAAACAGTTCGCCAAGGACATCGACAAGGCGATTTTCCCGGGCACACAGGGCGGCCCGCTGATGCACGTAATCGCGGCGAAGGCGGTTACGTTCCTTGAGGCGTCACATCCGGAGTTCAACGCGTACCAGCGCCGCATCCTCGAAAACGCCAAGGCGATGGAACAAGCTTTCCACGAAGAAGGCGTCCGCATGGTTTCCGGCGGCACGGACAACCATCTGCTGCTGCTCGACCTGTCCGGCACCGGCGTCACCGGCAAGGCGCTTGAAGCGCTGCTGGGCGACGCGAACATCACCGTCAACAAGAACACGGTCCCCAAAGAAACGCAAAGCCCGTTCGTCACCAGCGGCATCCGCATCGGCGCGCCGGCCGTCACGACACGCGGCATGACGAAAGACGACATGCGGCAAATCGCGCGCTGGATTGCCCGCGTGCTGCGCGAGGGCGAGGCCGCCGTCGCGTCCGTCCGTGAAGCCGTGCTTGCGCTCTGCGCGCGCTACCCACTGTACGAGCACGACATCCTGGCCTAAACACCGCTCCCTGCGCGGCGGCGCTTCAATCCCGACTAAATTTGTCAAAAATCGCTCAGCCCCCTTGACAGGGGGCTTTTTTGGTGTTAGCATGATACCCGAGAGAATTACTCGGAATTCATTCGGAAGGAGGGCGCGCGATGAAGCTGTCCACCCGCTGCCGGTATGGCATCCACGCGATGTTCGACCTGGCGCAAAACAACGGCGCGGGGCCGCAGACGATCCGCAGCATCGCGGAGCGGCAGATCATCCCGGATCAATACCTGGAACAGATTATCGGTGTCCTCCGGCGCGAAGGGCTCGTCGTCAGCATGCGCGGCGCGCAGGGCGGTTATATGCTTGCGCGGCCTCCGTCCGAAATTACCATCGGGCAGTTGCTGCGGCTGCTCGAGGGGCCCGTGTTCATGGCGGACTGCATCGAGGACGCGGACGCCTGCGTCCGCAGCGGCCAATGCCCGTCGCGGCTGGTCTGGGGTCGGCTGACGGACTGTATCAACCGGGTGCTGGACTCCATCACCCTTCAGGATATGCTTGAGGATCAGGTTCGGCTCTGTGAGGAGGGGATTTCATGAAAAACATTTACCTGGACAACGCCGCGACAACGCGCACCCGGGACGAGGTCATCCGGGCGATGCTCCCGTACTTCGCGGAGGCATACGGCAACCCGTCCAGCGTCCACGCGTTCGGCCGGGAGGCGCGCAAGGCGGTCGAGGCCGCGCGCGAGCAGGTCGCCCGGGCGATCAACGCCGACAAGGGCGACATCTACTTCACCGGCGGCGGCACTGAGGCCGACAACTGGATCGTCAAAGGCATCGCCTTCGCGAACCGCAAAAAGGGCGCGCACATCATCACGTCCGCGATCGAGCACCACGCGATGCTGCACACCTGCCAGTGGCTCGAAAAGCAGGGATTCGACGTGACCTACCTGCCGGTCGACGGCGACGGGCTGGTCGATCCCGAAGCGATGCGCGCCGCGATGCGGCCGGACACTGTGCTTGTTTCGATCATGACCGCGAACAACGAAATCGGTACGATTCAGCCGATCGCCGCGCTGTCCGAGGTCGCGCGCGCGGGCGGCGCGGTGTTCCACACCGACGCGGTGCAGGCGGTCGGCGCGATCCCGATCGACGTCAAGGCGATGGGCATCGACGCGCTGTCGATCGCGGCGCACAAGTTCTACGGCCCGAAGGGCGTCGGCGCGCTGTACCTGAAAAAGGGCATCCGCGTCGACGTGAACCAGCAGGGCGGCGCGCAGGAAAAGGCAAAGCGCGGCGGCACCGAAAATGTGCCCGGCATCGTCGGCATGGGCGTCGCGATTGAGCTGGCGACGCAGAACATCGAGACCCACGCGGCAAAGCTCTGCGCCATGCGGGACAGGCTGATCGACGGGATTCTCGCGAAAATCCCCGAGGTGCGGCTGAACGGCCACCGGACACGCAGGCTGCCGAACAATGTCAACGTATCCGTCCGGTACATCGAGGGCGAAGCGCTGCTGCTCTCGCTGGATCTGGTCGGCATCGCCGGGTCGAGCGGGTCCGCCTGCACGTCCGGGTCCCTCGACCCGTCGCATGTGCTGCTCGGCATCGGCCTGCCGCACGAGATCGCGCACGGATCGCTGCGGCTGACGCTCGGCGACTACAACACCGACGAGGATATCGACTACGTGCTCGAGCAGTTGCCCGTCATTGTGGACAGGCTCCGCGCGATGTCGCCGCTTTTTAACCAGATCAAAGGAGGAATCAGCCTTGTATAGCGAACAGGTGATGGATCATTTTGAGCACCCGCGCAACGTCGGCGAGATCGAGGACGCCAGCGGCGTCGGCACCGTCGGCAACGCGAAATGCGGCGACATCATGCGCATGTACCTAAAGGTCGAAGACGGCGTGATCGTCGACGTGAAATTCAAGACATTCGGCTGCGGCGCGGCGATCGCGACCAGCAGCATGGCCACCGAGATGGTCAAGGGCAAGACGCTCAACGAGGCGCTGGCGCTGACAAACAAGGCGGTCGCGGAAGCGCTCGGCGGCCTGCCGCCGGTCAAGATGCACTGCTCAATGCTGGCGGAAGAAGCGATCAAGGCAGCGATCGAGGATTACCAGGCAAAGCACCCGCGGATAGATTGACGCGACACGGACATAATAGTTCAAGACTTAAAATAAGGAGTGGACTATTATGGATCGCGTATCGTTGCTGCTTGTCATTCTCGGAGCCATCAACTGGGGGCTCATCGCGCTGTTTCAATTTGATCTGGTGTCCTACCTGTTCGGCGGACAAGCGGCGCTCGTCAGCCGCATCCTCTACGGCGTCATCGGCCTCGCGGGCCTGTGGTGTATTTCGCTCTTGTTCCGCGACCGCGAGGAAGTCAGGGACTGACGGAGATTCTTTGCGATAACAAAAGGCGGGAGGGTTTGCAAACCCTCCCGCCTTTTTCATGACCGCGCTTCGCGCTCGATCCTTGCATCAGCCCTCGGCTTCGATGTCGGCCTTGCTGATGAACGCGGACCCGTGGTTCAGGTTGACGACATAGAAATCATCCACCTCGCCCAGCACCAGCAGAACCGTATCCGGTTCGACTTTTTCGATGAGCTTGCTGTCCAGGTTGGGCAACGTGTAGGCGTTCGTCAGCACCGACGTCACGATATAGGAAGGTTCGGTCAGGATGAAGTCCGCCGGAACCCAACCGGTGTAGGTTTTCTTGTTGTTGGCCTTGTGGGTGATGTGGTACCAGTCGTCCCGCATTTCGAGGATATCGACCACGGCGCCGTTGCTCATCGTGTAGACCTTTTTTCCGTTGTCGGCCGGCGTGGCGCGGATGATCAACGTTTCGCTGATGACAACCGCCTGAAACAGCGGGTCGGGCAGCTTCGTCGCGGCCGGCTTGGCGGTCGGCTTGCGCGTGGGTTTCGCGGTGGGCTTGGCGGTGGGTCTCGCGGTGGGCTGCGCGGTGGGCTGCGCGGTCGGGCTCGCCACGATGCGCACCTGGTTGCGGTCTACCCAACCGGTGAGATGCCCGCCGTAGCCGGTGAAGTAGCCGACGCGGCGGAAATCGCCGGAAGTCGAATAGACAACAACTTCCGCGCCGTTGGGGATGGTTCCGATCGGCGGTTCGCCGAGCAGCGGCGGGTTGTTCTCAAAGACATACGCGGTGCCGCCGACGATAATCCCGGACGGATTGCTTTCGTAGGCGAAGGTCAAAATCGGCGTGGCCAACATGGCCAGCAGGAGCAGCGCGACCAACAGCTTTTTCATGGGTACACTCCTTTGAATCAATGGATTCCAGTCCGCAAGGCGCTAGTTACAAACGTTTCCGCTTACATCTCTTAGTATACGATACTTGCCAAAAAATACAAGATGGTTCACGGAAAAAATTATTATACGTTACACGCTTATTGTGATTTCAGCCCATCTTCGCCTGCGCAAGCGCGCGCCGTCACGCACAATTAAAACCTCAATGTCACCGATATATGTAACCTTTTTCGTCCGCGGTCGCGTCAAACCGCGCGTTTATTCAAGATTCCTGCCAATTTTATCCATTCCAAGCGCGGCCACGCAACCGACCGCGAAGCATCCGGCATAGAGCGCGATGTTCCAACCGGAAAGGCTGTCCAGCGGAATGATGCCGACGGTCGAAGCAATCGCGACGCCCGCGACCGCGTGCATGGTCGTCGCGTACGCCCTTTTGAGCAGCGCGTTGAGCGGCTTGACGAACAGCAGGATCACGGCCCCGATGCCGAGCAGCATCGGCAGGATGACGCTGAAGTCCAGCGACCCGATGCCGGTGGACATCGGCTCGGTCAACCCAAAGAACACGAACAGCGTGGACGGACTGAGCCCCGGCACGACGATGCCAAGGCCCCACAGCACGCCGCAGAGAATCCACGCCCAAAACGACGGCTGCACGTCCACCCTCGCGCCCTTGAGCAGCAGCAGCACCGCCGTCATCGCGGCCACGCCGCACGCGAGCGCCAGCCAGGCGGCGCGCGGCCTGCCGCCCTTGCCCGCCTCACGCAGCAGCGAGGGCATGGTGCCCGCGACAAGGCCGATGAAAAGCCAGGTGACCGGGATTTCAAACGCGCCAAAGACAATCCCCAGCGCGCGAGAGAGGCCGACAAAACCAACGATCCAGCCGATCAGCACCGGCAGCAACAGCGCGCCGTACCGCTTCCATTCGGCGACCGGATGCGCCAGAAAGCCCATCATCGGCTGGTAGATGCCAAACACGACGCAGAGCGTCCCGCCGCTGATGCCCGGCAAAATCGCTCCGGTACCGACCAGCGCGCCTTTCAAAACGCGCAGCAACCAATCCGCCATGCATCATGCCTTCACTTTCGTCAAAATTGCACTCTTATGGTTGATTGTTCGACATATGCCGGTCTAAAATCCTTCCCGGCAGCGTACAAAACTACAAACAGTCCTCGGGTTCTGGAATAATTGCAGCGAAAGTTAATTTATACGAAGCATTTACAGATTATTGCATATTTGGTATAGTAATGTCAAACCACAGGCGTGTGAAAAAAAAGGAGGGCGTCCGATGAAGAAACTCGGTTCCACAAAAGCCGCCGGCTGGCTGTTGCTGTTCTTCGTCCTGTTGCTCGCCGTCACCTCCGCGTTCGGTACGGAGGTCGCAGAAACGGTCGAGGCGGTCGCCGGGGAGGAAGCCGCCGCGCATGTCAGCAACATGCACGCAACATTCTGGGCGCTCGTGCCGCCGATCTTCGCGATCGCGCTCGCGTTGCTGACCAAGGAGGTCTACACCTCGCTGTTCGTCGGCATCGTCGTCGGCGCGCTGTTCTACGCAAACTTCAACGTGGAACTGGCGCTGACGACGATGTTCACCGACGGTTTCATCGCGAAGCTCGCGGATGGCTGGAACGTCGGCATCCTGATCTTCCTGGTCATCCTGGGCATCATGGTGCAGGTGATCAACAAGGCGGGCGGCTCCGCGGCGTACGGCGCCTGGGCGGAAAGGCGCATCCGCACAAAGACCGGCGCGCAGTTGGCGACATTCGGGCTTGGCGTGATGATTTTCGTCGACGATTATTTCAACTGCCTGACCGTCGGGTCGGTCATGCGGCCGATCACCGACCGCAACAAAATCTCCCGCGCCAAGCTTGCCTACCTGATCGACGCCACGGCCGCGCCGATCTGCATGATCGCGCCGATCTCGTCCTGGGCGGCCGCGGTCACAGGCGTCGTCGAAGGGTACAACGGCCTGGAGCTGTTCATCCGCGCGATCCCGTACAACTTTTACTCGCTGTTGACGATCGTCATGATCATCACAATCTCCGCGCTGAAATTCGATTTCGGCCCGATGAAGATGCACGAGGAAAACGCGGCGAACGGCGACCTGTACACGACCGCCGCGCGCCCGTACGCCAACGTCGAGGCGGAAAAAGTCAGCGCAAAGGGCAAGGTGTACGATCTGGTGCTGCCGATCCTGGTGCTGATCGCCTGCTGCGTTCTCGGCATGGTCTACACCGGCGGTTTCTTCTCCGGCACCAACTTCATCGACGCGTTCGCGAACTGTGACGCGTCGCTCGGCTTAGCGCTCGGTTCCGCGGTCAGCCTTCTGTTCGCGTTCGTGTACTTCCTTGGCCGCCGCGTGGTGACGTTCAAGGAGTTCGCCGAAGCGATTCCGCGCGGCTTCGTGGCGATGGTGCCCGCGATCCTGATCCTGACGTTCGCCTGGACGCTGAGCGCGATGACAGGGCTGCTCGGCGGCGCGGAATATGTGGCGGGCATCGTCGAAGGCAGCGCAGCCGGGCTGCAGATGTTCCTGCCGGCGATCGTGTTCCTCATCGCGGCCGGCCTGTCGTTCGCGACCGGCACGTCCTGGGGGACGTTCACCAGTCTGCTGCCGATCGTCGTCGCCGTGCTGGATCCCTCCACCGAACTGCTGATCATCACCGTGTCCGCCTGCCTCGCCGGCGCGGTCTGCGGCGACCATTGCTCGCCGATTTCCGACACGACGATCATGGCGTCCACCGGCGCGCAGTCGGATCACATCAACCACGTCAACACGCAGCTCCCCTACGCGCTGCTTGTCGCGGGCATCTCGTTTGTGTTCTACATCGTTGCCGGCGCGGTGAAAAGCGCCTGGATCGTGCTGCCGATCGCCTGCGTCGCGATGATCGCCGTGCTGTACGGCATGTGGATCATTCAAAAAAGGCGCGCGAGGTTCGGCGCGACGCAGCGCTCGGCGTGAAAAGATGAATCCAGGAGGCTCTGCCTCCTGGATCTCCGCTAACGCGCCTTCGGCCCTCTGGACTCCCTTCCTCGCCTGACGGCAGGAAGGGTTTTTTAAACCGCCGTGAGGCGAAAAAGACGGGATTCCAAAGGGATGAAATCCCTTTGGCAGGGTCTGGGACAGCGTCCCAGCGTCCCTTTCGCCGCAACGCCCCCTTGGCGTTCCCCTTACCCCTTCTTCGCGACGGCCTCGATCTCAAACAGCGCGCCCTTTGGCAGCGCCGCGACCGCGACGCACGAGCGCGCGGGTTTCGTCTCGCCGAACACCCCGGCGTAAATGGCGTTGACCGCCGCGAAATCACCCATATCCTTAAGGAAAACGGTGGTTTTCACGACGTCGCAAAGGTCCATGTCGGCGGCGTTCAGCACGGTTTTCAGGTTTGTAAGGGCCTGCTTCGCCTGCGCCTCGACGCCCTCTGTCAGCGCGCCGGTCGCCGGATCCACACCGATCTGCCCGGAGCAGTACAGCGTCTTGCCGGATTTGACGGCGTGGGAATACGGGCCGACCGCGGCCGGCGCGCCGTCTGCGAACACAAATTCATTCTTCATGGAAAAATCTCCTCCTGTGATTGGTTTTTTGGCGGACAGTTTAGTATACCACGTCAAGGCGCCGTTTTCCATGCTACAAAAGCGCTTGGACAATCAGCGCGGCGGCGATCAGCCACACAGCGATCACCTTGGCGGGCCACGGCGTGTCCTTGTGGCGCAACGCGAGATACAGCGCGGATATATCGGCCTTAATACCAATGGAAAATCTTAACGCATCCAAAGCGGCGAGAGATTTTTTCATCCGGCTAGGAGCCGGAACGAGGCGTAGCTGCGCTACGCCGAGTGGAGAGCGACAACGCCGTATG
>JAVBOQ010000123.1:0-33386 GCA_031550455.1 Eubacteriales bacterium
ACGGCCATTCGTTCACCAGGGGTAATCTGAACAGAACCGGCGCTCGGCTCCAGTTCGCCGGACAGGATTTTCAGAAAGCTGGATTTCCCGGTGCCGTTGGCACCGATCAAGCCATAGCAGTTTCCGGATGTGAATTTGACGGTTACGTCTTTGAAAAGTGGTTTGCCGCTAAAGTTTAAGGTAAGATTTTCTGTGCTGATCATCGTTGCTTCTCCTGTCTTTGTTGCGGATAAATCGCATAATTAGTTTGGATAAAGGCTCTATTTTTCTCAAGAGCGGAGAGGGTTGGGCTTACGCATCCCTCACACCATTGACTTCACAAAGGAAAAGAGACCCGAGTCTTTTCAGATCGGGTCTCATCGGAATGGAGCATAGGAGATTCGAACTCCTGACCTCTACAATGCGAATGTAGCGCGCTATCAAGGTAGGCGTTTCGCAACGAAAAAGTCAGCAAGAAAATTCAACTTACTGAGCGCCTGAAAGCGCGTTTGCCCCAACGTCAACAACCCGAAACTTAGCGAATCAGGAATTACATCGGCTGATCGAACAGCCAAATCGCGCACTGCCCCGTTTTTGTACGCAAAGTCAAAGCTGTACACGTGCTCGCCGCCGCCTGTGCTTACGCGTTCCGGCAAGGTGGAGCCGAGCGTGAAGGTGACAAAGTTTGCGCTTGTATCCCTCGGCAAGGACGGATTGCAGCGCCGCGTCCGCCGGCTTATCCGGCGTACCGACCGGTCAGTGGATGCCGTCTTTCTTGCTGGCTTTCATGAATAACCTCCTCACGCGCTTGAATTTCACCTTTCGGATCACGATATCCATTAGCATCGCGAAGAACACCACCATCGCCATTGGGAGCTTCGGATCGTACTTTACGAAAAACTTCTCTAGGCTGACATCCAGCATCTGCTCAACGTTCTCCCAAACCGTGCCGCCGGTCAATGCGCAAAGTTCCCAAAGCAGCCCGAGGTCCTCCGTCTTGGTGAAAGCCTCATATTCCGCAGACCACGAGACAGTCGCCGCGGTGTTCAGCGTGCTGAGCAACGCGCCTTCCGCATCATACTGGCGCAGGATAATCCCATATTTCCCAAAACCCGTTATCGGAATACCGCGCTCGAATACGCCGTCCCCCATGGGCGTCAGCACCACGGTATACTGGGAGGCATCCGGAGCGGTGATATCCGCCGTGAACGTTTGACCGTCAACAGCGTCCGCGCTTGTAACCCGCAGAACGGACTCTGCGCCGCCACGTTCGAGCGATACACGGATCGCCGCGTTCCGGTATTCATCGGCCAGCAGGCTTTCGATCATGCTGAGAATCACTCGCCTTCCTTCGTCCGCCTGGAACCAGCCGGACGACCAGCGGCCGTTCAGGTCGCTGAGGAAGCTGGCGGCCCTGCCCGTTCCATACCCCCACTGGAGATAAAGCGGCCGGTTCTTGTCCGCGTATAGCGCCACATCGGCCGCGCTTTTTGCCGCTGCGCGTATATAGCCGTACAGAGGCGGCATTGACGCGGCATCTGGAAGTGTGAATGCGGGGGTGCCCACCGTCGGGATAAACGTCTTTTCGCTTTTATACTCGACGCGCTGCAGGATCGCATCCGTCATCATGATGCTTGGCAGTTCATGCGCGCTGGTAACCTTGTAAAAGTGACCACCGCCGGTTTCCGCCATTTTCTCCATTCGCGCCGCGCTAACGCTTTTGCCGACAGCGATCGTCGATGTTGTGATGTTCTGTTCGGCCATCTCTTGGATGATCGCCTCAAAGCCGGTGTCGCTCGGGTTGCCGTCGGACAAAAAGATCACATGCTTTTTTTCCGCTTTGTCAAACGCGGTCAGTTGGTCGTGCGCCTCTTGCAATGCGCCGCCGTACATGGTGCCCATGATGGTACCGAGGCCGGAGACGGCGGCGATGACTTCGCTCTTATGCTCCATGGAGGTCAGTTCGGACAGCACCTCAAAATCGGTTGAGAATGTGATGACGCCGACGTAGTCGTTTTGGTTGAGCGAGTTAATGCTCTTGATCGCGCCGTGTTTTGCCATGGAAATCGCCGTTCCTTCCATGGAGGCGGAGTTGTCAATCAACAGCAGCAACGCAATCGCCTCGGCGCTTTCCTGTTCTTCGACCTCCATCGTGATCGGGAGAAAGTCCTCAAACCGCGTCTCCTTCATGTTGCCAAAAATATACGTGTTTTCGCCGCCTGTGGTCAGCACGCTACGCCCGTATGTCCAAATGTATTGATCCAGCAGATCGGCGCTTGCCGGGGGGAGCGCGTTGCTGTCAACGTTCATCAGGATGATCAAACCGTACTGGCACAGCGCGGAAATCGTGCGTGGAAACTGCTGGCAAACGGTGACCCTGGCGTCATATCCCTGATCGCTCAGCAGCGTCTGCAATGCCTTGCCTTCCTGGCCGGTACCGTCGACGATGAGAATCGCGCTGCCGCTGGTCACGTCGAGGCTGCCGAACAGCTGATTATTCTGCGCAAGCGTATCCTCTTCGGGCTCAAGCATGGCCGAAATGACACGGATACCGGATCCCGTCGGCGTGATGTCGTACGTGTACGTGTTTTCGCCGGAGAGGATATGGATAGGCTCTTCCTTGATTAGCGTATCTTCTTCGTAAAGGCGCAACGTACCGCTTGATTCGGTGTTGCTGGCGATTGTGACGCCCGCTTGAAATGATTGCCCCAGCACCGCGTCCGCCGGCAGGTGAAGTGCCGTGACTTCGACCTCCGGGCCCGTTATTGCCGTATCGAATTGCATAGCGTCGATCCGAACGCCCTGACCAGCCAGCGTCTCCGCCGCTGATACGGCATCGCCGTCCGTCTCAATGCCATCGGTCAGCAGCACGATGCGCTGCAGCATGTTTCCCGGGAGCGCTTCCTTTGCCGCGCTCAGGGCTTCCGCGATGTTGGTCGATGAACCGTTTTGTGAGGCGCTTAGGGCGATATTTCCGGGTCTTTTCGCGAACGGCTGTTCCAGCGATTGATCGCCGGCGAACGAAATCACACCGACCCTCACATCTTGTGCGGCGTGCTGTGCAATTTCGTTCGCGCGCGCTTCGACGTCAGACGCAACGTTCACCATGCTATCCGATCGGTCCGCGAGGATCAACAGGGCCGTATTGACTTTGTTGGTCAGGATAGTGAAGCCTGACAGGAACAGCGTGACAAGCGCGATTGTCAAAAGCCGCAATGCCATTGGCAGTGCGCGCTGAACGCTTTTCGGATTCATGCCGCGAACCTTGGAATAGGACCACACCACCGCCGCGGCAGCGGGTATGAACAGCAGCAGTGGCCACGGGGAAGCAAACTGGAGTTCAAAACTGCTCACGGTTATACACCACACATTCTATAATCAGGATCAGCAGGAGCAGCGCCTCCAGCAAAGGAAGCGGATTATAGGTTCCCTCTTCGCCGTCCTGCCCGGCCGCGGCTTCCGCGGAAACTGCCGGGTCCACCGAGAACGCAAGACGCCGCGGATCGATCGCCGGCGCGGTGTTACCTTCAGCAAAAGGCATGTGCGCGTAAAAGTCACAGTACTGTGCCGAACCATTCGTAAGTTTCTGCAGCAGCGTGTAGACCCCCGGCCGTGACGCACTGAAATCGGCATGCGTGGTATCAAACGGAATGCGCAGGATGCCATCGGCAGGGGTCTGCAAAAACACTTCTTCGCAGAACGGCAACACCTTCGCCGAAATGGGCGTACCGGCGTCGTATGCATATATTTCAAGCATTGCGGGCGTCGAATAGTCCAGCATGTTGCCAATCAAGAACACATAGTCCGTCAACAGAGGCAGGTTAGAGTCGTGCAGATCGAACATCAGAAGCATACGGCGCGCTCCCGCCTCGCTTCGGCCCGCCAGCACCACGGGCAAATCGCCGCAAAGCAGCACCGGCGCGAAGCTGCCGCTTGACTGTACTTCGCGGAATTGCAGAATGGAAACATCCCGGCATTGCAGGTTTCGGGTCAGGACGGAATAGATATCGTCGTCAAACTCCCGGGCAGGCGAAAGGGAGCCTCCCATGATTTCCTCGCCAAAGCCGATGTTCCAGCCGGCAGGCGCGGCGGGCGGGTTAATCAGCCAGACCGCCCCGTCCTCCGGAAGGATCTTGGGCAACAGGCCATCGTATATGTAGAGGTCGTAGCCGCCGGAATCGGCTTCTTCCGGCGAGAGGGCTTCGTGAAGGCTGACCGCCGGGTAGGCGCCAAGCACATTGCGGACATAGAATGGCTTCTCGCTGATCAGAAGCGCGCGGATAGAATTTGCCGGGCGGTTAAACAGCCAGTATTCATTATCCTCGCGGAGACCGTCTTCCGCTTCAACGAGCACCTTGGCGCTGCCGAACTCGTACACACCGTCCATCTGCCAGGATACCGCGACGGCTTCGCCGTTCGGGCAGTCGACAATTCTCGCCGCCTGCAGCGCGCCGTCCACGTACAGCGCCATCGTAAGCGGCGCGCCCTTCCCATAGCTGACAATGGTGCTGGTAAACGTGGTTCCGGTTCCGGAAAGCGCGGCGGTCATCCCTGTGATCGCCACGTTCCATTCATTCGTTGTGGCGACATTCACCACCGTGACACGTTCGGTCTCAGCGTAGTCTTTGTCCGTGTACAGATACACCTGCGCGTTTGGATGCGCCCAGACCAACGCTTGCGCGGCGGCCATCGCGCTTGTGATATCGCCATTGCCCCAGCCGCACACCGCGCGGCTTACCGCGCTCCGCACCTCCTCGAACGATTGCGTGCGCTCCGCCAGCCGGGCAGTTTCGGCGTCAGCCGTCAATACCGTCATTGCGCTGCCGAAGTCCAGCCGTTTCGCGTAATCCAGAATCGATTGCCGCGCGTTATCAAATCTTGACACGCCGTCCTCACCAGTGATCCGCATGCTGCCGGATACGTCCAGAATCGCGATGTAGTCCACACCCGCGCCTTTCAGTGCGATTCTTGGCTGAGCGATCAGCAGGCTGCCGGTGATGATCATCAAAAGCTGCAGAAGAAATACAAGGATTTTCTTCAACCGCTGCGCTGGTATTTGTTTCTTGCGAAACCGCTCGCTAAGCTTCCACAGAAAGGTGCTCGAAACAATCCGATCCTCGTGTTTGGGTTTAAAAAGGTAGACAAGGATCAGGAGAGGGACCCCCATCAAAGCCCATAACCCTGCCGGATAGAGAAATCTCATTGTATCAACCCTGCCGCAAATCCTTTGGAAAGGATAATATCTTCAATCTTTTCTTCGCTGTGCACCGTGAGAAACGCTACGTTACGGGATGCGCAGAAGTTCTTCATATCGTCAAGATAATACGCCAGCGCTTGCCGGTACGCCTTCAGCGCGCCGCGGTTTACTTCAAGGCGCATGTTGCGGGCATCCGCTTCCGTTTCCGCTTCCGCATCCAAAAAGTGAATTTGCCCATTGCACTGCGGGTCCATTTCATCGGGGGACAGGATCTGGATCAGCGCAACCTCTCTATGGCGTGACAGCAGATAATCCACGGCACCCTTCCAGTCGCTTTCGGTCAGGAAATCGGAAATGATCAGGGACATGCCGTTGTCGTACCCCGGGCTTGCGTCGTTGCGTATCGCCAGATGCAGGTCCGCGTCGCCTGAAAAACGCAAACGGGCGAGCTTTTCCGATGCGCCGTAGAATGATTCCCGGCCCATGAGCGTCCCGCAAAGGTCGGTACATTTGTCGCCGGCGAGCAGCCGGTAGGCGACCCGGTCCATGCTCTGCACCGCCAGAAAGCCGGCGGCGGCGGCGAGCCTGAGCGCGGCCAGCCCTTTTTTTCCATCGTCGCCATAGTCCATGGACGCGGACATATCCAGGTAGATATGCGCCTGAAGCTGCCGCTCGTCTATGAATTGTTTGATATAGTACTTGTCAAACCGGCCCACCAGGTTCCAGTCGATGCGCCGTAGGTCATCGCCCGGCGTGTAATCGCGATAGTCCGCGAACTCGGGCGAGCTTCCGTAGACGTTTGAACGCCTCGAACCGCCAAAGTGACCGCGCATCGCGCCCTTGATGTACAGGTCAAGCGTCTCCAGCGCGCCGAGAAATTCACCGCTGATGACCTGTCTCGCTTTTTGATCGCCAGACATCAGGCGTCCCTCTTGCCGATCGTGAGTTTCTTGCGCCCGTTCAGTTCGCGCAGGAAATCGGAGATCAGCGTATCCGGCGTCTTTTTCGCGGCGATCGCCTCAAAATTCAGCTTGATGCGGTGGCGTAGCACCGGGTACGCCAGCGCGTCGATATCCTTGTAGGAAACATTGTATCTGCCGCCAATCAAGGCACGCACCTTCGCGCCCGTGACCAGCGCCTGGCCCGCGCGCGGGCTTGCGCCGAGCCGCACATACTGCCTGGCGGTTTCACTCGCTTGCTCGGACGCGGGATGTGTGGAGGCGACCAAGCGCATCGCATACATGATCACTTCGTCGATGACCGGGATTTCCTTGGCCGTTGCGCGCATCGCGAGCAGTTCTTCCGCGCCGATCACCTTGCCGGACACCTCGTCCATCGTCTTTTGCGTCATGAGGACAATGTGCTTTAGCTCTTCTACCGTCGGGAAGGGGACGTCGAGCTTGAACATGAAGCGGTCGATCTGTGCCTCGGGAAGCTGATAGGTACCCTCCTGTTCGATTGGGTTCTGTGTCGCAAGGACAAAGAATGGCTCGTCCAGCTTGTGATCCTCGCCGGAAACGCTGACGATGTGTTCCTGCATCGCTTCCAGCAACGCGCTTTGCGTCTTTGGCGTCGCGCGGTTGATCTCGTCGGCGAGCACGATGTTGCTGAAAATCGGCCCGGCTTGGAACTTGTAGACCGTATTGCCCTGCGCATCCTTTTGAATGATATTGGTGCCTGTAACGTCGGCTGGCATCAGGTCCGGTGTGAACTGAATGCGGGAAAACGGCAAGCCGAACACACGGCCGATTGAACGGACCAATCTGGTTTTGCCAATGCCCGGCACGCCTTCCAGCAGCACATTGCCACCCGCGATCATCGCGATGACCGCGTACTCGATGATGTCCTTCTGCCCAATCATATCCCGGCCGATTTCCTGAAAAATTCGCTGGCATTTGTCGCTAAAAACCTTCAAGTCCTTTTCGGTTACCATCGCGCCATCCCTCTTTTGTCATTTTGTGCGCCGGTTCACAAGCCGTAAAAATACGCCTCCACAATGTCTTTGAATGAATCCGGAATCTCTCCGGCGGTGAATTGATCCAGCAACTTGGCGAAATAAACGCCGTACACCTGGCCGTATGGAACGCTGCCCTCGTTTGGGGAACCGGTCGCCCGCTCACGCAGCGCGCCGCCATTGTTGTCTGACGCGCCGGATACGTAACTCGCGCGCCGGGCAGTTGGGTCCAGCGTCGGCTCATAGACCAACTCGGTCACAGTGTGGTATTGCTGATCCATCACACCGCGGCCCGTGTCAACCTGGCCGGAGCGATCGGCGCCGTGCATCAGGCGCCCGCCTTCCCCTTCCTCCATTTTGCCGCCTTCGCTGTCCGGGGCGGGCGCGCCTTCAGCGGAATCTCCCTCGGCGTCAGCGGGAACCATCTCGTTTTCGTGCTTCTCTTCTTCATGATCCGCCTTTTCGAGGTTTGCTTCCGAAACTTGATCGGAAAGATACATCAGGATGCGCTCTTCAGCTTGCCGGATACCGCTCCGTATACGGTCTGTCGCGTCCCTATCGTGATAAGCGTCCTCAGCAGCGGCCTTCAGATCGCCGCTCAGGCTGCTAAACGCGAACGCGAGGGCGGCTTCGTTGTCGTCTGGCGCCTTTGTCTCCAGCGCCGTATCGATCGCCCGCGTGATTTCATTCAGCACCGCAACCTGATCCACGGATGTCACGGAGACAAGTCTATGCTCGATATCCGCAAAGGCCAGGCGGACTTTGTCGTGATTCCGCTCAAGGATAGCTTCACCCAGCGCGCGCAGGCATTCAAATTTCATCAGCTCGACCGCCCAACCCATGGACAACTCCATCGCTTCGACAGACTTTTCGATTTCTTCGGCTGCCCTTGATATCTCCGCAAGCGCCGAGAGCGTCGCGCTTCCGCCGCCAATTCCGGCCTCCAACTGGTCAAGTTGCGCCAGCAGCCGGTTCTTCTCCGCTTCGCTGATGTCCGCGGCTTCGATTTTGGCGCGGAGATCGGCAATCATTTCGCGGATCAGCCGTGCCTCTTCGGATTCCACGACCGTACTTTCCGTCCGCTCCGAGGAAGCGCTGAGGATGTCATACGGGATGAATGACAACCCGACCACAAGCGCCGCCATCAACAGGCAAAGGAAGAAGGAACGCCTGGGAAATGAGAACGCCACTTGCTTGGGCTTTACGCGCGATAGTTTTTCAGCGGCGTCCGCGCGCTGCGCCTGGCAGATAAACGAAGTGTCGTCACGAAAAGCCACCATGGTGCTGACGCGCTCTTCCAGCCCGACGCGGTCAATCCTGGCGGCGGCACGTTTGTGTGTCGGGTGAAGCCAAAACGCGTAGCATACGGCACAGGTTACGATGAAGGCCGCGGAAAAAAGCGTCAGACATTGCGCGAAGCACAGTTCTCGCGAAACAAGCCGCGACAGCACCGTCAGCGCCAGCAGCGCCGCGGTTCCGGCGGCGATTCCGTACATTATCGCGTGTAGAATCGCCTCCAGCATTAGCCTTCCGCGAAATGACCGCAAAGTTCGCCCTTGTTTTTTCATCGTTTACTGTCACCGCACCTTATTTCGATGACGGCGCGGATTTGGAAAATCAGCGCCACATGAGGATTCCGTAGGGAATCCTTATCTATCAGCAACACACCACATCGCGTGTAAGAAATGCACAAACGCGCGAGGCGTTGGCGCGAGATACGGCAAGGCCATACAGCGCGGAATGCAGCTGCATCGCTGGCGTCGCGTCCGGCGCGTTACTTTGTGTTTTCTTTGACCGCCTCATCCAAAGCGCGCGCGGCGCTGCTCAGTTTGTCTTTGATCCCGCCAATGGATCCGGTCCACTGCGCAAACCTGTCTTCGCGGACAGCGATCATCCGCCGCACCTCTTGCGGCGCAACGCCTCCGGTGATGCCGCGAATCCGCACGAACCGCTCCGGGTCGAGCGCGCGCTCAATCAGCGCCTGATCCGCCATTACACCGCCCTCAAGAAGAGACTGCAGCACATCGGCCCGCAGTTCCTGCTGTGTCAGCCCTTTTTCGTACATTATTCGGACGATCTTTTGCGTAACCTGGTGGCTCTCACGGAAAGAAAGCCCCTTCTCCCGCACCAGCGTGTCGGCCAGCTCGGTCGCGGCGATAAACCCCTCGCCCGCGCGCTTCCGGAGCAGTTCTTTGTCGACCGTCATCGTCGCGTAGTTGCTTGTCAGCAGCGACAGCGCGCGCACCGCGTTTTCGATGGACGCGTACAGGTGCGGCTGCAATTGCTCCTCGGAATCGACCATATCGGTGAACGGCGTGTTGTGCAGCATCATCACGACCGCCTGCGCCTCGGCAATCGCCGCGCCGGCGATTGGCCTCGCGTGCTCCAGCGATGACGGGTTGCGCTTCTGCGGCATGATGCTGCTGATCTGCACGTATGGATCGGCGAGCCGGAACACGCCGAATTCGCGCGTGCAGAAATCCAGTGTATCCTTCAAAAACCGCGACAGGTCTATGCCCAGCTCCATCAGCGCAGAGGCTGTCTGTGTCAGGTAGGAAACGCCCGCGATCGCGTCGTAGGAGTTTTCCACCAACGTGTCAAACCCCAGCAACTCCGCCGTGCGCTCGCGGCTGATCGGAAACCCGGTCGTCGTAATCGCGGCCGCGCCAAGCGTCGACTGGTTCGTGCAGCGATACGCGTCGGTGACGCGGGCCGAGACGCGCTCCAGCGAGTCGTAGAACGCCAGCAAATAGTGCGCCAACGTAGAAGGCTGTGCCGGTTGCGTGTGCGTGTACGCCGGCATGATCGTGTCCACATGCTCCTTCGCCATGGCAAGCAGTGTCTCCATCATTCGCGAAAGCGCGTCCATCAGCACGATAATCCGTTCGCGTAGCGCCATGCGGAATTGACAGATGCCGATGTCGTTGCGGCTTCTGGCGATGTGCAGGCGCCCCGCGAGGTCCGCGCCGATGCGCCGCTCCAAGTCCTTCTCCAGCATAAAGAACATGTCCTCATACCTGGGGTCGTACTGCGCTGTGGAAAAATCCGCGCCGCGCACGGCTGTAAGGCCGCCTAGGATCGCTTTCGCCTCTTCGGGCGTGATAATGCCCTGCTCCGCCAACATCACCGCGTGCGCCAGGCTGATTTCAAGAAAACAATGATAATAATTATCCCGCTGTGTATTGAACACGGGCTCCAGCACCGCATCCGCGAACGTTTTGCCGGGGAACGTCAGACCGTCCCGTTTCATGATCTCATCGCGCATACGCATCGGCACGCCCTCCCTCCGCTATTTCAGTTTCAGCAGCGCTTTCGCGTTGCCGGAGAAGATCAGGTCGATATCCGATTCATGCATTCCGATCTCGACGCAATCGCGCATTTGCGCGTCAAAATACTGCGTGACAAATCCACGCGGAAACCACTGCGAATCGGTGCCGAACAGAATGCGCGACGGACCGATCGTCTCGTAGAACTTGCGGAACAGGTCGCGCACCGTCAGCGGATACGGCATCCACCGCGTCCACTGGTTCGACCCGGACGTATCGATGAGGATATTCGGGCAGGCCCACGCGAGAAACAGCGCGTCCTTTGTCTCACCGCAGCCAAAGTGCGGCACGATAAACGGCACGCCCGGATGTGCTTTCGCGACATCATGCAGAATCATCGGGCTCATGTTGACATGCCTTGCAACGCCGCCCGCGCCGCCCAATATGCCAAAGTGGATTAGGACCGGAATCTCGTGCTTCTCACAGACTTCCCAGACCGGTTCAAGCGACGAATCGTCCAGCGGCAGATCGACCTCAGGACCGAGTATCTTGTATCCGCGAAGGCCCTGCTCCGTGATCGCGCGCTCCAGCCGCTCGGCGGCATCCGGCAACGTGATATCGTGGTGCGCGTAACCGACGAACCGGTCGGGCGCAACCTTGACGACTTCGGACAGAATGCCGTTGTCGCCGCCGGTGACAAAGACCATGTTGGAGATGCCGTGCGCGTCCATCTCAGTGAGCCACTTTTGTGCCGTGACATGAATGTCGCCGTCCGGCGGCAGGGGCTTTGGGAATCGCCATGCCTTGCTCCAGCGATCCTTCTGCACGGCGTTTTTTTCTGACAGGATGTGCCACTTGTGCTCGCCATAACGCTCCGCATAGGATGTATCGCCAAGCGGATATCCAACGACCTCAAAATGAACATGCGAATCGATGATTGTCATATACGCCTCCGCAAAAAAACCTAGGATTTCATGCCCGACAGGTGAATCCCCTCAATGATCTGCCTTTGGAACACCAGGAACACCGCCAGCACCGGCAGCGTCGCCAAAGACGCGGCGGTCATGATCAGCTCCCATTGCGCGCCAGCGTCGGTAGAAAAAAGCGAAATGCCAACCGGCAGCGTGTATAACACCGGTTTGCTAATGATGATGACAGGCCATAGGAACGCGTTCCAGTTGCCGAGAAACGTGAAAATCATCAGCGCGGAGATGGCCGGTTTCACGAGCGGCACCGCGATGCGCACATAGATTCCCAGCTCGTTCAGGCCGTCAATGCGCGCGGCCTCGATCAGGTCGTTTGGCAACCCTTCAAAAAACTGCCGCATCATAAAGATGCCGAAGGCCGAGATCATACCGGGAAACATGATCGACCAGTACGTATTCATCCATTTCAGGGAGTTGCTCATCAGGTACCACGGAATGATCAGCATCTCGGTCGGGATCATCAGCGTCGACAGGATGATGATGAAGATCAGATTTTTTCCCGGAAATGGCAGCTTGCAGATTGTGTATCCGGCGAGCGTATCAAACACGAGCACCGAAGCGGTCGTCGTGACCGCGACCAACAGGCTGTTGCCAAACCACCGAAAGAACTGCGTCTTTTGCAATACAGTCTGATAGTTGTCTGTAACAAACGGCTTGGGAATCAACGAAAAGCTGTAGATGTCGGTACCGGTCTTGAACGAGGTGAGAAGCATCCAGATGAACGGAAACACCATGACGACACCGCCCAGCGTCAACACCACGTAGATCCACAGCGGGTCTTTCCTCACCTTTCTTGCCATCATTATGCCATCCCCCTCAATAATCTACGCGTCTGTTCAGTACCTTCATCTGCACCAGCGAGATCAAAAGAATGCACAGAAACAGAACGATCGTCATAGCGCTTGCATAACCCATGTTGAAACTTTGAAAAGCGGTCTGGTAAATATAGAGAACGATACTGTTTGTCGAGTTCAGCGGACCTCCGGTGCCCTGGAAGCTAATGTTTTTGATCTGCGTGAAGATTTGCAGGGTCTGGATCATCGTCATCACGCTGAGATAGACGACCGTCGGGTTCAAAAGCGGCAGCGTGATTCTGGAGAATGTCTGCCACGGTCCTGCGCCGTCCATGTCGGCGGCTTCATAGTATACGGTTGGAATCTGCTTGAGCCCCGCGAGGAAAATGATGATCTTAAACCCCAGCGCCTGCCAGATGACGTTGGACGCCACGACACCAAGCGCCTGACTCGTGCTGTTCATGAACGGCTGCTGCGGCAGCCCCAGCGCGCCCAGCATGTTGTTGATCAGCCCGCCGGATTTCATAAAAAGCCAGCGCCAGATCCACGCCACCGCGACGATGCTCGTGATGTACGGGATGAAGTACAGCACACGGAAAAAACCGACGCCGCGCCGGATGCGGTTTAGCATGAGCGCCACGGCCAAAGACAGGACCAGCCCGGAAGGTACGCAGATCAACACGTACTTCAGCGTGTTGACAGATACCTTGACGAAATTTTTGTCAGTCAGCAGCTTCTTATAGTTGGCAAGCCCGACATACGGCGTCACCCGGGACAAAATGTCCCACTTGCGCACGCTGATGTTGAGTGCGGAAAAGACCGGATAGATGCGAATCCAGATGAAGAAGATCATCGGGATCAGTAGAAACGCGTACGCCCATACGGCCTGCTTGCGCTTGAGCGTTAACCTGGGCCGGCGCAACGGAGTACCTATCATGAGGCTCCCTCCTTCCGGAAAGGCTTGGGGGCCGCGGGGGACGAAATCCCCCGCGGCGATCTACCACATCAATCGTTCCAGTACGAGTCCAACAGTGCTTGCGCCTGTTCAACGGCGTAATCAAGCGCTTCGCGAGGATCCATGTTTTCGATCAGCACGCTGTCGATCGCGTCCACGATGATCTGGCGGTCGGCGGCCTCATCCACGTAGAAATAGGACGTCGCGTACGGCAGCATCTGAATGAACGGCGCGAGCTTCTCATTGGCAAGCAGGTCGGCGTCAGAGGCGATCGCCGTGCGCGCGCCGATCTCGCCGATTTCCTGCGTCCAGCGCTTCATAACAGGTTCGGAGGTCAGGAACGCGAGGAACTTCTCGCAAGCCTCAAGCTCCTTGCCGGAAACATCGGCAAGAATGCCGTTGGTCCAGAACGATCCGAACGAGCTGCTGACACCGTTGTACGACGGCAGCGGCGCGACGCCGTAGTTCAGTTCCGTGTCGTTGGCCAGCGTGCCGAGGCGGAACGATCCGTCGATCGACATTGCGGCGCCCTGCTGGCGGAACGCGGTGACGTCATCGGTCATAAAGTTGGTCTCGCCCACTTTGTGCGTACGCACAAGATCCACGAGCCATTCGAATGCCTGATAACCGCCCTCGGACTTGTTCCAGAGCACTTCACGGTAATCGTCGGACATTGACGGCTGGCCGAATTGTGTCATCAGCACCGGCCGGAAATATGTGTGCAGCTGGCCGGTCGGCTGGAAGGTCAGACCTTCGACGACGAGCTGGCCAGCGGAATCGCGCTCGGTGCAGGCGACGGCCATTTCGAGCATCTCTTCGATTGTCGAAGGCGGCTCGCTAAAGCCGTTCTTGGCAAGTATATCTTTATTGTACAGGAGGCCAAGCGTGCGCACCGCGACCGGAATCGTGTAATACTTGCCATCAAACCGGTTGATCTGCACCAGCGGCGCAAACTCGTTTTCGATGATCTCCGGCGAGAACGATCCATGCGGAAGCTCTTGCAGCACGCCGCTCTTGACGTACTTGGGGACCCAGCCATAGAACAGATTGACGATGTCCGGGCCTTCGCCCGCGGCAATCGCCGCGGCCAGTTTTTCCTGGTACGAATCGTACGGGAAGTTCTGGTGCACAACCTTGATACCGGGGTTGGCCGCTTCGAACTCGACAATCAGTTCATCAATCAGGTTGATCTTTGACTCATAGTAGTACTGCCAGTATTCAATCGTTACGGGTTCCTCGGCTACAGACGCCATCGGAACCAGAAGCAGCGCCATCACCAGCGCGATTGACAGGGAAAGAACCTTTCTCACAATGGTATCCTCCTTTGCGTAATGTCACATAGTTTTGAGTTGCGGCGAACGACGGACAGACCGCCCCCTTTCTCGTGAAGCTCAGTACAAGCAAACCGACTGCTGCGTCAAATGCCGACGCCGTCGGACGGCATTCCATCGATGGAGGCTGGGAATACGTGGCCGACCAGGTTCGCGGCCATATGCACCGCGCCCCATTCGGCTTTGGTCTTTTGGGAAGCGACGATCAGGTTTGGATGCTTCTCGGCCATGCGGTCGATCAGCGATTTGCGGAGCCACTTGGTGTTGGTCAGGAACCCGCCGCCCAGCAGAAGCGGATATTGCGCGTCGCCCATCGAGAGCTCCCGCACGACGGTTGTAACGGTCACACAGAGCCACTCCAGCGCCTGCTGCATGATCCCAGCCGCGACCGGGTCCCCCTTCTGGTGCGCGTTGATAACCACATGATTCAGGCGGGCCAAGTCGCTCTTGTTCTTCTGGTAAACATAGTCTACGATCTCATCAAACTCGTTGAGGTGCAGCATTTTGCAGAAATCGTTGATCATGCAGGTGTCCGGTCCCGAGCGGTCGTATGCGTGCAGCGACGCGGCAATCGCCTTGCGGGCGACCCAGTACGCCGACGCTTCATCCCCGACCAGATATCCGAACCCACCGACACGCCATGTGCGCAGCTCACGGTTGATGCCATATCCGATCGACCCGGTGCCGGAGATCAGCATAATGCCGGGCCTTCCGCGCGTGTCCGCGTACAGCGCGATCACTGCGTCGTTAACCACCTTAACCGGACAGGATAGCTGCAGGCTGTCGAGCATCGTCTCAATCATCCGCCGTGTCGACTCTGTGTCCACGCCCGCGGTTCCGAAGCACAGCGCCGCGCAGTCGTCGATCGAGCGGCCGAACGTATCTAGGAAATCCTTGAGCAACATCATAAAGTTTTGTTTGACAACAGAAAGGGGGTTGCTTTCAACATTTGTGCTCTTGCCCAGCGAAAATCCTATTTCCCTGCCCGAAAGATCGACCGCAAGCAACCGGGAATGCGTTCCGCCGCCGTCTATACCGATCAGATACTTCATGCGAGCTGTCCCTCCTGCTTACGTTCTTTGATGGCGGCGCTGATTTGGAAAATCGGGCGCCATAAGGGGATTCCGCAAGGAATCCCTACCTCTGATGGTTCCATTATAGTCTTGCATTTTCACACACGGTTCTCTATAATTGCTCATCACAGTGTATTTATTAAGCGATCTTGCCTGCATCGATTCGTTTTTATCCACTTTGATGAAAATAGTTCTGTTCTTCCTGAACAAAACGATGGAGGTTCCGTATGCCAACATCGCAACCCATCCTTTTCTCGCCGCAGTTTTGCTCCGTTGTATTCCGGTCAGTTGAGACGCTCAACCGGCGCAGCGGGCCTCATCGCGCGGCGCACGACCTGTTGATGGTGTTTACTGAGGCCAACCTGATGATGTCGGTTGATTCGCGGATGCTGTCGCTCGTCGACGGCTGTGCGGTACTCGTGCCAGCGGGAAGCCGCTATGTATTCTCGCATGGATCAAGATGCCGGTTTTACTGCCTGTCCTTCACGCTGGAACCAGACGGCGCGGGCAGTACGCTGGCCGCGTCCATGCTGCACAAGCTGCCGAGCCTTGTCCGCCTAAGGACGCCGGACGACCGTGAAAGCGTCTGCCGCCAGATGGAGCAACTGTACCGGCACTTTCAAAAGCCGCAATGGCTGCCGGACGCATTCTCCGCGCTGTACGCGGCCGCAAGCTTTACAAAGCTGCTGCTTGACGTCTACGCGCTGCAGGCGACCGCGAGCGACAGTTCGTCGCCGGACCCGCACGGATGCCTTGTGCTGCAGATGACGTCGTACCTGGATGAGCACTTCCGTGAGCCGATCACGCTGGATCATCTGGAGAAAACATTCTTTCTCAGCCGCTTTCATCTATGTCGGCTGTTTCGCGAACAAACGCGGATGACAATCTTCGAATACATCCACAGAAAGAAAGTTCAGGTGGCGTCAGAACTGCTGCTGTCCACCGAGCGCGACATCACGGCAATCTGCTTTGATAGCGGCTTTGGCAACATGCAGAGCTTCTACACGGCGTTTCGGCGGCACACCGGAAAGACACCATTACAATTCCGCAAAGCACGGCACAATACGCCGTAATACTTGCCATATGCTAACATTACATGCATAATAGATAGCGGTGGAGAGTCCGTGCGGACTCCCATTATGGCGCTGATTTTCCGCATGCGGAAAATCAGCGCCATAATGGGAGTCCGCACGGACTCTCCACCGCTATCTATTATGCATGTAATGTTAGCATATGGCAAGTATTACGGCGTATTGTGCCGTGCTTTGCGGAATTGTAATGGTGTCTTTCCGGTGTGCCGCCGAAACGCCGTGTAGAAGCTCTGCATGTTGCCAAAGCCGCTATCAAAGCAGATTGCCGTGATGTCGCGCTCGGTGGACAGCAGCAGTTCTGACGCCACCTGAACTTTCTTTCTGTGGATGTATTCGAAGATTGTCATCCGCGTTTGTTCGCGAAACAGCCGACATAGATGAAAGCGGCTGAGAAAGAATGTTTTCTCCAGATGATCCAGCGTGATCGGCTCACGGAAGTGCTCATCCAGGTACGACGTCATCTGCAGCACAAGGCATCCGTGCGGGTCCGGCGACGAACTGTCGCTCGCGGTCGCCTGCAGCGCGTAGACGTCAAGCAGCAGCTTTGTAAAGCTTGCGGCCGCGTACAGCGCGGAGAATGCGTCCGGCAGCCATTGCGGCTTTTGAAAGTGCCGGTACAGTTGCTCCATCTGGCGGCAGACGCTTTCACGGTCGTCCGGCGTCCTTAGGCGGACAAGGCTCGGCAGCTTGTGCAGCATGGACGCGGCCAGCGTACTGCCCGCGCCGTCTGGTTCCAGCGTGAAGGACAGGCAGTAAAACCGGCATCTTGATCCATGCGAGAATACATAGCGGCTTCCCGCTGGCACGAGTACCGCACAGCCGTCGACGAGCGACAGCATCCGCGAATCAACCGACATCATCAGGTTGGCCTCAGTAAACACCATCAACAGGTCGTGCGCCGCGCGATGAGGCCCGCTGCGCCGGTTGAGCGTCTCAACTGACCGGAATACAACGGAGCAAAACTGCGGCGAGAAAAGGATGGGTTGCGATGTTGGCATACGGAACCTCCATCGTTTTGTTCAGGAAGAACAGAACTATTTTCATCAAAGTGGATAAAAACGAATCGATGCAGGCAAGATCGCTTAATAAATACACTGTGATGAGCAATTATAGAGAACCGTGTGTGAAAATGCAAGACTATAATGGAACCATCAGAGGTAGGGATTCCTTGCGGAATCCCCTTATGGCGCCCGATTTTCCAAATCAGCGCCGCCATCAAAGAACGTAAGCAGGAGGGACAGCTCGCATGAAGTATCTGATCGGTATAGACGGCGGCGGAACGCATTCCCGGTTGCTTGCGGTCGATCTTTCGGGCAGGGAAATAGGATTTTCGCTGGGCAAGAGCACAAATGTTGAAAGCAACCCCCTTTCTGTTGTCAAACAAAACTTTATGATGTTGCTCAAGGATTTCCTAGATACGTTCGGCCGCTCGATCGACGACTGCGCGGCGCTGTGCTTCGGAACCGCGGGCGTGGACACAGAGTCGACACGGCGGATGATTGAGACGATGCTCGACAGCCTGCAGCTATCCTGTCCGGTTAAGGTGGTTAACGACGCAGTGATCGCGCTGTACGCGGACACGCGCGGAAGGCCCGGCATTATGCTGATCTCCGGCACCGGGTCGATCGGATATGGCATCAACCGTGAGCTGCGCACATGGCGTGTCGGTGGGTTCGGATATCTGGTCGGGGATGAAGCGTCGGCGTACTGGGTCGCCCGCAAGGCGATTGCCGCGTCGCTGCACGCATACGACCGCTCGGGACCGGACACCTGCATGATCAACGATTTCTGCAAAATGCTGCACCTCAACGAGTTTGATGAGATCGTAGACTATGTTTACCAGAAGAACAAGAGCGACTTGGCCCGCCTGAATCATGTGGTTATCAACGCGCACCAGAAGGGGGACCCGGTCGCGGCTGGGATCATGCAGCAGGCGCTGGAGTGGCTCTGTGTGACCGTTACAACCGTCGTGCGGGAGCTCTCGATGGGCGACGCGCAATATCCGCTTCTGCTGGGCGGCGGGTTCCTGACCAACACCAAGTGGCTCCGCAAATCGCTGATCGACCGCATGGCCGAGAAGCATCCAAACCTGATCGTCGCTTCCCAAAAGACCAAAGCCGAATGGGGCGCGGTGCATATGGCCGCGAACCTGGTCGGCCACGTATTCCCAGCCTCCATCGATGGAATGCCGTCCGACGGCGTCGGCATTTGACGCAGCAGTCGGTTTGCTTGTACTGAGCTTCACGAGAAAGGGGGCGGTCTGTCCGTCGTTCGCCGCAACTCAAAACTATGTGACATTACGCAAAGGAGGATACCATTGTGAGAAAGGTTCTTTCCCTGTCAATCGCGCTGGTGATGGCGCTGCTTCTGGTTCCGATGGCGTCTGTAGCCGAGGAACCCGTAACGATTGAATACTGGCAGTACTACTATGAGTCAAAGATCAACCTGATTGATGAACTGATTGTCGAGTTCGAAGCGGCCAACCCCGGTATCAAGGTTGTGCACCAGAACTTCCCGTACGATTCGTACCAGGAAAAACTGGCCGCGGCGATTGCCGCGGGCGAAGGCCCGGACATCGTCAATCTGTTCTATGGCTGGGTCCCCAAGTACGTCAAGAGCGGCGTGCTGCAAGAGCTTCCGCATGGATCGTTCTCGCCGGAGATCATCGAAAACGAGTTTGCGCCGCTGGTGCAGATCAACCGGTTTGATGGCAAGTATTACACGATTCCGGTCGCGGTGCGCACGCTTGGCCTCCTGTACAATAAAGATATACTTGCCAAGAACGGCTTTAGCGAGCCGCCTTCGACAATCGAAGAGATGCTCGAAATGGCCGTCGCCTGCACCGAGCGCGATTCCGCTGGCCAGCTCGTCGTCGAAGGTCTGACCTTCCAGCCGACCGGCCAGCTGCACACATATTTCCGGCCGGTGCTGATGACACAATTCGGCCAGCCGTCAATGTCCGACGATTACCGTGAAGTGCTCTGGAACAAGTCCGAGGGCGGTTATCAGGCATTCGAATGGCTCGTGGATCTTGTGCGTACGCACAAAGTGGGCGAGACCAACTTTATGACCGATGACGTCACCGCGTTCCGCCAGCAGGGCGCCGCAATGTCGATCGACGGATCGTTCCGCCTCGGCACGCTGGCCAACGACACGGAACTGAACTACGGCGTCGCGCCGCTGCCGTCGTACAACGGTGTCAGCAGCTCGTTCGGATCGTTCTGGACCAACGGCATTCTTGCCGATGTTTCCGGCAAGGAGCTTGAGGCTTGCGAGAAGTTCCTCGCGTTCCTGACCTCCGAACCTGTTATGAAGCGCTGGACGCAGGAAATCGGCGAGATCGGCGCGCGCACGGCGATCGCCTCTGACGCCGACCTGCTTGCCAATGAGAAGCTCGCGCCGTTCATTCAGATGCTGCCGTACGCGACGTCCTATTTCTACGTGGATGAGGCCGCCGACCGCCAGATCATCGTGGACGCGATCGACAGCGTGCTGATCGAAAACATGGATCCTCGCGAAGCGCTTGATTACGCCGTTGAACAGGCGCAAGCACTGTTGGACTCGTACTGGAACGATTGATGTGGTAGATCGCCGCGGGGGATTTCGTCCCCCGCGGCCCCCAAGCCTTTCCGGAAGGAGGGAGCCTCATGATAGGTACTCCGTTGCGCCGGCCCAGGTTAACGCTCAAGCGCAAGCAGGCCGTATGGGCGTACGCGTTTCTACTGATCCCGATGATCTTCTTCATCTGGATTCGCATCTATCCGGTCTTTTCCGCACTCAACATCAGCGTGCGCAAGTGGGACATTTTGTCCCGGGTGACGCCGTATGTCGGGCTTGCCAACTATAAGAAGCTGCTGACTGACAAAAATTTCGTCAAGGTATCTGTCAACACGCTGAAGTACGTGTTGATCTGCGTACCTTCCGGGCTGGTCCTGTCTTTGGCCGTGGCGCTCATGCTAAACCGCATCCGGCGCGGCGTCGGTTTTTTCCGTGTGCTGTACTTCATCCCGTACATCACGAGCATCGTCGCGGTGGCGTGGATCTGGCGCTGGCTTTTTATGAAATCCGGCGGGCTGATCAACAACATGCTGGGCGCGCTGGGGCTGCCGCAGCAGCCGTTCATGAACAGCACGAGTCAGGCGCTTGGTGTCGTGGCGTCCAACGTCATCTGGCAGGCGCTGGGGTTTAAGATCATCATTTTCCTCGCGGGGCTCAAGCAGATTCCAACCGTATACTATGAAGCCGCCGACATGGACGGCGCAGGACCGTGGCAGACATTCTCCAGAATCACGCTGCCGCTTTTGAACCCGACGGTCGTCTATCTCAGCGTGATGACGATGATCCAGACCCTGCAAATCTTCACGCAGATCAAAAACATTAGCTTCCAGGGCACCGGAGGTCCGCTGAACTCGACAAACAGTATCGTTCTCTATATTTACCAGACCGCTTTTCAAAGTTTCAACATGGGTTATGCAAGCGCTATGACGATCGTTCTGTTTCTGTGCATTCTTTTGATCTCGCTGGTGCAGATGAAGGTACTGAACAGACGCGTAGATTATTGAGGGGGATGGCATAATGATGGCAAGAAAGGTGAGGAAAGACCCGCTGTGGATCTACGTGGTGTTGACGCTGGGCGGTGTCGTCATGGTGTTTCCGTTCATCTGGATGCTTCTCACCTCGTTCAAGACCGGTACCGACATCTACAGCTTTTCGTTGATTCCCAAGCCGTTTGTTACAGACAACTATCAGACTGTATTGCAAAAGACGCAGTTCTTTCGGTGGTTTGGCAACAGCCTGTTGGTCGCGGTCACGACGACCGCTTCGGTGCTCGTGTTTGATACGCTCGCCGGATACACAATCTGCAAGCTGCCATTTCCGGGAAAAAATCTGATCTTCATCATCATCCTGTCGACGCTGATGATCCCGACCGAGATGCTGATCATTCCGTGGTACCTGATGAGCAACTCCCTGAAATGGATGAATACGTACTGGTCGATCATGTTTCCCGGTATGATCTCGGCCTTCGGCATCTTTATGATGCGGCAGTTTTTTGAAGGGTTGCCAAACGACCTGATCGAGGCCGCGCGCATTGACGGCCTGAACGAGCTGGGAATCTATGTGCGCATCGCGGTGCCGCTCGTGAAACCGGCCATCTCCGCGCTGATGATTTTCACGTTTCTCGGCAACTGGAACGCGTTCCTATGGCCTGTCATCATCATTAGCAAACCGGTGTTATACACGCTGCCGGTTGGCATTTCGCTTTTTTCTACCGACGCTGGCGCGCAATGGGAGCTGATCATGACCGCCGCGTCTTTGGCGACGCTGCCGGTGCTGGCGGTGTTCCTGGTGTTCCAAAGGCAGATCATTGAGGGGATTCACCTGTCGGGCATGAAATCCTAGGTTTTTTTGCGGAGGCGTATATGACAATCATCGATTCGCATGTTCATTTTGAGGTCGTTGGATATCCGCTTGGCGATACATCCTATGCGGAGCGTTATGGCGAGCACAAGTGGCACATCCTGTCAGAAAAAAACGCCGTGCAGAAGGATCGCTGGAGCAAGGCATGGCGATTCCCAAAGCCCCTGCCGCCGGACGGCGACATTCATGTCACGGCACAAAAGTGGCTCACTGAGATGGACGCGCACGGCATCTCCAACATGGTCTTTGTCACCGGCGGCGACAACGGCATTCTGTCCGAAGTCGTCAAGGTTGCGCCCGACCGGTTCGTCGGTTACGCGCACCACGATATCACGTTGCCGGATGCCGCCGAGCGGCTGGAGCGCGCGATCACGGAGCAGGGCCTTCGCGGATACAAGATACTCGGTCCTGAGGTCGATCTGCCGCTGGACGATTCGTCGCTTGAACCGGTCTGGGAAGTCTGTGAGAAGCACGAGATTCCGGTCCTAATCCACTTTGGCATATTGGGCGGCGCGGGCGGCGTTGCAAGGCATGTCAACATGAGCCCGATGATTCTGCATGATGTCGCGAAAGCACATCCGGGCGTGCCGTTTATCGTGCCGCACTTTGGCTGCGGTGAGACAAAGGACGCGCTGTTTCTCGCGTGGGCCTGCCCGAATATCCTCATCGATACGTCCGGGTCGAACCAGTGGACGCGGTGGATGCCGTATCCGCTGACGGTGCGCGACCTGTTCCGCAAGTTCTACGAGACGATCGGTCCGTCGCGCATTCTGTTCGGCACCGATTCGCAGTGGTTTCCGCGTGGATTTGTCACGCAGTATTTTGACGCGCAAATGCGCGATTGCGTCGAGATCGGAATGCATGAATCGGATATCGACCTGATCTTCTCCGGCAACGCGAAAGCGCTGCTGAAACTGAAATAGCGGAGGGAGGGCGTGCCGATGCGTATGCGCGATGAGATCATGAAACGGGACGGTCTGACGTTCCCCGGCAAAACGTTCGCGGATGCGGTGCTGGAGCCCGTGTTCAATACACAGCGGGATAATTATTATCATTGTTTTCTTGAAATCAGCCTGGCGCACGCGGTGATGTTGGCGGAGCAGGGCATTATCACGCCCGAAGAGGCGAAAGCGATCCTAGGCGGCCTTACAGCCGTGCGCGGCGCGGATTTTTCCACAGCGCAGTACGACCCCAGGTATGAGGACATGTTCTTTATGCTGGAGAAGGACTTGGAGCGGCGCATCGGCGCGGACCTCGCGGGGCGCCTGCACATCGCCAGAAGCCGCAACGACATCGGCATCTGTCAATTCCGCATGGCGCTACGCGAACGGATTATCGTGCTGATGGACGCGCTTTCGCGAATGATGGAGACACTGCTTGCCATGGCGAAGGAGCATGTGGACACGATCATGCCGGCGTACACGCACACGCAACCGGCACAGCCTTCTACGTTGGCGCACTATTTGCTGGCGTTCTACGACTCGCTGGAGCGCGTCTCGGCCCGCGTCACCGACGCGTATCGCTGCACGAACCAGTCGACGCTTGGCGCGGCCGCGATTACGACGACCGGGTTTCCGATCAGCCGCGAGCGCACGGCGGAGTTGCTGGGGTTTGACACGTTGGTGGAAAACTCCTACGACGCGATCGCGGGCGTTTCCTACCTGACACAGACAGCCTCTGCGCTGATGGAGCTGGGCATAGACCTGTCGCGGTTTTTGAAGGATACACTGGATTTCTGCACGCGCGAATTCGGCGTGTTCCGGCTCGCCGATCCATACGTGCAGATCAGCAGCATCATGCCGCAGAAGCGCAACCCGTCATCGCTGGAGCACGCGAGGCCAATCGCCGGCGCGGCGATTGCCGAGGCGCAGGCGGTCGTGATGATGCTGCACAACACGCCGTTCACCGATATGGTCGATTCCGAGGAGCAATTGCAGCCGCACCTGTACGCGTCCATCGAAAACGCGGTGCGCGCGCTGTCGCTGCTGACAAGCAACTACGCGACGATGACGGTCGACAAAGAACTGCTCCGGAAGCGCGCGGGCGAGGGGTTTATCGCCGCGACCGAGCTGGCCGACACGCTGGTGCGGGAGAAGGGGCTTTCTTTCCGTGAGAGCCACCAGGTTACGCAAAAGATCGTCCGAATAATGTACGAAAAAGGGCTGACACAGCAGGAACTGCGGGCCGATGTGCTGCAGTCTCTTCTTGAGGGCGGTGTAATGGCGGATCAGGCGCTGATTGAGCGCGCGCTCGACCCGGAGCGGTTCGTGCGGATTCGCGGCATCACCGGAGGCGTTGCGCCGCAAGAGGTGCGGCGGATGATCGCTGTCCGCGAAGACAGGTTTGCGCAGTGGACCGGATCCATTGGCGGGATCAAAGACAAACTGAGCAGCGCCGCGCGCGCTTTGGATGAGGCGGTCAAAGAAAACACAAAGTAACGCGCCGGACGCGACGCCAGCGATGCAGCTGCATTCCGCGCTGTATGGCCTTGCCGTATCTCGCGCCAACGCCTCGCGCGTTTGTGCATTTCTTACACGCGATGTGGTGTGTTGCTGATAGATAAGGATTCCCTACGGAATCCTCATGTGGCGCTGATTTTCCAAATCCGCGCCGTCATCGAAATAAGGTGCGGTGACAGTAAACGATGAAAAAACAAGGGCGAACTTTGCGGTCATTTCGCGGAAGGCTAATGCTGGAGGCGATTCTACACGCGATAATGTACGGAATCGCCGCCGGAACCGCGGCGCTGCTGGCGCTGACGGTGCTGTCGCGGCTTGTTTCGCGAGAACTGTGCTTCGCGCAATGTCTGACGCTTTTTTCCGCGGCCTTCATCGTAACCTGTGCCGTATGCTACGCGTTTTGGCTTCACCCGACACACAAACGTGCCGCCGCCAGGATTGACCGCGTCGGGCTGGAAGAGCGCGTCAGCACCATGGTGGCTTTTCGTGACGACACTTCGTTTATCTGCCAGGCGCAGCGCGCGGACGCCGCTGAAAAACTATCGCGCGTAAAGCCCAAGCAAGTGGCGTTCTCATTTCCCAGGCGTTCCTTCTTCCTTTGCCTGTTGATGGCGGCGCTTGTGGTCGGGTTGTCATTCATCCCGTATGACATCCTCAGCGCTTCCTCGGAGCGGACGGAAAGTACGGTCGTGGAATCCGAAGAGGCACGGCTGATCCGCGAAATGATTGCCGATCTCCGCGCCAAAATCGAAGCCGCGGACATCAGCGAAGCGGAGAAGAACCGGCTGCTGGCGCAACTTGACCAGTTGGAGGCCGGAATTGGCGGCGGAAGCGCGACGCTCTCGGCGCTTGCGGAGATATCAAGGGCAGCCGAAGAAATCGAAAAGTCTGTCGAAGCGATGGAGTTGTCCATGGGTTGGGCGGTCGAGCTGATGAAATTTGAATGCCTGCGCGCGCTGGGTGAAGCTATCCTTGAGCGGAATCACGACAAAGTCCGCCTGGCCTTTGCGGATATCGAGCATAGACTTGTCTCCGTGACATCCGTGGATCAGGTTGCGGTGCTGAATGAAATCACGCGGGCGATCGATACGGCGCTGGAGACAAAGGCGCCAGACGACAACGAAGCCGCCCTCGCGTTCGCGTTTAGCAGCCTGAGCGGCGATCTGAAGGCCGCTGCTGAGGACGCTTATCACGATAGGGACGCGACAGACCGTATACGGAGCGGTATCCGGCAAGCTGAAGAGCGCATCCTGATGTATCTTTCCGATCAAGTTTCGGAAGCAAACCTCGAAAAGGCGGATCATGAAGAAGAGAAGCACGAAAACGAGATGGTTCCCGCTGACGCCGAGGGAGATTCCGCTGAAGGCGCGCCCGCCCCGGACAGCGAAGGCGGCAAAATGGAGGAAGGGGAAGGCGGGCGCCTGATGCACGGCGCCGATCGCTCCGGCCAGGTTGACACGGGCCGCGGTGTGATGGATCAGCAATACCACACTGTGACCGAGTTGGTCTATGAGCCGACGCTGGACCCAACTGCCCGGCGCGCGAGTTACGTATCCGGCGCGTCAGACAACAATGGCGGCGCGCTGCGTGAGCGGGCGACCGGTTCCCCAAACGAGGGCAGCGTTCCATACGGCCAGGTGTACGGCGTTTATTTCGCCAAGTTGCTGGATCAATTCACCGCCGGAGAGATTCCGGATTCATTCAAAGACATTGTGGAGGCGTATTTTTACGGCTTGTGAACCGGCGCACAAAATGACAAAAGAGGGATGGCGCGATGGTAACCGAAAAGGACTTGAAGGTTTTTAGCGACAAATGCCAGCGAATTTTTCAGGAAATCGGCCGGGATATGATTGGGCAGAAGGACATCATCGAGTACGCGGTCATCGCGATGATCGCGGGTGGCAATGTGCTGCTGGAAGGCGTGCCGGGCATTGGCAAAACCAGATTGGTCCGTTCAATCGGCCGTGTGTTCGGCTTGCCGTTTTCCCGCATTCAGTTCACACCGGACCTGATGCCAGCCGACGTTACAGGCACCAATATCATTCAAAAGGATGCGCAGGGCAATACGGTCTACAAGTTCCAAGCCGGGCCGATTTTCAGCAACATCGTGCTCGCCGACGAGATCAACCGCGCGACGCCAAAGACGCAAAGCGCGTTGCTGGAAGCGATGCAGGAACACATCGTCAGCGTTTCCGGCGAGGATCACAAGCTGGACGAGCCATTCTTTGTCCTTGCGACACAGAACCCAATCGAACAGGAGGGTACCTATCAGCTTCCCGAGGCACAGATCGACCGCTTCATGTTCAAGCTCGACGTCCCCTTCCCGACGGTAGAAGAGCTAAAGCACATTGTCCTCATGACGCAAAAGACGATGGACGAGGTGTCCGGCAAGGTGATCGGCGCGGAAGAACTGCTCGCGATGCGCGCAACGGCCAAGGAAATCCCGGTCATCGACGAAGTGATCATGTATGCGATGCGCTTGGTCGCCTCCACACATCCCGCGTCCGAGCAAGCGAGTGAAACCGCCAGGCAGTATGTGCGGCTCGGCGCAAGCCCGCGCGCGGGCCAGGCGCTGGTCACGGGCGCGAAGGTGCGTGCCTTGATTGGCGGCAGATACAATGTTTCCTACAAGGATATCGACGCGCTGGCGTACCCGGTGCTACGCCACCGCATCAAGCTGAATTTTGAGGCGATCGCCGCGAAAAAGACGCCGGATACGCTGATCTCCGATTTCCTGCGCGAACTGAACGGGCGCAAGAAACTCACGATCGGCAAGAGGGACGCCTGATGTCTGGCGATCAAAAAGCGAGACAGGTCATCAGCGGTGAATTTCTCGGCGCGCTGGAGACGCTTGACCTGTACATCAAGGGCGCGATGCGCGGTCACTTTGGCGGTTCGAGGCGTTCAAACGTCTACGGAAGCTCGCCCGAGTTCGCGGACTATCGCGATTACACGCCGGGCGATGACCTACGGCGCATCGACTGGAACCTGGTGGGCCGGTTTGACAAGTACTATATCAAACAATTCATAGACGAGCGGCAGCTTCAGGCGCATATCTACCTGGATATGTCCGCGTCCATGGACTATGGCGACGATGGAAAAAAAGGGCTGGCCGCGCTCAGGCTCGCCGCCGCCGCCGGCTTTCTGGCGGTGCAGAGCATGGACCGGGTCGCCTACCGGCTGCTCGCCGGCGACAAATGTACCGACCTTTGCGGGACGCTCATGGGCCGGGAATCATTCTACGGCGCATCGGAAAAGCTCGCCCGTTTGCGTTTTTCAGGCGACGCGGACCTGCATCTGGCGATACGCAACGACGCAAGCCCGGGGTACGACAACGGCATGTCCCTGATCATTTCCGATTTCCTGACCGAAAGCGACTGGAAGGGTGCCGTGGATTATCTGCTGTCACGCCATAGAGAGGTTGCGCTGATCCAGATCCTGTCCCCCGATGAAATGGACCCGCAGTGCAATGGGCAAATTCACTTTTTGGATGCGGAAGCGGAAACGGAAGCGGATGCCCGCAACATGCGCCTTGAAGTAAACCGCGGCGCGCTGAAGGCGTACCGGCAAGCGCTGGCGTATTATCTTGACGATATGAAGAACTTCTGCGCATCCCGTAACGTAGCGTTTCTCACGGTGCACAGCGAAGAAAAGATTGAAGATATTATCCTTTCCAAAGGATTTGCGGCAGGGTTGATACAATGAGATTTCTCTATCCGGCAGGGTTATGGGCTTTGATGGGGGTCCCTCTCCTGATCCTTGTCTACCTTTTTAAACCCAAACACGAGGATCGGATTGTTTCGAGCACCTTTCTGTGGAAGCTTAGCGAGCGGTTTCGCAAGAAACAAATACCAGCGCAGCGGTTGAAGAAAATCCTTGTATTTCTTCTGCAGCTTTTGATGATCATCACCGGCAGCCTGCTGATCGCTCAGCCAAGAATCGCACTGAAAGGCGCGGGTGTGGACTACATCGCGATTCTGGACGTATCCGGCAGCATGCGGATCACTGGTGAGGACGGCGTGTCAAGATTTGATAACGCGCGGCAATCGATTCTGGATTACGCGAAACGGCTGGACTTCGGCAGCGCAATGACGGTATTGACGGCTGACGCCGAAACTGCCCGGCTGGCGGAGCGCACGCAATCGTTCGAGGAGGTGCGGAGCGCGGTAAGCCGCGCGGTGTGCGGCTGGGGCAATGGCGATATCACAAGCGCGATGGCCGCCGCGCAAGCGTTGGTCTGGGCGCATCCAAACGCGCAGGTGTATCTGTACACGGACAAAGACTACGCTGAGACCGAACGTGTCACGGTGGTGAATGTCGCCACAACGAATGAATGGAACGTGGCGATCACAGGGATGACCGCCGCGCTTTCCGGAACCGGAACCACGTTTACCAGCACCATTGTCAGCTATGGGAAGGGCGCGCCGCTTACGATGGCGCTGTACGTGGACGGCGCGCTGCAGGCGGCGAGAATTGTCGACTGCCCGAACGGCGAAGCCGTCGCGGTATCCTGGCAGATGGACGGTGTGTACGAGTTCGGCAGCGCCAAGGTGCTCGTTGAAGCGGAAGACGGTCTCCGCGAGGATAATGAATACTGGCTGTTTAACCGCCCGGCAAATTCTATCCGCGCGCTTCTGATCAGCGAGAAGCCATTCTATGTCCGCAATGTGCTTGGCGCCTACCCGGCGGTCAGCCTTCACGAAGCCCTCTCGCCGGAAGAAGCCGATTCCGGCGGCTACGACCTCTACATATACGATGGCCTGTTGCCCAAGATCCTTCCGGAGGACGGGGCGGTCTGGCTGATTAACCCGCCCGCCGCGCCTGCCGGCTGGAACATCGGCTTTGGCGAGGAAATCATGGGAGGCTCCCTTTCGCCTGCCCGGGAGTTTGACGACGATATCTATTCCGTCCTGACCCGAAACCTGCAATGCCGGGATGTTTCCATTCTGCAATTCCGCGAAGTACAGTCAAGCGGCAGCTTCGCGCCGGTGCTGCTTTGCGGCGATTTGCCCGTGGTGCTGGCGGGCCGAAGCGAGGCGGGAGCGCGCCGTATGCTTCTGATGTTCGATCTGCACGACTCTAACCTGCCTCTGTTGACGGACTATGTGTTCTTGATTGGCAACATGCTGGACTATTCGACGCCCGCAATGCTTGAAATATATGCATACGACGCCGGTACGCCCATTTCGGCGAAGGTGTTGCCGTTCTGCGAAGAAGTGTTTTTGCAGACCCCTGCCGATGGCATCCTGCGCATTCCGTTTGATACCACGCATGCCGATTTCAGTGCGTCACGGCCGGGGGTCTACACGCTGCTGCAGAAACTTACGAATGGTTCGGCACAGTACTGTGACTTTTACGCGCACATGCCTTTTGCTGAAGGTAACACCGCGCCGGCGATCGATCCGCGGCGTCTTGCGTTCTCGGTGGACCCGGCAGTTTCCGCGGAAGCCGCGGCCGGGCAGGACGGCGAAGAGGGAACCTATAATCCGCTTCCTTTGCTGGAGGCGCTGCTCCTGCTGATCCTGATTATAGAATGTGTGGTGTATAACCGTGAGCAGTTTTGAACTCCAGTTTGCTTCCCCGTGGCCACTGCTGCTGTTCATACCCGCTGCCGCGGCGGTGGTGTGGTCCTATTCCAAGGTTCGCGGCATGAATCCGAAAAGCGTTCAGCGCGCACTGCCAATGGCATTGCGGCTTTTGACAATCGCGCTTGTCACGCTGTTCCTGTCAGGCTTCACTATCCTGACCAACAAAGTCAATACGGCCCTGTTGATCCTCGCGGACCGATCGGATAGCATGGTGAACGTTGCGTCTGACGTCGAAGCGCGCGCGAACGAAATTGCACAGCACGCCGCACAAGATGTGAGGGTCGGTGTGATTTCGTTCGCCGGCGATCAATCGCTGGAACAGCCGTTCGCGAAAAGACCCGGAAATATCGCCCTAAGCGCCTCACAAAACGGTTCATCGACCAACATCGCGGAAGCCCTGAGCGCGGCAAAGGAAGCGCTCCCGGGAAACATGCTGCAGCGCATCGTGCTGCTGACCGATGGCATTGAGACGGACGGCGATGCCGTATCAGCGGCGGAGACGCTGGCTGGTCAGGGCGTTCGGATCGACGCTATGCAATTCGATACGGCAATAACGGGCCCGGAGGTCGAAGTCACGGCACTTCACCTGCCGGCGGACGCGGTGCTGGGGCAATCATTTCAAGCGGGCGTCACAATCGCCAGCAACACCGAATCAAGCGGTACGTTGCGCCTTTACGAAGAAGATACGCTAATCAAGGAAGAGCCTATCCATATCCTCTCCGGCGAAAACACGTACACGTACGACATCACGCCGACGGGATCCGGTATCCGTGTCATTTCGGCCATGCTTGAGCCCGAAGAGGATACGCTTGCGCAGAATAATCAGCTGTTCGGCAGCCTCGACGTGACCAGCGGCAGCGCGATTCTCATCGTCGACGGTACCGGCCAGGAAGGCAAGGCATTGCAGACGCTGCTGAGCGATCAGGGATATGACGCCAGGGTCACCGTTTGCCAGCAGTTTCCACGCACGATTTCCGCGCTGTGCCAGTACGGTTTGATCATCCTGATGAACGTTGACAGCAACGCGCTCCCCCCGGCAAGCGCCGATCTGCTGGATCAATACATTTGGACATACGGGCGTAGCGTGCTGACCACAGGCGGCGAAAACACGTATATTTTTGGCAACATGAAGGAGACGCGGTTTGAGGACTTTCTCCCGATCACGATGGAGGTCGAAGAACAGGAAAGCGCCGAGGCGATTGCGTTGCTGCTGTTGATTGACAACTCCGCCTCCATGGAAGGAACGGCGATTTCCATGGCAAAACACGGCGCGATCAAGAGCATTAACTCGCTCAACCAAAACGACTACGTCGGCGTCATCACATTCTCAACCGATTTTGAGGTGCTGTCCGAACTGACCTCCATGGAGCATAAGAGCGAAGTCATCGCCGCCGTCTCCGGCCTCGGTACCATCATGGGCACCATGTACGGCGGCGCATTGCAAGAGGCGCACGACCAACTGACCGCGTTTGACAAAGCGGAAAAAAAGCATGTGATCTTTTTGTCCGACGGCAACCCGAGCGACACCGGCTTTGAGGCGATCATCCAAGAGATGGCCGAACAGAACATCACAACATCGACGATCGCTGTCGGCAAAAGCGTTAGCGCGGCGCGAATGGAGAAAATGGCGGAAACCGGCGGTGGTCACTTTTACAAGGTTACCAGCGCGCATGAACTGCCAAGCATCATGATGACGGATGCGATCCTGCAGCGCGTCGAGTATAAAAGCGAAAAGACGTTTATCCCGACGGTGGGCACCCCCGCATTCACACTTCCAGATGCCGCGTCAATGCCGCCTCTGTACGGCTATATACGCGCAGCGGCAAAAAGCGCGGCCGATGTGGCGCTATACGCGGACAAGAACCGGCCGCTTTATCTCCAGTGGGGGTATGGAACGGGCAGGGCCGCCAGCTTCCTCAGCGACCTGAACGGCCGCTGGTCGTCCGGCTGGTTCCAGGCGGACGAAGGAAGGCGAGTGATTCTCAGCATGATCGAAAGCCTGCTGGCCGATGAATACCGGAACGCGGCGATCCGTGTATCGCTCGAACGTGGCGGCGCAGAGTCCGTTCTGCGGGTTACAAGCGCGGACGCTGTTGACGGTCAAACGTTCACGGCGGATATCACCGCTCCGGATGCCTCCCAGTATACCGTGGTGCTGACGCCCATGGGGGACGGCGTATTCGAGCGCGGTATTCCGATAACGGGTTTTGGGAAATATGGGATTATCCTGCGCCAGTATGATGCGGAAGGCGCGTTGCTCAGCACGCTGAACACCGCGGCGACTGTCTCGTGGTCTGCGGAATATGAGGCTTTCACCAAGACGGAGGACCTCGGGCTGCTTTGGGAACTTTGCGCATTGACCGGCGGCACGGTTTGGGAGAACGTTGAGCAGATGCTGGATGTCAGCCTAGAGAAGTTTTTCGTAAAGTACGATCCGAAGCTCCCAATGGCGATGGTGGTGTTCTTCGCGATGCTAATGGATATCGTGATCCGAAAGGTGAAATTCAAGCGCGTGAGGAGGTTATTCATGAAAGCCAGCAAGAAAGACGGCATCCACTGACCGGTCGGTACGCCGGATAAGCCGGCGGACGCGGCGCTGCAATCCGTCCTTGCCGAGGGATACAAGCGCAAACTTTGTCACCTTCACGCTCGGCTCCACCTTGCCGGAACGCGTAAGCACAGGCGGCGGCGAGCACGTGTACAGCTTTGACTTTGCGTACAAAAACGGGGCAGTGCGCGATTTGGCTGTTCGATCAGCCGATGTAATTCCTGATTCGCTAAGTTTCGGGTTGTTGACGTTGGGGCAAACGCGCTTTCAGGCGCTCAGTAAGTTGAATTTTCTTGCTGACTTTTTCGTTGCGAAACGCCTACCTTGATAGCGCGCTACATTCGCATTGTAGAGGTCAGGAGTTCGAATCTCCTATGCTCCATTCCGATGAGACCCGATCTGAAAAGACTCGGGTCTCTTTTCCTTTGTGAAGTCAATGGTGTGAGGGATGCGTAAGCCCAACCCTCTCCGCTCTTGAGAAAAATAGAGCCTTTATCCAAACTAATTATGCGATTTATCCGCAACAAAGACAGGAGAAGCAACGATGATCAGCACAGAAAATCTTACCTTAAACTTTAGCGGCAAACCACTTTTCAAAGACGTAACCGTCAAATTCACATCCGGAAACTGCTATGGCTTGATCGGTGCCAACGGCACCGGGAAATCCAGCTTTCTGAAAATCCTGTCCGGCGAACTGGAGCCGAGCGCCGGTTCTGTTCAGATTACCCCTGGTGAACGAATGGCCGT
>JAVBOQ010000184.1:0-3141 GCA_031550455.1 Eubacteriales bacterium
AAGGAGGCTCTGCCTCCTTGACCTCCGCAAGGGAGGCAGTGCCTCCCTTGACCCACCGTTGCCGCTGCGGCGGAGGATGCGGGGGGAAAAAAGTGTAGCCCTCCCGCCGTGAGGCGAAACGAAGGGAGTCCAGAGGGCCGAAGGCCCTTTGGCAGAGGTCCAGGGGACGGAGTCCCCTGGCGTTCCCTCTACCGCTTCCCTCTCCTCGCCAGCTCCTCCACCGCGAACGTCGCGACGTCGTCGGCGTACTTGCCCGGCCCGAACCCGGCGTCGTACCCCAGTTCCTTGGCCAGTTCATGGGTGATGCGCGCGCCGCCGCAGATGACGACGAAGCGGCTGCGGACGCCTTCGGCCTCGAGCAGTTCGATCAGCTCGGTCAGGTTCTGGACATGCACGTCGCGCTGCGTGACGGTCTGGGACACGAGCAGTACGTCCGCGTTCAGCTCGACCGCCTTTTTGACGAACTCCTCGTTGGGCACCTGCGCGCCCAAGTTGTGCGCGTCGATCATGTGGTAGCGCTCCAGGCCGTAGTGGCCGGCGAACCCCTTGCGGTTCATGATCGCGTCGATGCCGACGGTGTGCGCGTCGGTGCCGGTGCACGCGCCGACGAAGACCAGCTTGCGGCTGAACCGCTCCGCGATGAACGCGTCGCAGGCGTGCATGTCCATGACGACCTGTTCGACGGACTGCACGCGGATCTGCGTGTAATCGACCGCGTGGGCGCAGTTGCCGTACACGATATAGAACGTAAAGTTGTCGTCAAGCGGCTCCGCCCAGGACACGGCGGGCTCCCACAGCCCCATTTTGCGTGCCAGTTCGCGGGCAGCCTCAACGCCGCGGTCGTCGTTTTTGACCGGCAGCGTGAAACTCAGCTGCATCTTGCCGTCGTTCATCGCGTCGCCGTAGGCGCGCAGCCGCGTTAGGTCGAGCGCTTTGTCAAAATCGGCCTTTTTGGTGTTGTAAAGCCCTGAACTCACGCGCCCTCACCTCCCTGAAACAGCTCGACGAACGGATTGAAATACACAGCGCTCTTCATGACGACGCCGGACAGGCCCTTGCCGCCGTCGCGCCTGCGTTTGATGTCGGCAAAGACGCCCTTTTCGAGCGTCGCGAACAGCTTCAGGCGCTCGATTTCCGACAGCAGCGCGGCGGCCTTTTCGAGCACATGCGCCGCGCGCCGCACGATCTTGCCGCCTTCCCGAAACTCGATCTCACCGCCCAAGTCCTTCATCGTGTGGAACACATAGCGCGCGTTTTCGATCGCCAGCGCGCGGTCGCTCATCAGCGGCGTGTGGATCGCCTCGGTCATCATGCCGAGCAGGTGGATCTTCTGGCCTGTGATAGCCGTCACCATGTTAAACAGCGCGTCCTGCACATGGCCGCGGAAGATGTTCCCGGTCATGAACTTGGTCGGCGGCATGTACTTCAGCGGCGCGTTCGGGAAGATTTCGCGCGCCATCTGCGCCTGCGCAAGCTCGAACAGGAATCCGTTTTCGACGTCCGGCGCGATTTCAAACGCGTGCCCGAGGCCCATTTGCGACTCCGGGATGCCCGCCTTTTTCGCGAACTGTTCGTTGAGCAACTGCGAGGCCAGCACGGTGTGCGCCTCCTCGACGGCGTCGGCGGTCGTTAAGTAGTTGTCCTCGCCGGTGTTGATGACGATGCCCGCGAACCCGTTGATCACCCGCGAAAAATACTGGTCGATCAGCGTGCGCTGCATGTTGATGTCGCGGAACAGAATGCCGTACAGCGCGTCGTTGAGCATCATGTCGAGCCGCTCCAGCGCGCCCATCGCCGCGATTTCCGGCATGCACAGGCCCGAACAGTAGTTGCACAGACGAATATAGCGCTTTTCCTTTGCGCCGAATTCGTCGAGCGCCGCGCGCATCAGCCGGAAGTTTTCCTGCGTCGCGTAGGTGCCGCCGAACCCTTCGGTCGTCGCGCCGAACGGCACGTAGTCCAAAAGGCTCTGGCCGGTCGTGCGGATCACCGCGATCACGTCCGCGCCCTGCCGCGCCGCCGCGACCGCCTGCGTGATGTCCTCGTGGATGTTGCCCGTCGCGACGATGACGTAGATCAGCGGCCCCTGCTTGTCGCCGTACGCGGTCAGGTACGCCGCGCGCTGCCGTGCGTTCGACCGGATGCGCGCGGCGGCCTTTTCCGCCTCCGGGAAAATGGCCGCGCGGATCTCCTCGGGCGCGCGCTGCGGCAGCGCCGAGAGGCCAAGCGTCCCTTCGGAAACCGCCTCCGCGATTTGCTGCGGCGACATGCCCGTTTCGAGCGCCGCGCAGCCGATCGCGTGCGCCGCGCCGTTCTCCAGCAGGCCGCGCGCCGCCAGATGGTCGACGACGACGTTCGGCAGCGGCACGTCCGCCGCGTCCACACCGTCGATCATCAGCAGCCGAAGCACCGCCCGCTCGACCGCGACCGTCGTGTGCAGGTCAATGAACGCCTGGGTATCCTCCGCGACCCGGGCCGCGGACGCGCGCGCCCTGTCGACAAGGGCGCGGTCCAAATGCAGTTTGCTCTTCATGCGTCGCCTCCTTCGCGGAACGAAATGCGGACCGCATTTTCGTTCCAATACATGGCGTTCCGTCTCCCTACCGATCCGCCCCGTGCCCTCTCTTTTCCCGGAGCAGCCCTTCCGGCTTCAGCGAAAGCTGTTCGCCCTGTTCCAGGCCCGCCACGCCGACGAGCGAAACCTTGCGTTCGCCGCGGCAGACGTCGCACCGGCAGGTGTTTTCATAATGATCCGGTTCGGTGTAGGTGGTGATCACACCTTCGAAATTGCGCAGGATGACCTTGCCCGGGCTTTGGGAGATTACATAGTTCGGCATCACCGGCGTCTTGCCGCCGCCGCCCGGCGCGTCGACGACGAACGTCGGCACCGCGAACCCGGACGTGTGCCCGCGCAGCGCCTCGATGATCTCAATGCCCTTCGAAACAGGCGTGCGGAAATGCGTCAGGCCCAGCGACAGGTCGCATTGGTAGATGTAATACGGCCGGACGCGGATTTTGACCAGCTCGGGCACGAGCTTTTTCATCACGTGCGGGCAGTCGTTGATCCCGGCGAGCAGCACACTCTGGTTGCCGAGCGGAATGCCCGCGTCCGCCAGCATCGCGCAGGCGCGCGCCGACTCC
>JAVBOQ010000285.1:0-5165 GCA_031550455.1 Eubacteriales bacterium
AAGGAGGCGCTGCCTCCTTGACCTCCGCCAAAGGGCCATTGGCCCTTTGGAAACCCTTCTTTTGGGTGATGCTTTCTGTGCCGTGTGTGTGGGTACGGCACGGAAGGTTTTTTTTGGTGTCATGTCGAATACTACAGGAAGCGCGATTTTTCCCGCATGGCGGGCAATGCATTACGGTACTTTGATTTTTGGGCCTTCGCCTGTGTATCAAGGAGGAAACCTCATGACACATTGCAAAGCGCGCCTGTGGATCATCGCCATCCTTGTTGCCACGCTGCTGGCGGGCGTCTGGAACGTCGCGTTCGCCGCCACGAAAACCAAGGCCGAGCAGGCCTCCGAGCAGGCCGAAATCGCGACCGCCGCGATGGCCGCGGGCGATTACAAGCAGGCCGCGACCGCCTATGGAAAGGCCGCGACGCTGCTGCCGAAGGAGCCCGCGTACCATGTGGGCAACGGCGACGCGCTGTTCAGGCTCGGCGAGTTCAAAAAGGCGCAGACCGCCTACGACAAGGCGATCAAGCTTGCGCCGGAGGACGCGGCTGCGCTCTGCGGGCGCGGCGACGCGCTGCTTGGGCAAAAAAAATACGACCAGGCGTTGGCCGCGTTTGAAAAAGCGCTGGCCGTTCTGCCGGACAGTTTCCGCGCGCATTTCGGCGCGGCGGAGGCGCTTGTCGCGCTCAAACGAAACGACGATGCGCTTTCGCATTACGACGAAAGCGTGCGGCTGGACGTCGAGAGCGTCGAAGCGCTGCACGCGCGCGGGCTGCACCTTTGCACGATGGCGCGCTACGACGCGGCGCTGCTGGATCTCGACCAGGCGGTCGCGGCGCAGCCTGACAACCCGGTCTTTTTGCAGAGCAGAAGCGTCGCGCTGCGGAACCTGTACCTGCTCGACGAGGCGATCTATGACGTCGCGCGGGCGGTTGCGCTGTCGCCCAAGTCCGCGACGTTCTACCGTACGCTCGGCCACGCGCTGACCTTCGCGGAGCGGTACGATGAGGCGATCGCGGCGTACCAGCGCGGCGTCGACCTCGCGCCGAAGGCTGAAAAGAGCAGCTATCAGTACGCGCTGGATACGATGATTCTCGAAATACCCTTCTGGGGCGAGGAACTGGAAGAGACGCTTGCCGCCGGCGCAGAGCGCGCGAAGCGCGGCGACATCTTCACGCCGCCCGCCGCGCAGCCCGAGACGACGCCGCGCGTCGACCCGGCGGCGATCGTCGCGTCCGAGCAGGCGGAACTGGCAAAGTCGCTGATCAAGTACCCGCAGATCGACTGGGTCGGCTCGCTCGTCGCGTATACCCGCGCGGTCGCGGCGGGCGACGAATCCTATGAAACGCTGTCCGAGCGCGCGTACGTTCTGCATGTGATGGACCGGCACGACGACGCGATCCGCGCGTACGCCGCGGCGATCGAGGCGATCCCGCAGCTCGCGGGCGCGAGCGCGAAAGAAGCTGACTGCCTGTACTACCGCGCGGAGTGCTATGTGATTCTGAAACGGTATGAGCAAGCGCTCAAGGCCATCGACCGCGCGATCAAGCTGGATCCGGACAACTATACGAACGGCTATGCCACGACGCGCAACCAGGCCCTGGTCGGCCTCGGCCGCGAGGACGAGGTGGACAAGGAGAACGACGATTTTTACATCGAAACCAACTGCCCGCCGTACGAGGTGAGCGACGAATGGTGGGGCGAGGAGGAGACGGAAGACGGCGGCGAGTGACGCGCCTTCAGAACAGCTCGCCCCAGACCGCGATGTTCGTCATGTCGAACACCTTCGGATAGCCCAGCGCGATTTCCGTGCCGCCGTCCTCGCTTTCGGTGACGACTTTGTCGCCGAGCGAGCCCGCGTGGATGATCTCGCAAAGCGCGCCCCGGAGCGCGCCTTGGGCGGCGGCCTCCATCGCGTACACCGCCAGATACCCGACCTCGGACGGGCTCCGCAGGTACATCCACGGGCAGACGCCCTGCATGATGTACTGCTCCATGTCGGACGGCAGGCCGAGCCCGGTGACCTTAACGGAGGACGCGGCGCGGACGATTTCCTCGGCCGCCGCGCGGATGCCGACGGCCGTCGGCGCGATGATCTACCTCGTCCATGTCGTTGGCCGCGACCGCGATCGCGGCCACACGCCTTTCGATCAGGCCGGCGCTCAGCTTCGCCTGTCCGGGCGTCCCGTCCGCGCCGGGGCCGACCACCTCTGCCTGTATGCCAAGCTCCAGGCAGGCGGCCCGAAACCCGCTGGCCATGGTTTTCATGTACGGATTTTCAAGGCTTTTGACGACCAGCGCGAACGTCGTGGGCGCGGGCCGCGGAGCGGTTGTGGGCAGCGGCGGCGTCCGGGCAGGCGCAGCGCACCCGGTCAGCAGCAAAAGAAGCAGTGCGGCGCAGGCTGCGCGGGAAATTTTGTTCATCCGCTTGTCCCTTCCGTCATTGGTATCCGGTGCTCGGCATCGGCGCGCTGGTCGGCGCGATGAACGGCGCGCTGACCGCCTACGGGCGCGTGCTGCCGATCATCGTGACGCTGGACATGAGCTATGTGACGCGCGCGATGATCCCGATGGACTGGCTGCTGGGCCTGAACAAGATCGCGCGGATCGACCTGACCGACGATTTCAAGGTGTTCATGCTGGACAACCGGCTGATCGGCCTGCCGATACTTGTCTGGATCGCGCTGATCATGGGCGAGATCACCGGCGCGGTCGGCGTCACATACGACGTGCCGGACGTCGGCACGCTCGTCGTCGAGGAGTCCAAGGCCGTCAACGCGGAAGGTGTCCTCGCCCCGACCGGCGGCACGATTTCGTACCTGAACAAGCTTAACGAGTTCAACGCGGTGACCGTCGACGCGTGGGTGGATATTCTGTAAGGCATATGCAATAAAGAACGCCGGAGGAGCGGAGGCCCCTCGGCGTTCTTTTGTTTTGAACATCGTGTCTTCGCCCCACTAAATGGAATAAAGCAGGGTTTCCAAAGGGGTTTAACCCCTTTGGCAGGGTCCGGGACAGCGTCCCGGCGTTCCTCCCCATCGCGGAAATCCCCGCTACACCCCGCTCGTCTCCCCCAAAACCCGCTCCCGTACCGCCTTCTCCGGCACCTTCCCCGCCGCCAGTTCGATCGCCCACAGCGCCGCGCCCGAGGCCGGCGGCGATTCGAGCATGCGCAAATCCGCCGCGTGGCCGCAATACCGCTCAAACAGCATCCGGAAATGGTCGATCATCGGCCCGTACCGGCCCTTCGTCCAGACGGAACCGATCAACACGACCGGGATGACCGGGCCGAACGACAGCCGAACCGCGCAGCCTGCCGCGTTCCGCGCGAGCGTGTCCGCCACGCCCTCCACGATTCCGCGCGCGGCCGCGTCGCCCGCGTCGCAGGCGTCAAACACCGCGCGGATGACCTTCCGCGTATCGACCAGACGGTGTTCGTAGAATTTCGCGCCGACGCGCTCGTGCAGGTCGTTCACATCGGTACAGTCAAGCAGCGCCATCACCTTTTCCAAAAGCAGCGTCGGCTCGCCGAACCGGTAGGCCGCGTCGTACGCCGCGCGCACCGCGCGCCGGGCGATGTAGGAACCGCCCGCCTCGTCGCCGGATGTGTCGCCGTAGCCACCGACCTGCGTCCAGCAGCCGCGCGCGTCGATGCCGCCGGCCGCCGTGCCGGTGCCGTTGATCGAGCAGACGCCGACGCCGGTTTCACTGCCCGCCTTGATGCCGAGAAACGAATCGTTCATCACCAGGCTGTTTTCAAACCCAAGCGCATGCACGGCGCGGGTCAATTCGGCTTTTTGCCCCGCATGGTCGACGCCGGCCAGTCCGAATACGGCCGCCGCGATGTCCGGCACGCCAAGCCCGGCGGCTTCGAGCAGCGCTCGCGTCCGCTCGCCGATCTCGCGCCGCGCGCCGTCGTACCCGAGGGCTTCGTGCGAGCAGGTACCCGCGCGGAGGTGGCGAACCAGCCGCCCGGAAAGGTCGTGCAGCAGGTAGTCGGTCTTGGTGTTGCCGCCGTCGACGCCGATGATGTGCCTCAACGCGCCGCACCTCCGGCAAAAAACTTCGGCAGGTACGCCCTGTGCGCCTCGAGCAGCGCATCGAAGCAATCGCGCGCGCGCGTGAAGTCGCCGATCAGCGGGTGCACCGTCAGCGCGGCGAGCGCGGCGTCCCGGTCGCCTGTCAGCGCGGCCTCAACCGCGTACCGTTCGTACGCCTTGACCGCGCGGATCAGGCCGTGCATGTGCCGTGTCCCGGGGCAGGCGACCGGCAGCGGCGTCGCGCCGTTCTTGCCGACCGCGCAAGCGATCTCCGCGACCTCGTCCGGCTCGAGGCACGGCATCGCGCCGCGGTTTTGTGCGTTGACAACATGCCGCGCGCCGGTGTCGTTGTAAATCGCCTCAGCGAGCGACACGGCGGCTTCGGAATACAGGTGGCCGCCGCGCTTGTCGAGCATCGCGGGTTTGACGTACAGCCCTTCGTCCGCGTACATCGAAAGCAGGTCCTCTTCGATTTCCATACAGACCTGCGCGCGCGTCTTTTCGGCCTTCCGCTGCTGTTCCAGCCGCTTTTCCCTATCGTAATAGTACAAAAGATAGCTGTTCGGGATGCCGCCGGCCGCGCGCAGGCATTCGCGGTCGAAGTCCGACTTCGGGATGTTCGCCGGCGGCGCGCCGGAATAGCCGTTCTCGATCAGATCCCGGATTTTTTCCTCGCCGCGGCTTTTGACCGAGGTGATCCAGCTCAAATGGTTCAGGCCGATCATTTCGACCTCGGCGTTTTCATCGCCCACCGCGCGCCGGGCGGACGAGATCATGTTGATCGGCCCGTTGCAAAGGCCCAGCATCCGGACGCCCGTGTGCCGAAGCAGCGCTTCCGCGACCATCCCGGACGGGTTGGAGAAGTTGATCAGCCACGCGTTTGGGCACAGCGCCTCGATCCGTTCGGCGATGTGCGTCATCACCGGGATCGTCCGAAGGCCCTTGAAAAATCCGCCGATGCCGGTCGTCTCCTGGCCAATCAGGCCGAAACGCAGCGGGATCGACTCGTCCAGGTGGCGCGCGGGCAGCTTGCCCACGCGGATCTGCACAAACACAAAGCTTGCGCCGTCAAGCGCGGTTTCCAGGTCCTGGGTCAGCACCACCTTGCAGCCCATGTGCTCGTGCTCGATCATG
>JAVBOQ010000205.1:0-8957 GCA_031550455.1 Eubacteriales bacterium
TGGTGTGTTTTGCTCACGCGCTTCAGCTGATTTGGGGCGGCCCCGCGCCCCCCCCCCCCCCCCCGTCCCTCCTTAGCCCGTCCTCCCTCACAACACCCTCGCCAAAACCGCGTTCGCCACGCCGATGACCGCGCCGAGCAGGCCGCCGAGCCAGACGATGGCGCGCAGTTCCTTTTTCATCACGCGCAGGATCAGGCCTTCGAGTTCCGCCATGTCGAGGGCGTTGAGCTTGGCTTCGACGATCGCGCCGATGTCGACCGCCCGGAGCGCGCCGGCCAGGCCTTTTCGCACGAACGCGGTGTACTGCGCGACCAGGAACGCGCGCGCGTCACCTGCCCTGTCGCCGATTTTTTCAAGCAGCGCGCCGACCGGCTTGTCCATCGCGTCGCGCACGGCCGCGTCGATCATGCCGTCGACAAGGTCGGGCGCGTGCGTGGCGAGCATCTCGCGCAGCGCCGCGGAGAGCTTGTCCTCAAGCGACGCGCTTCGCTTGTCGTCCCAGAAAACGGTCAGCACCGCGGCCGCCGACCCCGCGACCTTCTTGCGCGCCTCCGCGACCGCGAAGGCGGCCATCTGCTTTTCCAGGCCGCTGTCCATGATTTTTTCCATTAAAAACAATCCGACGGCGCGCTTCGCGTCACGCTCGACCGACGCGACGGGCGCTTCGCCAAAAAGCGTCGATAGCAGCGCGCGCGGCGTCCGCTCCTCGCGGAGCGCGGCCGCGATGGCCGCGTCGGCCGCGGATTCGAGCTTCGCGATCATCGCGTCCGACAGCAGCGCGTCCTGCATCACGTCCGGCGTCAGGATCTCGGCGGACAGCACGTCGCGGATCGCGGCGGCCAGGCGCGGCTTTCCTTTCGGGATGATGCCGGGCGTGAAAGGCAGGCGCATGCCGAACAGTTTCATTTCGCGGTGCGGCCGGAACATCATGCGCACGGCGATGTCGTTGGTGATGTAACCGATCGCGGCGCCGATTGCGGGGCCGGTGACCCATTGCCACGGGAAAGACATTCCGTCACCTCCATCTTGTCGATATTTTGGCATTGTGCCTGATTTGTGTCAAGTTGATTCGGATTAGAGGTTCATGAGAGAAGGAAACGCGCGCGATCCGGCGAATCTGGGAAGTCGGATTATGTTGTTTGGAGGGATCCGGATGGATCTTTTTGAGGTCATCGGCCCGGTGATGATCGGGCCGTCCAGCTCGCATACGGCGGGCGCGGCGCGCATCGGCCGCGTGGCAAGGCGGCTGCTCGGCGAAGCGCCGGTCAGCGCCGAGATCGGTTTTCACGGGTCGTTCGCCAAGACATGGAAAGGGCACGGCACCGACCGCGCGGTGATCGGCGGGCTGCTCGACTTTGACGTGGACGACGCGCGGCTGCGCGACAGCCTGTCGATCGCCGAGGCCGAAGGGCTTTCGTATACGTTCCGGACGGTGCAGCTTCGCGATACGCATCCGAACACGCTGGTGATCCGCGCGACGGGCGGCAGCGGGCGGCAGATCGTTTTGCAGGGCGCGTCCGTCGGCGGCGGCGCGATCCGCGTGCAGGCGGTCGACGGGCTGGAGGTCAGCTTCTCCGGCGAGGAGAACACGCTGATTGTCCGCCATCGCGACGCGCCGGGGGCGATTGCCCAGGCGACCAGCGTGCTCGCGCTCGCGGGCGTCAACATCGGCACGATGCGCATGTTCCGCGAGGAAGAGGGCGGCCGCGCGATCATGGCGCTGGAATTGGACGAGCTGCCGGACACGGAAACAATCGGCGCGCTGTCGCACCTGCGCGGCGTGACCGGCGTGACGCTGCTGGAAAAGAGGTAGGCGATGACGGAGCATTCACTTGCCGCGCTGGTGGAAGGCGCGCGCGGTATTTCAATCGGAGAACTCGCGAAAAGGGAGCAAGCAGCGCACGATCATGCCGAAATCGGCGCGGTTGTGGAGAAGATGCGCGCCATGCTTTCGGTGATGCGCGAGTCGGTGGCGGAAGGGATGCGGCCCGGCCTCCGCTCCGTTTCCGGCATGACGGGCGGGCAGGCGGCGCTCCTTTCCGCGCACGCGAAAAACGCGGTCGGCGGGGAAACGCTCGGCGACGCGATCGCCAAGGCGCTGGCGGTGGCGGAGTGCAACGCGTGCATGGGCAGGATCGTCGCCGCGCCGACCGCCGGCGCGTGCGGCATCCTGCCCGCCGCGCTTCTGACCGCGCAGCAGCGGCGCGGGTATGATGACGATCAGCTTGTCGACGCGCTGTTTACGGCGGCGGCCGTCGGCCGCGTGATCGCGAGGCGCGCGACGCTGTCCGGCGCGGAAGGCGGGTGCCAGGCCGAGTGCGGCAGCGCTGCGGCGATGGCCGCGAGCGCGCTGGTGGAGCTTTCCGGCGGTACGCCGCGCCAGGCCTCGGACGCGTGCGCGTTCGCGCTGATGAACACGCTCGGGCTCGTCTGCGACCCGGTGGGCGGGCTGGTCGAGGTGCCGTGCGTGTACAGAAACACGGCCGGCGTCGCCATCGCGTTCGTCGCGGCGGACCTCGCGCTGGCCGGACTCCGCGCGCCGATCGACGCCGACCAGATGATCGACGCGATGAAGTCCGTCGGCGACGCGCTGCCCGCGAGCCTGCGCGAAACCGGCGAAGGCGGCTGCGCTGCGTGCGCGGCCTGCCGCTGAGGCGCGCGTGTATACACTGGTCGTCGCGGAAAAGCCATCGGTTGGCCGGGACATCGCCAGGGTGCTCGGCTGCCGCGACAGGGGCGAAGGGTGCCTGTCGGGCGGCGCGTATTGCGTGACGTGGGCGGTCGGGCATCTGGTGTCACTGTGCGAACCGGACGAGATCGACGCGAAATGGAAGCAGTGGCGCGCGGAGGCGCTGCCGATCCTGCCGGAGACGATCCCGCTGAAGATTCTGCCCAAGACAAAGGCGCAGTTCGGCGTCATCCGAAAGCTGATGCGGGCCGCCGATTGCCGCGACATCGTCTGCGCGACCGACGCCGGGCGCGAGGGCGAGCTGATCTTCCGGTACATCCTGCAAATGGCGGGCTGCGCGAAGCCTGTGCGGCGGCTATGGATCTCCAGCATGACCGACCAGGCGATCTGCGAAGGGTTCGCGTCGTTAAAGCCGTCCGCGGAGTACGACGCGCTCTATGAAAGCGCGCGCTGCCGGTCGGAGGCCGACTGGCTCGTCGGCATGAACGCGAGCCGCGCGTTCACGGTCCGGTACGGGGCGCTTTTGTCGATCGGGCGCGTGCAGACGCCGACGCTCAAGCTGCTGGTGCGCAGAAGGCTGGAGATCGAGGCGTTTGCGCCGCGCGATTACTGGACGGTGACGGCCGGTTTCGGCGATTACGAGGGGCTGTGGCTCAACGAGGCGACGCGAGAGAAGCGGCTTTACTCGGCGGAATCGGCGCAGGCGGTCGCTGACAAGGTGCGCGGGAAGCCCGCGGTCGTCGAATCGGTGACGCGCGAAGAAAAAAAGGAATGGCCGCCGTACCTGTACGACCTGACGTCGCTGCAGCGCGACGCGAACCGGTTGCTCGGGTACACGGCGCAAAAAACGCTGTCGGTCGCGCAAAAGCTCTACGAAGAGCACAAGCTGCTGACCTATCCGCGCACCGACAGCCGCCACCTGCCGCGCGACATGGCGGGGAAAACGCTCAAGGCGGTACAGGGGCTGCCGGAGGCGTACGCGCGGCTGACCACGCCCGTGATCCGGGACGGGAAGCTGCCGATGATCCGCCGCGTGTTCGACGACGCGAAGGTCACCGACCATCACGCGATCATCCCGACCGACAAAAAGGCGGATTTGGACAAGTTGCCGCCGGACGCGAAGGCGCTGTACGACCTGGTCGCGCGGCGGCTCCTCGCCGCGTTCTACCCGGACTATGTGTACGACGCGGTGCGCGTCAAAACGCGGGCGGAAGGCGAGGCGTTCGAAAGCCTGGGCCGCGCGGTGCGCCAGACCGGCTGGAAAGCGGTCTACGAAGGCGTCGGCAAGGAAAAGCCGGACAAGGAAGAAGACGCGCAGCCGCTGCCGAACCTTTCGGAAGGCGATCGCAGAACCGTTCAGAAGGCCACGGTGAAGCAGGACAAAACAAAGCCGCCCGCGCCGCACACGGACGCGTCGCTGCTGGCCGCGATGGAACATGCCGGGCGCGAAATCGAGGACGAGGAACTGCGCGAGGCGATGAAAAAAGGCGGGCTCGGCACGCCCGCGACGCGCGCGGCGACGATCGAGCGGCTGCTCGCGGTCGGATACGCCGAGCGGAAGGGCCGAACGATTCTGGCGACGGACAAGGGCGTCAAGCTGATCCGGGTCGCGCCGGACGACGTCGCGTCGCCGGAAACGACCGGGCGGTGGGAGAAAGCGCTTTCCGACATCGCGTCCGGCGGGATGTCGCCGGACCGGTTCCTGTCCGGCATCCGGCGGCTGTCGGCCGCGCTGTGTGACGCGGCGAAGGCCGCGCCGGGCGACGTCGCCTTTGATAAGGAAGAAGGGCGCGGGAAGCGCGGCGCGAAAGGCGCGCGGGCAAAGGCCGCCGTCCGGGATGTCGGCGCGGTCTGCCCGCTCTGCGGCGAAGGCGGCGTCATGGAGAACAGCAAGGGGTTCTATTGTGCGCGGTTCCGCGACGGATGCAGGTTCACGATCTGGAAAGACGCGGCGCAGAAGGCCGGCGGCCCGGCGCTGACGGCCCCGCTGATCAAGCGCCTGCTTGCCGAAAAGCGTGTCGTCGGCAGCACCGGCACGCTCGTGTTCGAGCAAGGTGCGGTGCGATTTGAGAGAAAATTGTGAATTTTCACTATATTGCTTTGCGGATCGCATCGGAGTATGCTATACTGACCGTGGCCAAATAGGGTCATTTGCGGACGATGGAGGAACGACATGCCGGGAGTTGACATTCCGATGCTGCACGGGCAGGCGGAGGCGGACGCGAACCGCGCGCGGATCCGACGCGTGCTGATCGTATTTTTGTTCATGACCGCGGTCGCGGCGGCGCTGGTGATCTTCTCGCTGATCTGGCGGGACGCGACGCATATGCACAACCCGAACGAACAGGCGAGCCAGATGCTGACGATCGGCGTCACGCTCCTGTGGGGCGCGCTGATCCTGTTTTTCTGGGGCATGAAGCTGTCGCCGCTGCTCTGCTATCGAAAATATCTGCGCGAGATTCACCGCGGCCTGTCGAGAACCGTCGAAGGCGTGCTGACGCGTGTCGACGAGGGGCTGACGTTCCGCGACGGCATCAACTTCATCGCGGTGATCGTCAATGTCGGCAACCTCGAAGAACCTGAGGACGACCGGCTGCTGTACTGGGACGCGCGGCTGAGGTTCCCGGCGCTTTCGCCCGGCCGGGCGGTGCGCGCGCAGGCGCACGGCAACGACATCATCGGGCGCATTGCGCACTGAGCCCGGAAGGATCTGCCCTGCCGAACGTACCCAGGCGGCCGATGGTCGGCGGAACCGTACACAAGACTTGCGAGCGGCTGATCCGTGAAGGCGCGGCGCTTTCCGGAGGCGCCGGCCTGAGCGTCGTGCATGTCGCGCGCGGCGGCGAAAAGCTGCTCGGCGTTGGCAGCGACGGCGAGGCGCTGGAATACCTGTACCGGATTTCGCGCGAGTTCGGCGCGGAGATGGACATGCTCAGGTCCGACGATATCAAAGGTACGATTGTCGATTTTGCGCGAAAAAACGCCGTTGAGTGCATCGTGCTCGGCGCGTCGGGAACGCGCGGCGGCTTCAGCGTGTCGGAAGCGCTGCGCAGCCTTTTGCCCGGCGTGACGGTCGTCGTGGTGCAGTAAAGTTACAGACGGATAACATTGTTAGCGGAACGGCGGGAAGGAAAACCGCCGCCGTTTCGTACTATAGGCAGCCGTGCTTTCGCGCGGCATATCCAAGGCGATCAAAGAGGTGCATGCATGGCAAGCCGCAATCAGTATACAAGCACACCCGGGTACCGGGGCGGAGGGAGGCCCGCGCAGCAGCAGCAGCGGTACGCGCCGCCGCGCAAGGCCGGCGTTGCGCGGAGGCCCGCCGAGGCCTACGCGGCGCGGCCGGCCGGCGATACGGTGATTCTCACGCTGCTGTTCATCGTCGCGCCGCTTTGCGGGCTGCTTGGCATCCTAATCCCCGCGCTTTTGTGGATTTTCGTCGGCGTGACGCTGATTTCCATCGTGGCGATGTGGGCGCTCAATTGTTTTGAGGTCAAAGGCAGATCGTTCATCAGCGGCGTGCTGGCCGTTTTGTCCGTCGTCGCGCTGATTTCGCTGATCGACATCACGCCGAAGGAGACCGGCTACCGCGTGTACGGCGAAGGGACGCAGACGCAGAACACGACCGGCGGAAACAATGAGAACAATGGAAATAACGCGAACAACAGCGGCGGCGAAAACGGAAACAGCGGCGGCGCGCCGCTTGCCAATCCGTCGCCGACCGCGCCGATCCGGCTGACCGCGGGCGAGATCGCGGCCGGCGCGACGCAGGTGCCGCAGGGAGGCGGCATCCCGACGCTGCCGTCCCCGAATCCCGACCAGGCGGTTCCCGGCGCGACGGAAGCGCCGCGCGGCAACGGCGGCCCGGCGCAGGAGGCGCTCGAAAGGTTCCTTGAGACATGGCAGAGCCAGAACTGGGAAGAAATGGTGCTGTACACGACGCCGAGCTGGCGAAAGTCCGTGACGATGTCGCCGGTGTACATGCAGCTCTACTTTGACTACACGAACCTGCAGCTCAACAGTTGGCAGATTTCCGCCGAGGCGCAGGGCGCGGCGGCCGATTCGGCAACGCTGACGGTCATCGCGGACATCACGAAAAGCAACAAGAAGGAAACGCTGCGGAACAAATATGATGCGATCGTGTTCCTGATTGACGGCACGTGGTATGTCGATCCGGCGACGATGCGCACCGGCATCCCGCTGCAGGATACGACGGTTTCCGAAGTCTCGGGCGACACGGAACAGACGGTTTCCAACTCGCCGACACCCGCGCCTACGGTTAACCCCAAGACGAAGCTGTGGCATAACGATGACGGCGGCAAGTATTACCACACCGAGCAGAAGTGCCCGGATATCGCGGAGAAGAATTACAAGTATATGAAGTCGTTCACCTACGCGGAGCTTGGCGACAAGAAATACAAAAACCTGCTGGCGTGCCCGACCTGCAAAGCGCCGAAGCGGCCGTAAGCGGGTGGAGCGTATAAAGGGGCTGCCTCGATTGGGCGGGAACGCTGGAACTCCGCCCCAGACCCTGCCCAAGGCCCAGCCCCTTTGGAACCCCTGCTTCGCCTCACGGCGGGATGGATTTTATTGATCACCAACCCCAAGAAGGGATTCTTAAGGGCCAATGGCCCTTAAGCAGGATTCCAAAGGGCAGAGCCCTTTGGCGTCCCTTCCTTCCCCCGCCCCTCTTTTGCTTTCCACCGTTCCGACATCCCTGCTTGTGCCGCAAACATAGCTGAAAAGACACCGTTCTCTTCCTTTATCCTCCTATTGTCTCCTTCGCTGTCAATGGTTCCGCTCCGGCCGCATATGCTGGCGCAAACGCCGGAATGCGAGGAGGGGACAAGGATGCGGGACGCGATCGAACTGCGCGCATTGAAAGTTGCCGAGCACATTGTCGAAACGAGGTCGACAGTGCGCGAAGCGGCTAAATTGTTTCGGATCAGCAAATCAACGGTACACAAGGAAATGGGCGACCGCCTGCTCAAGCTGGACGGGTCGCTGTACCTGGATGTTCGACAGGTTTTGGAGTTTAACAAGGCTGAAAGGCATCTTCGCGGCGGTATTGCCACGCGAGAAAAGTACAAACATGTCGAAGAAATGAAAACTATGGCAAAAAAATAAATTTTTGTTAAGGAAGGATTTTCATTTTCGACGTAGAATGTAATAATTAAGACGGTGTATTCGTTTTTTGTACAGGAGAGGTGAAGCGCATGCTGGGGCGTGAAGACATCGGGATCGATCTTGGTACCGCATCGGTTCTGATCTACATGAAAGGACGCGGCGTTGTGCTGCGCGAACCCGCGATGGTCGCGGTGGATCGCAACACGCGGAACATCCTGGCCGTCGGCGACGATGTCAAGCGGATGCAGGGCAGAACGCCGAACCATATTCTGGTCATCCGGCCGCTCCGCGACGGGTCTGTCGAGGATTTCGACATCACCGAGCGGATGCTTCGGTATTTCATCCACAAGGCGATCGGCAAGCGGGTGCTGTTCCGCCCGCGCGCGGTCGTGTGTGTACCCAGCGGCGTCACGGACGTCGAAAAGCGCTCGGTGATCGACGCGATGCTCGACGCCGGCGCGCGCCGCGCGCAACTGATGGATTCGTCGGTCGCGGGCGCGCTTGGCGCGGGACTTGACGTCACCGGGCCGTATGGCAGCATGATCGTCGACATCGGCGGCGGCGTTACCGACATCGCCGTGGTGTCGCTTGAGCGGGCGATCGTCCGCAGCGCGCTGAAAACCGGCGGCGATCAGTTCGACGAGACGATCATCCGCTTCCTGCGCCGCAAGCACAACCTGATGGTCGGCGAGCGCACGGCGGAGGAACTGAAGCTGACGATCGGCGCGGCGGTGCAGCGCACCGAGAAGCTGTATATGGACGTCACCGGGCGCAACCTCGTGTCCGGACTGCCGAAGACATTGCGCGTGCATTCCGACGAAATCTTCGAGGCGCTCGAGGAGCCGGTGCAGGCGCTTGTCGAGCAGGTGCACGCCGTGTTGGAACGCACGCCGCCGGAACTTGCGGCGGATATATTCGACCACGGCATCACGCTGATCGGCGCGGGCGCGCTGCTGTTCGGCCTGTCCGAAGCGCTGACGAAACACTTAAAGGTGCCGTGCCGTCTGGCCGAAGACCCGCAGTCGTGCGTCGTGCTCGGCGCGGGCCGCGCGATGGAGGGCGACATCGACTACGGCAAGGCGATGTTCACCGGGAAGCAAGTCAAGGGGTATATGAGCGCGTGAGCGAGGGAAGCGTGTGA
>JAVBOQ010000091.1:0-6255 GCA_031550455.1 Eubacteriales bacterium
CGCGAAGCGGTTCGGTTCGCTCGAAGCGCTGCGGAGCGCTGCCACAGACGATCTGACGACCGTTCCGGAGATCGGCGGCGTCATCGCGCAGAACATCGTCGAGTTTTTCGCCGACCCGGCGGAGGCCGCCGAGGTGGACGCGCTGCTGTCGGCAGGCGTGCTGCCCGCGCCGCTTGAAAGCGCGATCGGCGGCGCGCTCGCCGGGAAAACCGTCGTCGTCACCGGCACGCTTTCGAAACTGTCGCGCGCCGAGGCGGAACAGCGGATCGAGCGCGCGGGCGGCAAAGCGGCGGGCAGCGTGTCCGCAAAAACGTCGTTTGTCGTCGCGGGCGAGGCGGCCGGGTCGAAGCGCGCGAAGGCCGAGGCGCTCGGCGTGCCCGTGGTGGACGAGGAAACGTTCCTGAAGATGCTGGAGGAGGCATGAAGCGGAGGGGCGGGGAGAAGGCGGCGGAGGAAACGCCGGGGGCTTTCAGCCCCCGGACCCCTGACCAAAGGGACAGTGTCCCTTTGGAAACCCCGCTTGCCCTCACGGGGGCGGGGGATGGCAAGGTGTCGGCCGATCAAATGGGTGGCGGCGTTTTGGAAGAGGCGCTTGTCCGCTGTTCCGCGTCCGTCCGTTCGATCGTCGAGTTCTCGTTGCAGTCGGGCGACTTGACGCCCGGCTCGTCACTTTCCCGGATGCGCGAGGGCACGCTGTCGCACCAGGCGCGGCAGCGGTCGATGCCGGACGCGCGCGCGGAGGTGTCGGTGCGCGGCGCCGTCCGGAGCGAGCGGGCGCTGCTGACCGTCCTGGGCCGGATCGACCTTCTGTACGAACGGGACGGCGTCCCGGTCATTGAGGAAATCAAGCTCGCGCCGTCCGGCCCGCCGCCGGAGGAGGCGCTGCCCGTCCACCGCGCGCAGGCAGTGTGCTACGCGTACCTGTTGGAACTCGAAACGGCCATTGTCCGCGTGCTGTATGTGCGGCGCGACGGCGGAGAGGCCGCCTCGTTTGAGGAAAAGCTGTCGCGCGGCGCGCTTGCCGCGCTGTTTGAAGCGTTCACCGCGCCGTACCTCGCGATGCTCGACGACAGGCTGCGCTGGCGCGCGCTGCGCGACGCGTCGGTGCGCGCGCTGCCGTTTCCGTTCGGCGCGTACCGCGTCGGCCAGCGCGAAATGGCCGTCCATGTGTTCGCCGCGGTCAAACAGAAAAAGCGCCTGTTCGCACAAGCGCCAACCGGGACGGGCAAAACGGCGGCGGCGCTGTTTCCTGCGCTGAAAGCGCTCGGCGAGGGGATGACCGGACAAATTTATTATTTGACAGCGCGCACGACCGCGCAGGAAAATGCCGCCACCGCACTTCAGCGTATGCGCGGGCAAGGCCTCCGGCTACGCGTATTGACGCTGACCGCGAGAGAAAAAGTATGTTTGTGGGACGGGGAACGCCAGGAGGGTCCGTCGATGGACGGGGGACGCCAGGAGGATCCGCCTCCTGGACCTCCGCCAAAGGGGTTAAACCCCTTTGGAAACCCTGCTTGGGGCGGGGTTTCGAGTGGTATAGGGGAAGAAAACCCGTCCGATACCAACGCTGTTGCGGAAAATGAAAAAATCGCAGACGCAACAAACATGGCCCCCTCCACCCCGCCCGAAGGGCGGAACATGGGATGCCAAAGGGATGAAATCCCTTTGGTCAGAGGTCTGGAGGCTGAAAGCCTCCAGCGTCCTTCCTCCCCTCCCCGCTGCGACCTCCTCGCCTGCCCGTACGCCATCGGCTTCTTCGACCGTCTGTCCGGCGCGCTGGGCGACATGCGGCTGTCGGACGACTGGTCGCGGGAGGCGGTGCGCGCGGTCGCGGAGGCGCACACGGTCTGCCCGTTCGAGTTTGCGCTGACGCTGTGCGAGGAGGCGGACGCGGTCGTCTGCGACTACAACTACGCGTTTGACCCGGCGGTGCGGATCAAACGGATTTTCCAGTTCACGACGAACGTGACGCTGCTGGTCGACGAGGCGCACAATCTGCCCGACCGGGCGCGGTCGATGCTGTCGGCGTCGCTCGGCAGCGAGGCGCTGCGCGAGGCGAGGCGCGCGGCCGGCAAAGCGCTGGGCAGAAAATCGCAGCTTTACAAGGCGCTGACCAAGCTGATCGGCTGGGTCGAGGCGCGCGAAGAAGGCGCAGCGCGCGGGCTGCCCGAGGACCTTCCGCAGCTTTTGACCGTCTGCACCGACGAGGCGCTCGAGGCCGTGTCGCGCGCGCCGCTCGGCGACCTGCCGCGCGCGCTGCTGATGGCGTCGGCGGCCGCCGACCGGTTTGACGACACCTACGCGCTGCTGACCGAAAAGAACGGCAAGCACACAACCGCGACGCTGATGTGCCTCGATCCCGCGCCGCACCTGCGCGACGTGACAAAGAAACTGCGCGGCTCCGTGTTCTTCTCGGCGACGTTAACGCCGCTGTCCGCGTTTCGCGACGCGATCGGCGGCGCGGAAGGCGACGCGCTGCTGTCGCTTCCGTCGCCGTTTCCCGAGGAGAACCTGCTGGTGCTGCGGCTGCCGGTTTCGACGCGGTATCAGGCGCGGGAGCGCACCGCCGCGCGTGTCGCGGACGCGATCCTGGCGCTGGCCTCCGCGAAACCGGGCTGCTACATCGTGTGCTTTCCGTCCTACGCGTATTTGCGGCGCGTGCAAGCGGAAATCGAGGCGCGCGGCGCGGAGGGCGTCACGCTGCATGTCCAGCGCGGCGGCATGGGCGAGGCGGAACGCGCGGCGTATCTCGCGGCGTTCACGCCGAGAAGCGACGGCGCGCTTGTCGGCATGATTGTGCTGGGCGGCGTGTTTTCGGAGGGCGTCGACCTGCCGGGCGACCGGCTGTCGGGCGCCGTGATCGTCGGCGTCGGGCTGCCGCAGATCGGCCCGGAGCGTGAATTGCTCCGGGCATACTATCAGGGCGCGTTGTCGGACGGGTTTGCGCACGCCTACCGGTATCCCGGCATGAACAAGGTGCTGCAGGCGGTGGGCCGCGTGATCCGCTCCGAAGCGGACCGGGGCGTCGCGCTGCTGATTGACGACCGGTTCCTCTCGGGCGATTGGGCGTCGTTAATGCCGCCCTGGTGGGGCGAGGCGGCGGTGGTGCGCGGCGCGCAGGAGATCCGGCAACGGGCGGAGGCGTTTTGGCGGGGCGGAAGCTCTTGTTAACGCTTTCTCGCCGGATTCTCATCGTTTCCTCATTGCAAAAAAACAAGCCATAGCGTACAATAACGGCTATGAGCACACAGGTGAAAGAGATTATGCCCAAGAACCGACTTTGGACAAAAAATTTCACAATTATCACGATTGGAACGGTCGTGTCGCTGCTGGGCAGCACCGCCGGGATGGTCGCGATCGGGCTGGTTGTACTCGACAAGACACAATCGACGTTCCTGTTCGCGACGTTCATGGTCGCCAACAGCCTGCCGAAGATTTTCCTGCCGATGATCGCCGGGCCGTACATGGACAATTATTCGCGCACGAAGGTCATCTATTCGCTGGATTTCATCTCAGCCTGCATCTATATCGGCGTGTTTTTTCTATTGTATAACGGCCTGTTTTTCTACCCGCTGTTTCTGTTCCTCGCGGTGGTCATCGGCGGCATCGACGGCGTGTACAAGGTCGCGTACGAAAGCCTGTACCCGCAACTGATCACCGCCGGCAACTACCGTAAGGCGTACTCGATTTCCAGCACGATCTACCCGTTCACGGCGGTGATGGTGCTGGGCGTTTCGTTCCTGTACGACAACCACATCGGGCTGGAGTGGGTGTTCCTGTTCAACGCCTGTACCTACTTCGTCGCCGCGTGCTGCGAAACGCAGATCAAGACGCACGAGGATCAGGTCAAGACCGGCGCGGCGCGGTTCTCCGTCAAGCGGTTTGAAAAGGAATTCATGGACGGCCTCAACTACATCCGCGCGGAGAAGGGCCTGCAGTTCATCACGGCGTTTTTCTTCATCAACATGTTCGCCTTCGCGGCGTCGGCTACGGTCGTCATGCCCTATTTCAAGAGCACGCCGCACCTTGGCATGCTCAGCTTCACCCACGTCATGGCGGGCGGCATCATCGGGCAGATCGTCGGCGGATTTTTGCAATACCGGTTCAAGTACCCGACCGAGAAAAAATTCATGATCGCGGTGGCGGTGTACATCGTCATCAGCGTCGTCGAGGTCGGCTACCTGTTCTCGTCCTACGCGCCGCTGGCGATGATGTTCATCTTCCCGATCACGCCGATGTTCCTGCTGTGCATGCTGTCCGGCCTGCTGCAGGTGACGACGTACAACATCCGCACCGCGGCGACGCAGAGCTATGTGCCCAACGAATACCGCGGCCGGTTCAACGGCACGTTCCAGATGATCTGCACCCTCGGCACATGCTTGGGCCAACTGATCGCGGGCGGCCTGTCCGATATCACCGGCGAGCGGCTCGTGCTGTCGATCTTCATGTCGCTGAACCTGCTCGCCGTGCTGTTCATCATGCTGCCCGGCAAGAAATACGTGCAGCCGATCTACAACCGAGACGTATAGAAGGCCGCGTCACCGGACGACAAACTTCCCAAACACCCAGCCCGTCATGCCGCCGACCGCGACGCGCGCCCAGCTTTTGTCCTGATTCCAGCCAAGGATTGTCACCGCGTCGCGCAGATACACCCGCCCGAGCGGCGGGTTTTTTGTCGAAGGATCCGCCCGGAGGTTCACCCATTCGCGGCAGTTGCCGATACGCCAGATGCCGTTGCCGAAGTTGACGGCGTACAGGATGCCGCCGGTGCCGTTCATGTGAATTTCGGACGGCTCGAACTGGTTGACCTCCGCGGTTTCCGCGGGCAATGAAAAGTCCACGTTATGCCCGGGCGTCTGGCCGTTCGCCAGCGCGACGCCGTCCACGATCAGCATCAGGCTGATCAGCGCGAACAACACGCACCGTTTTGTCGCTCGATTCATCTCGATACCTCCCAGATTTTGTTAACAAAATCCTAGCATCTCAATGTATTGTTGTCAATTCATTATATATATAATTCATTCTACATAATCCGGCAAAACACCATGGTTTCGACGGGAAACGACAGTCCGGTTTTGCGAAAGAAAAAGAATGCGGCGTCCATGGAACAACGGCGCATAGATACACGTCTATTGTGCAGGAAAAAAATAGGCGGCACCGCGCAACGCGTGTCGCCCTAACAAAGGGGGATGCCCGATGCGCTCCGGGCTATTGAGGAACAACCGGCTCAAGGCGCTGTGCGCCGCGTTCGCGCTGCTCGTCTGTCTGCCCTCGGCCGCCGCGCTGGCCGACTTTGGAATCGTCAACAACCCAAACCCCGCCGATCGGCTGAACCTGCGCACGCAGACGACGATCGCGTCCGCGACGCAGGGCAAATACTACAACGGCGTCCAGGTGGCGATCGACCAGTACTTTGGCAACGGCTGGGTACAGGTACACATCGGCAACGCCGCCGGGTTCATGCAGGCTGAGTTCCTCGCCATCAACGCACCGCCGGGTTCCGTCGCCTCCGCGATCCCGACCGCCTATGTCATCAACCAGAAACCGGGCGACAAGCTGAACCTGCGCGAAAACCCGAACACCTCCGCGGCGATCCTCGGCCGATATGAAAACGGTACGCCCGTGCAGGTGTGGGGCGTCGCGAACTCCTGGTGGCATGTCACGGTCGACGGCAAAATCGGGTACATGCAGGCCAATTTTCTGAGCCTGTCCGGCTACAACCCGACGCCCGCGCCCGCGCCGCAGCCGCAGCCCGGGCCGGTGTCGTCCTACGCGGTCGTCAACAACCCGAACCCGTCCGATCGGCTCAACCTGCGCGTGTCCGTCGGCCCGAACGGCCAGAAGGGCAATTCGATCGCCAAATACTACAGCGGCGTCCAGGTCGAGATCCGCAGCTATCCGAATGTGCCCGGCTGGGCCTTTGTCCGCATCGGCAGCATGTACGGCTACATGCAGACCGATTACCTCGCCTTCGGCGCCGCCGCGAGCTACGTCCGCTCGGCGATCCCGAAGAAAACCGTCTACAACCAGAAAACGGCAGCACGCCTGAACCTGCGCGAAACCCCGTCCGACAAGGCTCGCTCACTTGGCCGCTACTACAACGGCACTGTCGTCGAGGTGCTCGGCGTCACGATCGACGGCGCGTGGTATCACGTCCGCGTCGACGGCCTGACAGGGTTCATGATGTCGAAGTTTTTGAAGTAGGGGACGAGAGGGACGAAGGGATGCGGGAGGTGGGGGGGGGGGGGGGGGGGG
>JAVBOQ010000150.1:0-4072 GCA_031550455.1 Eubacteriales bacterium
CAAACGGGATGCCGAACATCTCGGTCATCATTTGGCAAAGGTTGTAAGCGAACCCGCCCATCGAACCGTCCTGGTACTGGAACGCCTCGTTGCTGACGAGCGCGCCGAAGGTGAACCGTTTGCCGGAGGCCTGGAGCGCCTCGATGGCGCTGATGTCCTCCTGTGTCACGCCCGGCAGGCTTTTATAGTCGGCGATGTATACGCCCACCATCCCGTCCTGCCCCAACGTTTCTTGGTCGCGCGACAACGCCGGCGCGGGCAGCGCCGATAGCAGAGTCAGCAGAAACAATATGCCAGCGAGCCAACGCCTCATTTGCGGTTCATCCTTTTGTAGCAATAGCCAGACTGCAAGTAGTATACGACAGTAACGATTGGAAATCAAATACTATTTGTTCAAAGGAACGAAAACTGTCGATTTACGGTCTGCCGATTGATTCCGGGGCCGCGCCTGTCGTATAATGGGCGGGATGCCGCGGTTGCTGCGTCGCGATTGTTACAATAAATGAAGGAGAATGTGTATGGCGGATACTTTTGTTTTCTGGGCGGACGCGCCCGCGACGCCGGTGGCGGCAGGCGCAACGCGCCGGGTGCTTGCGCATTCCGACGCGATCATGGCGGTGGAGATGCGGTTTTTGAAGGATGCCGAAGGCGCGCCGCACAGCCACCCGCACGATCAGGTGACCTATATTGTGTCCGGGCGGTTCCGCTTCACCAACGACTGCGTGACACGCGACGTCGGCGCGGGCGACAGCATCCGCTTCGCGCCGGGCACGACGCACGGCACGGTGTGCCTCGAGGACGGGTGCCTGGTCGATGTGTTTACGCCGTGTCGGGAGGATTTCTTAAGGTAGCGTCCTCAAGAAAGCATGCTGGTTTCCTACCGCTTCAACACAAACCAGAACGTTGTGCCCAGATCCTTTTGCGTGTCAACGCCATAGGCCGCGCCGTGCATTTCCATGATCGTCTTGACGATCGACAGCCCGATGCCCGTGCCGACGGCCGCGCGCTTGTGCTTCTGCCCGGTGCGGTAGTATCGGTCCCAAATGTACGGAAGGTCTTCGTCGCTGATGCCCTTGCCGGAATCCGAAACCTCGACGCGCACCGCGTCCGGGGTCGCGGTCTGCCGCACCGTGACGGTCCTGTTCTCGCCGGTAAACTGGATCGCGTTGGTCAGCAGGTTGTAGAACGCCTGCATGATCTTGACTTCGTCGGCCGACACTTCGACATTTTCGCAGGCCTCAAAGGCGATCGTATACCCTTCGCTGCGCGTGAACTCCGCGAGGCGCAGGATCGTCGCCCGCAGGCTCTCGGTCAGACAAAACCGTGCGGGCTCCAGCCGCTGCGCGCCCGCCTGCAGCTTGGAGATGTCCAGCACGTCGTTCACCAGTGTCGTGAGGCGCTTGCCCTCGTCGACGATCACCTGCGCATTCTCGGCGTTGTTTTCGCCCGGCAGGTCGCGCATTGCCTCGGCGTATCCCGTGATCATCGTCAGCGGCGTCCGAAGGTCGTGCGATATGTTGGCGATCAGCTCGCGCCGCAGCCCTTCCACCTTGCCAAGTTCGCGGGCGGCCTGGTTTAACGTGCCCGACAGTTCGTCAATCTCGCGGTATCCGTTCGCGTCGAACACGGTGTCGTAGTCGCCCGTCGCGAGAACCTTCGCCGCGCGGTTGAGCGTGACGATCGGCTTTGACACGTGCCGGGCGATCAGGCTCGCGATCAGCACCGAGAAAATGATCATGAAGCCGGTAATGAAATACAGCTCGATCCGCAGCGTGTTGACGGTCGCGCCGACCGGCGTGACCGTCGCCCGCAGGATGATAAAGAAATCCTCGTTTTCGCGCGGCACAATGCGGCTGTACAGGATATCTTCCGGCAAGCGCTGATAGGCCGAGAACAGCGCGCTGAACGGATCGGCCTCCGCGGTTCCGCTTTGTGGGTATTCGAGGTATTCGCCGCCGTTATCGTAGGCTTTGAGGAACAGCCGCGCCCTTTCAAAGTCGGAGATGCGCTGCTTGCCCTGCACGGTCTGCGCGGTTGTGTAGAGTGCCTGGCCGGATTTGCTGCCGTGGATTTCCACGGTGATGTCCTGTGTGCTGACCATATGCGCGGCCAGCTGAATCAGGTTCTCGCCGCCCAAGTTCTCCGTCAGTTGCTTCATATCGCTTTTGATCTCGGCAACCTTGATTGCCTTGTAAATGTCGTCCAGGAAAACGACCTGAAACAGCCACAATAGGCCGATCAACAGCGCGCAGAAGATCAGCAGATAGGCGAAAATTTTGACTTTGATGCGCATGCTCAGCCCTCGAACCGGTAGCCGAGGCCGCGTAGCGTGACGATCAGGCCGGCGTACGGGCCGAGCGACTTGCGCAGCAGCTTGACATGGGTGTCCAGCGTGCGGTCCTCGCCCAGAAAGTCGTATCCCCAGACCTCCTCGATCAGCCGCTCGCGGGTCAGCGCGATGTTTCGGTTCTTGAGCATATAGAAAAACAGCTCGTATTCCTTCGGCGACATCGAGACCGGCTCGCCGTCGACGGTGACCGTTCGCGCGGTGATGTCCGCGACAAGCCCGTCGCGGCGCCAGACCTCGCGCCGTGCGTCCGGCTTCGTGCCGGCGCGCTTTAGGATCGCGTCGACGCGCATCATCAGTTCCTTTGGCGAAAACGGTTTAACGACGTAGTCGTCGACACCCAGCTCGAACCCGTGGATCTTGTCGTACTCCTCACCGCGGGCGGAGAGCATCAGCACGGGCACGTCGGACTGCTTGCGGATTTCCTTCACGGCCGAAAAGCCGTCCAACTCCGGCATCATCACGTCCATGACGATCAGGTCAAACGCTTCGCCGCGCGCCATTTCCACAGCCTCCATGCCGTCCGACGCGGTCACGGCGGTATGGCCTTCGAACTTCGCGTATTTCAGGATCAACTCCCGGATCTTCTGCTCGTCGTCGACAACCAACAGCCTGGCCAACGCGCTCACCTCATCGTAACTCTATCATGGGCTTTTGCGTCTTGCAACATGCAGATCATATAACCCCGATGTGACGGCGGGATGAACAACGGATGCGCGTTGCCTGAACAATTGCGGGGACCGGCTGTCTTCATTATGGATTGAAGGGGTTTCCAAGGGGTCAGTGGCCCCATAGAAACCCCGCTCGGGACGTGGAATGAATCCGGTTCTCGCTTTATTCGTTCAGGTAAAAAAATGCGCGCTGTTCGATCTTTTGTGCGGTCTGCTCCGCGGTGGCTGTTCCGTCGTACAGGGCCGGGAGCGCCTCCATGATGAAGGCGATCACCTGATCGTCCACAAAGGGCATCGGTTCTTCCACCTCACGCAGCAACGCGTGCAGCCTCGTGAGGTATTCTTCGCTTGGAACAGCATACTCCTTTTCACCAAACGAATACGCGCCTTGCTCGTTGTATTTCGCTATCTTCTCTTCAAAGAGCCTGTCTAACAGGCTTGGCACGGTTGAGAAACACTCGTTATATCCAAGGCCTATCTCCTCGCTGAGCGCAAGGCAAATGAACTCCTCGGAAAGCTCCGGGTTTGCAGCCTTTGCGGGAACGCCAAGCTGTACTTCCGGCTTGTACAGCTTGCGAAATCCGTGCATGGTCGGCGCTTGGAGTATGGCGCATGCATCGCCGCCGTAATCGGTATATGGTATCTCCAGCATGAGTAAATTGGGCCTCACGCCTATCGACATTGCCCATTCGCTCGCTTCCTGTGTGTTTTCCCCTTCGTCGTGGATCTGACCCAATATGTCGAGAAAAGATACAAAATCAGGAGACGAGAAATCCACTTGCCCCTGATCGTCGAGAAAGTCTCTCATGCATATCCGAAGCATTTCATTTACCGTGTAGTCGCTGGTATCGATTTTCATCACATATGGATCCACGGGAGCTGCCAAAATATCCGCGAAGGTTTGAATGTCGCGAAGCACCTCTTCACGCCCCACCAGTTCCGGAAAGCCGAATTGCGCTGGGATGGCATACACCTTTCCGTCCGCATATTGCAGACTATTCGCTATGCCGGGCAGGAGCGAAAGTCCTGGCACCAGATGGGCAATATCCCGGAG
>JAVBOQ010000070.1:0-3705 GCA_031550455.1 Eubacteriales bacterium
CAGGACGATCGGCGCGAGCGTCGGCGGCGGTTCGGCGGCCGCCAGGGCCGGGCAGCACAGGGACAGGCATAGGAGGACGGTGAAAATCCTGCGCATGGCGCTCCTTCCGCGCGGGACGCCCCGCGACATGCTTTTGATCAGTTCATTTGCTGGCCGCCGGTGACGTTGATCGCCTGGCCGGTCATGTACGACGCCTGGTCGGACAACAGGAACACGGCCGCGTTTTCAACGTCCCGATAGCCACATCCGCGCTTCATCGGCACCTGGTTGACGTATTTCTCGCGCACCTGCTCCTTGGTGATGCCCTGGTTGCGCGCGTATTGCTCATACAGCGAGTTGACCCACAGCGGCGAGTCGAGCATGTTGCCCGGACAGACCGCGTTGACGCGGATGTTCTGCTCGGCAAGCTCCAGCGCGAGGCTCTGCACCAGCCCGATGCCGCCGAACTTGCTGGCGGCGTACGCGCTGTTTTTCGCGGAGCCCTTTTTGCCGCTCTTTGAGTTGATCTCGACGATCGCGCCGCCGCCCTGCGCAAGCATCTGCGGCACCACCGCCTTGCAGCAGTGGAAGCAACCGAGCAGGTTGACGTCGAGTACCTTGCGGAACGCCGCGCCGGTCAGTTCCGTGATCGGCCCGGACAGCACGATCGCCGCGTTGGCGACCAGCCGGTCGATCCGGCCGTACCGGTCGATCGCGGCCCGCGCCATTGCTTCGCACTGGGCAAAGTCGGTGACGTCCACCTGCACCGCGATCGCGTCCGGGAGCTTCGCGGCGACGGCCCGCGCGCCTTCTAAATTGATGTCCGCGACGACGACGCGGCTGCCTTCCGCCGCGATGCGCATCGCAAGCGCTTCGCCGAGGCCCTGCGCCGCGCCGGTGATGATCGTCACCAGCCCTTCCAATTGCCCCGCCATCCTGCGTACCTCCCTCTTTGTCAGACCACGGACACGATTTCCTGCGTGTCGCGCGCGATCGCCATCTCTTCGTCGGTCGGTACGACGAGCACCTTGACGCGGCTGTCGGCCGCGTTGACGAACGTTTCGCCGCGCGTTTCGTTCTTCGCGTTGTCCAGCTTGATCCCGAGGAACTCGGTGTTTTCAAGCACAAGTCGGCGCGCGTCGACGCTGTTCTCGCCGATGCCGGCCGTGAACACGACCGCGTCCAGGCCGTTCATCGCGGCCGCGTACGCGCCGATGTACTTGCGGATGCGGTAGGCGAACACCTCCGCCGTGCGCTTGCCTTCGTCCTTGCCCTCCCGCGCGGCGGCGCAGATGTCGCGCCAGTCGCTCGAAAGCCCGCCGGACAGGCCCAGCAGACCGGATTTCTTGTTGTATACGCTCGTCACGTCCTTGACGGTGGCGTTGTCCGCGCCGCACAGGAACTCGGTGATCGCCGGATCCATGTCGCCCGCGCGCGTGCCCATGACGAGGCCTTCCAGCGGCGTCAAGCCCATCGACGTGTCGACCGATTTGCCGCCGTCGACCGCGCTGACCGACGAGCCGTTGCCCAGGTGGCAGATGACGAGCTTGAGCTCGGAAGCAGACTTCCCAAGCAGCTCCGCGGCCTTTTGCGACACATAGCGGTGGCTTGTGCCGTGAAACCCGTATCTGCGGACGCGCAGCCGCGTATAATAGTCGTACGGAAGCGCGTATAGATAGGCGCGGCGCGGCATCGTCTGGTGGAACGCGGTGTCGAACACCGCGACCATCGGCACGCCGGGCATGACGGAGGCGCACGCGCGGATGCCGGTCAGGTTCGCCGGGTTGTGCAAAGGGGCCAGCGGCACGTTCGCCTCGATCGCCTGCAGCACCTCGCCGGTGATCAGCGCGGACGCGGTGAACCGCTCGCCGCCGTGGACGACGCGGTGGCCGACCGCGCCGATCGCGGCCATATTCGAAATCGCGCCGTTTTCCTTGTCCGTCAGCGCCGCGACGACCGCCTCGAACGCCTGCGTATGATCCTTCAGCGGCAGCGTCTTTTCATAGACCTTGCCCTGCGCCTTCTGTACGATGTTCGACCCGTCGATGCCGATGCGCTCGCAAAGGCCCTTGGCCAGCACGGCCTCGGTCGCCATGTCGATCAGTTGATATTTCAAAGAGGACGATCCGGCGTTGATGACAAGAATGTTCATGTTGTTCCTCCTTAGCAATTGCTGATCGCGGTGACCGCGACCATGTCGATGATGTCCTGGACGCTGCACCCGCGCGACAGGTCGTTGACGGGCTTTGCGAGGCCCTGGATGATCGGCCCGATCGCCTCCGCGCCGGCCAGCCGCTGCACCAGCTTGTATCCGATGTTGCCGGCCTGCAGGTCCGGGAACACCAGCACGTTCGCCTGCCCGGCGACCGCGCTGCCCGGGGACTTGAGCTTTCCGACCGACGCGACCAGCGCCGCGTCCGCCTGCAGTTCGCCGTCGACCGCAAGATCGGGCGCGAGCGCGCGGACCTTCTCCGTCGCCTCGCGGACCTTGTCAACCAGCTCATGCTTCGCGCTGCCCTTCGTCGAGAACGACAGCATCGCGACCTTCGGCTCCATGCCGACGAGCGCCCGGCCGGTCGCCGCGCTCGCGATCGCGATCGCGGAAAGCTCGTCCGACCTCGGGGTCGGGATTAACGCGCAGTCGGCGAAGATCAGCGCGCCGTTGTGGCCGTATTACGTGTTCGGGCAGTCCATAATGAAGCAGCTCGACACCGCGGAGATGCCCGGCGCGGTTTTGATGATCTGCAGCGCGGGCCGAAGCGTGTTGCCTGTCGAGTTGATCGCGCCGGCCAGCATGCCGTCCGCGTCGCCCATCTTGACCATCATCGTCGCGAAGTACAGCGTGTTTTCGGTGACAAGCTTCGTCGCCTCTTCGATCGTCATGCCCTTTGCCTGGCGCAGCTCGAACAGCTTCTGTGCGTAAACGGCTGTTTTCTCGTGTGTCGCCGGGTCGGCGACGCAGACGCCCGCGAGGCTGACGCCGAACTTGTCCGCCACGGCCTGGATTTCGGCCTTCGGCCCGACCAGCGTGACCTTCGCGATGCGCTGTTCAATGATTTTTGAAGCGGCCTGCACGGTGCGCTCTTCCGCGCCTTCCGCCAGCACGACATGCTTATGGGCGGCGACCGCCTTCTGACGAATTTGTTGCATCACGGACATTCCCAAAACCTCCAGTTTGTGATATGATAGGAGCTGTTCTCCTGTGTTGGTAGCAAACCACATCATTATACAGGTTTTTACACCATTTGAAAAGGGGCGGCATGCGGGTAGTCGGCGTAATCAGCGAATATGACCCTTTTCACAACGGACACGAACATCATCTGCGCGAAGCGAAACGCCTGTCCGCGGCCGATTACGTCGTCTGCGCGATGAGCGGACATTTCACGCAGCGCGGCGCGCCCGCGCTGCTTGACAAATGGTCGCGCGCGGAGATGGCGCTCCGATGCGGCGCGGACGCGGTGTTCGAGCTGCCCGCGGCGTTCGCCGTGCGCGACGCGGAGCGGTTCGCGCGCGGCGGCGTGGCGCTGCTCGCGTCGCTCGGCGTCATCACGCACCTGTCGTTCGGCAGCGAGTCCGGCTCGCTTCAGTCGATCCGGGCGGCGGCCGACGCGGGTGAAGATACGGACGCGCTGCGGCGGGGCCTCGCGGCCGGCCAGTCGTTCGCGCGGGCGCGCGGCGCGGCGGCGGGCTTCGAACCGGGCGCGCCGAACGACGCGCTGGCGGTCG
>JAVBOQ010000332.1:0-6696 GCA_031550455.1 Eubacteriales bacterium
TGTCCGGCAAGGAGATACCGCATGAAAAAGTCCAATGTGTACGCGCGGCGCGCGTTTTTGCCAATCGTATTGCTGCTCGTCCTGGCGCTGACCGGCTGCGCGACGGTTCCGCCCAAGCCCATCGGCTACGTCGCGCCAACCGCTTCACCGAGCCCTTCCCCGGAATCAAACGCCACCCCGCCATCCGACGCACTGCAACCAACCGAACCCGCCGCGCCGATCGCCGTACCGTCCGCGGAAACCACGCAGCCCGCGGCCGCCGGCAACGGGCCCGTGACGAAGGTCGAGCTGTTCTTCTCCGGGATGCCGTCGATGATGGGCTTCGCGGACGCGCCGCAGGTGACCGTCTACGAGACGGCGGCCGAGGCGCTCGCGGCCAGCGTCAGCCTCGTGTGGCCCGGTGCGGCCGCGAACTATTACCGGTACGGCGCGGATGTGGAAAAGGCTTACATGGCGCTTTCAAAGGATCAGTTGTTGCAGCGAATCGGCGATCCTTCCTTCTATCTTGACAGCCCGCTTTTGCGCCAGCCGGCGCGCCTCAAGCGACCGGGCGCGCAGGTGATCACCGACAGCGAGCCGATGAACGAGCCGGTTCCGGGCTATTTTGACCGGTACGGAGGCTCCGCGCCCGCCGCGAAAACAAGCCTGTCCGGCACGTCTGTCGCCGTGCTGGCGGCCGACCCAACCGCGCTGACGCTGATCGTGACGGATCTGCACGACCTGCGCGCGGACGACGGGACGCTTTTGTCCGCGCTGACCGAAAAATGCCTAAAGACGGGCCGCTCGGTCGGCGTCGCCGCGATTTCCAGCGAATTCGCCGGGCTGATTCCGGACATCGGTTCAAACCGGACCGCCTTTGTGTGGGGATCGCCGCCGACCGGCACGCGCGACTACATGCTGGACTTTGACGAGTACAAGGTTGGCGTGTCGGTCGACCCGGAAACGAGGCGGACCGCGCCGAGGCCGTTTTATGTGCTGTGCATCGGCGAACAGAGCGCTGTCGATACATTTTTCAAGGCGCTGTCCGAGCGGCTGAACCGCGAGCTGTCCGGCAACGGCGTCTACAAGCTGCGCACCGCGATCTTCGGCTCGGGCCTCGTGCCCCCCGGGTATCAGATGGGCGGCAACATGCGCTACCTGTCCGGCCAGGGCGTTACGGCGGTTCCCGACGCGAACGCGCCGGGCGGCGTCAGCCTGATCGAACTGAAGGCGTCGCAGCAGGCGCGTTACCTCGAGTGGGAGATCGACTACAAGGCGCATCCGTCCGATCCGCGCGGCGCGGCGCTGTCCGCCGGCGATTTCGCTTTTTTCGCGACCGCGACGGCAGGCGGCCATGAGACCGAACTGACCGACGCCTCTTGGTCCGTAAGCGCTGTGGACGGCGGAAACGTAAAGATCAAGCTGCGCCTTGGGCTGCCTTCGGGCGTGCTGTCGCAGGGCCAGTATACGCTGTCGGTCGAGGGCTGCCTGATCGCCCCGGCGGACAAGCCCGGCGCGGACTGGATCGGCGAGTTCGGCTACGACGCGGACGGCGCGCTGCTGCTGGATGCGGAACAGGACAGAACCGCCTTTGACGGAAGCCGGACGCTGTTTCTGTCCCGGCTGATCGACGCCCTCGGCCAGGCGAACGCCAGCCGCACGGGCCTGACGCCGCTCGGTATCGTGACTTTCTCGCTGACCGTGTACGCGTGACACGAAAGGAGACGCCATGCAACGATTCTTTTCCGCTTGTTGGCGATGGGTGTTGATCCTGGTCGTGTACATCGCGCTCGGCGTGCCGATTGTCGGGCTTGTGCTCCCGTCCGCCGGCGGGAACGCGGTGCAGATCCCGATGATTCTGCAGGGCCTTTTGCGCGACGCCGCGTACCAGCACGGCTTTTTCCCGGACAACGTCTATTACGAGGACTGGCAGTTTTTCGTCAGTTCCTTCGCGATGAACTGCCTGTTCCTCTCGCTCGGGTTTGTCGTCGTCTGGAACATCCTGTTTTCGCCGCGGCTGCTGGGCAGGAATCACGAAAACACGGCGCGGCTGCTTGTCTGGATTTTTTCGGCCGCGCACGTCGCGGTGTTCCTCGGGTACGCGTTTTATGTGTTCACGCTAGGCTCCTATGTCTGGGACTGGCTGATCCGCCAGCAGACGGGGCAGACGATGCTGCTGTTGACGCCGATCCTGCTGGTGATCCCGTTCTATCTGTCGATCCGCGCGCTGTGCCCGTACCGCGTTGAGAACGTTTTCCCGCTGTTCGCGAAGCTGCGCGGGCGGCTCGGGCTGCGCGTGTATTCAAAGCGCGGCGCGAGATAGCCGAAAGGAGCAATCATGCCGAACCATTTTCTGGTCTTCATGGGCGGAACCGGCGCGAAATGCGCCGAGGCCTTCGTGCATCTGGCCGCCTGCGGCGCGATCGGAGACCCCGCGACAACCTTCCATCTGCTGACAATGGACGTGGACGCGACGAACGGCAACCGCGCGCTGGCGCTGGAGGCGATCGCGCGCTACCGGCTGCTCAAGGCGCAGTTCCCGGCGAACGGCCAGTTCGAGGGCAGCTCGCTTTTCGGCCCGAACATCATTCATTATGACTGGCATGTCAAGCTGCCGCAGGACTTTCCGCGCGCCGCCGGTACGAACTGCCTGCACGCGATGCGCGCGCAGAACAACGCGGACGAGGAGGCGCTGATGCGCCTGTTTTACACCGAGGAAGAGCTCGGGTTTGACTTTTCAAAAGAAGGATTTCACGCGATTCCGGCGATCGGCGCGCCGGTGCTGCAACACATTTTGGACAGCGGCGGCGAGCTGGATGACTTCGGCGCGTTCGCGGACGCGCTCCGGTCCGAAATCGGCGTCAATTCCCGGCTGATCATCACCGGTTCGATCTTCGGCGGCACGGGCGCCAGTGGCATACCGGCCGTCACGCGCGCACTGCACGACGAAACGCGGGACATCGCGCTGGCCGGCAACCTGCTCACCAGCGCTGTGCTGCTCCTCCCCTATTACCATTTCGCCGAGCCGAGCCGCGAGGACGAGCTTGGCGTCCACGCGCGGCGGTTTTACAACAACGCGCGCGGCGCGCTGGCGTTCTACCGCGACATGGAGGCCGAGCTTGGCTACCACAGCCTGTACATGATCGGGTCGCCGCTCGATTACAACATGGGCCCATACCGCCCGGGCATGGAGGGCCAGAAAAACCCGCCGACGCCGGTCGAGTGGGAGGCCGCGCTGGCCATCGAGCACTGTCTGCGGACGGAACCCGGCGAGGACGGATCGAAGCGGCATTATCTGCGCGCCGTGCGCGGCGCGTCACAGGGCGACGGCGTGCGGGAACTGCAGATCGGCTTTGAGGACTTCGCCGTGCCGATCCGGAACGACGTCGCCACGATGGCCAGGTTTATCGCCGCGTACATGGGCTATTACCGCAACTACATCGAGCGCCACCGTGGCGTGACGCGCGGCTGCAAGCCGTTTTATGAAGAACTGATCGCGCCGTACCTGGACCGCCAGGAGGCGGATCACAAGGCGTTCGCGGCGCTGGAGGCGTTCTGCGCCCGCTGCTGGACCTGGATGCGCGAAACCTTCGGGTACGATCTGCTGCGCCAGTCCTGCTTTTCGGGCCGGATGACCGGCGCGGGCGGTTATCCGGTCCGCTCGCTGCACGCGCTGATTCCTGGCGCGCCTTCGCCGCACTGGGCGCAGGTCGAGGACGCGATGTTTGACGGCGTCCGGCCCGCCTCCCGCGAGGACGCGGACTACCCGCAGCGCTGCGCCGGCCAGTTCGTGCACGGGCTGTTCGCGCATTGCGCGCCGTAGGAGGAAACATGGCAAAGAAAACGCCGCAAACCGATTCACGGTTTCTGTCGCTGCCCCGGCTCCGCGCGGGACACGGAATCCCGGTGCCGCAGACGCACGAATGGACCGCGTACGAGGCCGCGTTGCGGGAGATCAGCCGCAACATCGACGTGCAGAACAGCGGCGAGCGCGCGCACTCGATTCCGGACATCTTTTCGCAGAGCATCCAGTTTGAGTTTGAGCTCGCCATCGGCAATCCGGCGGCCGTCGGGCAGTGGCAGGGACTTATGGCGACGTTGCTTTTGTCCGGCGCGGGCGGCCTCTGCCGCGTGCGGGATCTGCGTCTGGACGCGATGGGCGATTCGCCGTTCCTTCACATGATCCGTTCCGTCGCGGCGCGCCGGGGCATCGCTTCGGTCACGCTGTTTGAATTAAAGCGCAAGGACGGCACCTACGGCGCGGTGGCGTTCCGCACCGAGGGCATGCCCGCGATGCTGTGTCCGGCCGCCGACACGCGCGGCCCGTTCGCGGTCGACGATCCGTGGATCGTCCGCACGGACGCGGGCTGCGTGTTCACCGCGCCCGCCGCGCTGCTCGACGAGCCCGGGTACGCGGATCGGCGCGTCGCGCTGCGCAACGAGATTTACGCGCTTGCCACGCGCAACATCCCGCCCCGCGAGAACCGGGACGGGCTGCAACTGACGCATCTGAAAGCATTCTACCAGTGGCTCGGCGGCGCGGGCGACGCGGTGTCCAGCCACCCGATTCAGACGGACGTGCGCGCGCGGTTGTTCACGCTCGACCCGAGCGTCGCGCGCCGCGAATCGTCGATTTTCATCGACCGGCTGTGCCTTTTCCGCGAAGGCGGTGCGTACAACCGCCTGACCGCCTGCGCCGACGGATCGATGCGCATTCTGTCCGGCAACACGCCCTCCGAATGGTGCGCGCTGTTGCCCGTCACGCGCGCTTTTGCGCGGGAATCGGCGGACAAGCTCCGTTCCGGCGCGCTGCGCGTCCGGATGCAGTGGCACAACGGCGCGGTCGACGCCGATCTGTTCGACGAGCGCGACGCGCTGATCGAGTCCAAGCGATACCGGTTACAGGATCTCGTCAATTTTGCCCGGCACCGAAACGCGCCGCAGGTAGCTGTTTGGCCGCCGCGCGTGATGGCCGGCTGGAACCGCTACTACCTGCTCCGGTACGACGACGGCAACGCGTTGCCGCTTTCGCTGTACGCCCCGGACGCGGAAGAGCCGGTTGAAGACGTCGCGCTGCTTTCAAAAATGCCCGCGTGGCTGTCGTTCACCCTGGACGGCGCGGAAGCCGGCGTGTTGCTGCCGCGGTTTGACGCCGTGCACCCGCCGAAGGCGCGCGAAATGAACGTCGGGTTTGACTTTGGCACGACCGGCACGACCGCGTACCGGCACGACCCGCAAACAGGCGTCACGACGCCGATTTCGTTCGCCGGGCAGGGTGCGCTGTTCCTGTTCGGCCGCGAGGAGGGCGCGGACGTCGCGCTGACCGCGCAACTGGTCGCGGAGCGGATCACCAACCGCTCGACGCACTACACGCTGCTGCGCCGCAAGACGGACGAGGCGCGCGAGGGCGGCGCGCTGACGATGACGACCATCCCGTTCGTGACGAACGCGGCGTTTAACCCAACGGTGATCCGCGACGTGCACGACAACCTCAAATGGGGCGCGCAGACGGCCGAGAAGCTGTCGTCGAACCTGTTCCTCGAACAATACCTGATGATGTGCCTGTGGAACGTGGTCGAAAACGGCGCGTCGTACATCCACTGGCGCGCGTCGTATCCGCTGTCGATGGACGTCCGGCTGCAGGATGATTTCGTATCCAAAATACAGACGATCGTCGGCGGCCTCTGCCAGCACTGCTTCAAGATTCAGCACGACACGTATTTCTGCTCCGAATCGGAAGCCGTCGGGTTCATGATGATGGACAACGCGATCCAGGCGCGCTACCTAAAGGGCCTTACGATTCACGACAACACCGGCTTTTTCTGCATGGACATCGGCGGCGGGTCGACCGACCTGTCGATGTGGCTTCGCAGGAAGCCGCTGATGCAGGCGTCGCTCAAGTTCGCGGGCAACGCGATCCTGTGCGACAGCGTCACGCGCGAAAACCACGGCGACAACTGCCCGCCGCGCGACAACCTGATCGACTGCTTCTTCCTGCCCGGCGCGGACGAGGGCAAGCGGCAGGCGCTGGCGCTGCCCCTGGCGGAAGGCCGCCATGACGAGTTCCGGCGGGTATGGAATGTGCTGATCGACGAAATCGCAGACGCGATCAAAGGCATCCGGCGGGACAGCGAGCCGCTGTCGAACTACCTGAACATTGTCCGGATGAACCTGTACCTGATGTTTTTCTTCGCGGGCAGAATGGCGCGCGAGGCGATCCTTTCTGGCGCGAAGGTCGGCACGCAGGGCATTCCGCTGCCGGTCGCAGTGCTCGGAAACGGCGCGAAAATGATGAAGCTTTTGTACAACGACGTCGAGCCGCTGCCGGGCGCGGGCGACTCCGGTACGGGAGACGGAGCCACGCGTGAGCGGCGCAACGAGGCGCGGTACGCGGACGAAATGGAAAAGCTGAACCGGGCGTTTGGCGCGGGCTGCGCGATTGAGGGCTTCGTGGCGGTGATCCTCGAGCCGTTCATGCCCAAGCAGGAGATCGCGCGCGGGCTGGCACTCGCGCCGGAAGCTTTCCTTTTGCAGCGCGCCAGCCGCAAGGACGCCGAGGCGATCCGCGAAGGCTGGCCGATGAAGAGCGCTTATGACCGCAACGAGCTCGGCGCGGTTCGCCAGTCGATGACCGACGAGTTTCGCACGCTGGTGATGGACAGCTTCTCCGCGCTTCGCCGGGTGTTCGGCGGTGACGACGAGCTGCGAAAATTCCTC
>JAVBOQ010000110.1:0-8987 GCA_031550455.1 Eubacteriales bacterium
GCCCATCGCGTTGAGCTCATCCCAGGAGGCGGTGAAACAATCCTGGTTGATCAGCTTTTCTTCGTACATCGTGCGCATGACGCGCAGAAAGTTCTTGTATTCCTCGGACGTGGGCACATAGGTGATATCGCCCGCCGCCACGTCGTACATCGACATGGTGTTCCAGTCCATGGCGATGCCAAAGTACGGCATCATGATGCCGACGCCGCCCTGCGGCAGGTACAGCGGGAACTCATCCGCCTCGCCGTTTCCGTTTGGATCGCCGTCGCGGAAGGCGCGCAGCACGTCCAGGAACTCGTCGGGCGTTGTCGGGAACGCCTTGCCGGTCTTTTCAAGCCACGGCGCGTTGATGAAAGCCGAAGCCGCGGCGACGCCGGGCGCGTTGATCTGCGGCAGCGCGTAGATGTTGCCGTCGCCGGACGTGATGTTCTTCCACAGGTCGCGGCTGTCAAGTTCCGCCTTCAGGTTGGGCATGTACTTGTCGATCAGGTCGTTAAGCGGGATGACGATGCCCTGCTGCGCGTACTTGTTGGCGTCAATTTCCGTGATGCCCGACTTGATGTAGACATCGTAGTACTCGCCGCTGTTGAAGCTCAGGCCCAACTTTTCCAAGATTTCCGCTTCACTGGCAAGCGTCAGTTCCCAGCGGACGTTGGTGCGCGCTTCCATTTCCTGAATGAAAAGCGAGTTGGTCAGTTCCTCGCCCGGGGTGGAATAGGCGAATGCCTGGACGGCATACGGTTCGCCGAGCGGAAACGTCACGGTTTCCTCGGCAAGGACGCCGCTCACCGGCAGCGCGACCGCCATCAAGACGGCCAATAGCAACGCGAGGGATTTTTTCATTGGCATACCTTCCTCCTTTTTTGTGCTCCTATCTTTTCGGCTGTCGCCGAACAAAGAACGACAAAATTTACTCGAGAAAATTTTGAATCAAAAAAATAATACGCAATTGAGACATAATAAACTTGTATCATTTGTGTATATCATAGCATATTAGGAGATGGCCTGTCAATATAGCAGGAATGACCAACCGATAGAAATTACGCGAGTAAATTTTCCGGGAAAAATGCGACGGGACAGGGAATTGGTGTCAAGGCACCGCGCCAAAGCGGCGCAAATTCGCCCATAAATCCACGCGTCCTCATTCAATCAGCGGTTGCCTGACAAACGGAGACGGTGCCCTGGACTTTTCAGGTGAAAGTGTCCAGGGCACCGTCGCTATTTTGTAGATCAGGTTTCCGGGTTGTCGAACAGCGTGGGTCTGCCCAAAGTGGCGACGGTGGAGGTATCCCAGACCGTGGTGGTGTTCCATCCCTGCGCGGCAATCAGCGCGATCAGGTTGCCTACTACGGTGCCCTGCCCGTCGCGCCCGTTGGGATCGTCCACGGGGACGACCGGAACGCCGCCCGCGGTCAGGCTCATGCTGCTGAGCGCGTAGTTGGATACGAGTTGCGCGCCGCTGCCCAGCGTCGCGCACACGCGGTGCGCGGTGCCGCCCGCGTTGGTGGCGGCGACAGACGGATTCAGCGCGAAGCTCATGGCCAGCCTGCCGGTTTCCGTTCCGTCGTTGCTCAGGCTGGAGACCAGTCCGCCGGCACCGCTGCTGCACGTAACCGCGCCCGCAGCGTAGCAGCGCTCAATGCTGGCGCCGGTCGCGCTGCCGCAGAGCCCGCCGGAGACAGTGTTGGTGGTGCTTGCGGCGCCGATCGCGTAGCTGTCGCGGACGAACAGCCGGTGCGCGATGAGCGCGACCAGCCCGGCCACCACATCGTCCCCGGCGCTGGTGACGTTGCCGCTGGCAAAGCACCGGTCGATCAGCGCATACGATAGCGCGCCCGCGAACCCTCCGGTTGCCACGTTGGCGATTGGCGCGGTGTCGGTGCCGCTGACGTTGCCGCGCGCCTGACAGAGCACAAACAGCAGCGAGCCCGTGGCGGGATCGGCGGCGCTGGAGACACCCGCGCCGTTTCCGCAGAATCCGCCCACATTCTGGCGTGCGGTCACGCTGCCGCCGGCTGTGCAGCGCAGGTAGCTCGAGAGCGCCGCCGTGCCGACGAACCCGCCGGTGTTTGTGCCGAAGGGATGCGAGACGGCCGCGGCAGTTCCGCAATCTACAAACGCCAGCACCGGTGTTGTCGCGCCGGAAGCGCCGCCCGCCGCGGACAGCATGCCGACGAACCCGCCGACATAGGCGCTCGCGGTGTTGGTGCTCGTGACGGTCAGCGAGGCCGCGGTCACCTGGCAGCCGTCCACAAGCAGCGCTGCGGTGAAGGCGGTGTTGATGTCGATGCGTCCGATATGGCCGCCCGCCGGGCCGTTGTTCGGGAACGTTTCGGCGGCGGTGTTCACGCGCCGGATCACAAAACCGGCCGCGCCTACGTTGAGCGACCCGAACGCGCCGCCCACGCGCCCGCCGGAGTGGATGTCGCCCGAAAGCACCTGCGCATCCTGTACGGTCAGCGGCGCGGTTTGCGTAATGTTGCCGATCAGGCCGCCCGCGTAGCCGGCGGTGGTCGGCGGGCTGACCGGCAGCATCTGGATTTCATTGACCAGCAGGTTTTGCAGGATAGAGGCGCTGTTTGCGACCAGATTGCCGATCACGCCGCCAATGCGGAAACCGGTGTGCGTCAGCGTCGCAAGCTCCACGAAAACGCCATCCATCAGCGACACGCCGTTGTTGATCTCGCCGACAACGCCGCCCATGGTCTGGTAGGACGCAATGCTGACCTGCGCGACCTGTATGTTCTGCACGACGGTGTTCACACCCGCCTGATCCAGTCTGCCGGCAACGCCGCCCATGACGGTGGACTGCTGGGTCGTCTCGGTCAGGGTGGCCAGCGTGACGGCGACGTCCGTGATGCCGCTGACCGATTGCGCGATGCCGACCGCGCAGCCCACATACGTGATGTTGCTTCCGGTCGCGGCGCGCCCCGCGCTCATGGTGACGGTCCCGATCGTGACGTCCGAAATTTCGCCGCCCACGGCGTACCCTGCGAGCGCGCCGGTCTTGCCGGTCTGTGTGGAGACCGACGAGCCGGTGACCATTGCGGTTACGATCGGATTGGGCAGGTTAAAGCCCGACAGGGACACGTTCTGCGTCTGCCCGAACAGCCCGCGCACCAGCACCGGGTTTTCGGGCGTGGCGGTGGCGTTGATGCGCAGGGTTTCCACAGTGGTGCCGCCCGGCGCGGTCTGCGCGACGCCGGTAAAGATGTGCGGCCCGGACAGCGGGGGTCCGGTCAGTCCGGCGTCCACGTTGCCGATGGGCCGCCAGCCGTTGCCGCCCCAGGCGTTCTGGTAGTTGCCAAGGTCGAACGCGGCGTCCAGCGCGTAGATGAGCGACAGACTGTCCGGCATGCCGTGGACGCTGCCCGTCTGGTCATACAGCGCCTGCATGCCCTCGATGTTGTCCAGAATGCGCGCGTTCTCCGTGACACCCGCGCGGTTTCCGGGGTTGCCGGCCGTAAGGTCCGGATAGAACGCCATTTCCGCGGGGGTACACATGCGCACGATGAACGGATCGCCCGACGTGCCGTTGCCGCTGGCGAACGGCATGCCGATCGCGGATTGGAACAGCGACATCACGCCGCTGAGCGTGGTTCCGCCGTCGATGGATACGGTCACATAGATGTCGTAGTTGTAGCCGTCCATGACGCCGGTTTCTAGCGGCAGCGCCGTGACGCCTTCCTTGCCGGTCAGCGTAAAGGGCAGTGTGGTCTGGCCCGCGCCAATGGGGACGGTGAAGCGGCCGCGCACGGCGTCGCCGTTTGTCAGCGTGGCGGCGTTCGCATAGCCAACGATTTCATCGGGGCTTGGGATGGGCAGCCCGGGCGTCAGAAGCACGTAATAGATGTTCAGCGTTCGCGGCACGGTGGTGTTGGTGGTGAGAACGGTATCCACGGTGCGGAATACCTGGCCGCGTGTGAGCGACACCAGGTTTACCTCAAAGAAACTGGTGTCCACCGTGAACACGCTGAACGAGCTGAAAGCGTCCGCCGGCACACAGCCGACGCCCAACTGGGTGGCGATCACGGTGTAGGTGCCGTCGGCCAGCGTGATGGGCGACTGGATGCCCCATTCGGCGTCATCGAACACGTGCGCGGTCTGGCAGAACAGCGTGGTTCCGGCGCTGTTCCGCAGGCATACGTTGACCGTCGAATCCGGGATGCCGCGCCCGGTGATGGAAGGCTGATTTGTGGGGACCACCGCGAGATCCTCCGGCACGTCGATGTCGGGCGCGGTGCAGGGCGGGATCACCACGTCGAAGCAAGAGGTGTCCTCGGGCGGGTTTACGCTCGGGTCGTCCGGGCAGCGCAACACCGCGCGCACGCAGTGCCGTCCGGCGGTCCAGGGAACCGGCGGCTGGTAGATCCAGTTGCCGTTCGCGTCAATGGGAACGCGCCCGACGGACACGCCGTCGATGAACAATTCGGCCTCGCACTCCGGTTCGCCGGTACCGGTGACGGGGTCTTCCGGGTCCGCGCCGCCGCCGTCTTCGGGGCCGTTAATCTCAATACCCGGATCGCCGGGCACTTCAAAGCACGAAGTGTCCTCCGGAGGGTTCACGCCGGTGTCGCCGGGACAGCGCAAAATTGCGCGGGCGCAGTGGCGGCCGGGCGTCCAGGGCGTAGGGGGTTGGTAAGTCCAGCGACCCTGCGCGTCGATGGGAATGCATCCAACGAGGATACCGTCGATGTATAGTTCCGCACAGCACAACGGCGTGCCGGTGCCGATGACGGGATCGCCCGGATCGGCGGTTGTGCCGTCGCGCGGGCCGGTGATTTTGATTTCACGACAAGGCTGGCAGGGGTTGCAACCGCAAGGATTGCAATGACAGCCCCGCCAACGGGCACAGCGTCCGCACAAAACCCGGCATGCGTCGGGGGAACAAAGCCGCGTATCCGGTATGGCGACGTTGCGCCGACACATGAGCTGCTTTAACGTGCAGCATGAAACGTACTGTTTTCGATTAGGCACAAAAATTCCCTCCCGGTTCATCCTATGCGGGAATGTCCGCTTTGCCTGTGTATCGGGTTGCTTTTCCTCACGACGCGCCGTCCTCTGCCGCCGTCCTGCAAAACAGACCGGTCGCCAAAGAATGCGACCATGGTCTGTTTCCGCGCATCCTCTGCGGCGCGGTCTGATCGTCCATGCCCGCCGCCCCATGGGGTGCGCGCTCCCAATCCGTCCCGGCAATTTCTTCTATATTATATATTGCCCCGAATCAACGCGCCGGTTTGTGCCGACGGCGTCTTTCGCTGACCGCGCCGCATCCTGTGAACCGGCATGAGGATACGGCGCGGTTTTGCCATGCACGATGCTGCTGTGCCGGTACGGACCTGGTGGAGCCAATCCCCGTCATCCTTTCCAACTGCAATTGTCGGCAGGGGCGGGCCGGTAAATCCCCGTGCCTTTCAAATCAAACGATAATTCACGGCAACACACGCGTGTTCCAGCCGCGCGTCCGATTGCGAGAATACGTGATGCATCGTCAATATACAAAAAATGCAAAATCAGTAACGCACGTTACCGACAGCATCCAACATTTGGGATAGAGTTAAGCACGTTTTCCCAGATTCTGGCGCTTGCGCGAGGCACCAAACGTGTAAAAATATACAGTTTTGGTGCATAAAGAATTTTGCGAAACAATCACGCGCGTTCCCGAAACTTTTTTAACATTTTAACGGAGGATGTTGATCATGAGGAAGATGCTGGGACTGTGGTTGCTCGTGTTGGTGGTGCTGTTCTGCGTGCCGGGCTGGCATGCGATGGCGGAAGGTTCGACGGGACAGGACACCGCTGCGGAGCAGCAGGATCAGGCCTTTGAACCGCCGGAAGCAGGAACTGAGGATGAAGTTGTGGACGTGGCGGATGCATGGGCCGCCGCGCCGCCCGCGCAGGTGCCGACCTATACGGTGCGTTTCCGGGTTGATGATGAGACATGGGTGCTTGAGGTCAGCGAAGGCGATGTGCTTCACAAGCCCAACCAGACCCCAAGCAAAGCCGGGTACCGCTTTTTGTGGTGGTACGACATGGCGGGCAGTGAAAGAGTGAAATTCGACTTTGACACGCCCGTGACCCGCGACATGAAAATTGCCGCGCTCTTCGAAGAGATTGTAGAGGAGCCGCTCGAGCAAACGAACGGCGCGGCTGAAACGGCTTCACAGCCGGAACAGACCGAAGTCTCTGATGAGGATCAGGCGCTGCCGGAAGCGCAGGAACCCGCCGGACAATTCGAAGGCGGTTCCGGGCAAGAAGAGCCCTGCTACGAGCCGCTTGATATCGTGGTGATCGACAACCCTGTTGAGGACGGGCAGGCGACGGCCGAAAACCCCGAACCGGATGGGCAGGCTGCGGCCGAAAGCCCCGAACCGGACGGGCAGATGACGCCGGAGCGGTTTGTGACGGTTGTATCCAGCGTCGGGGACGTTGTGCAGTACGGCGATCTGATTGTGCTGACCGGAAGGCTTACGGGTTGTGAGAACACCGAGTACCGGTTGCAGTGGCAGGTGAACCGCGGAAGCGGTTGGGAGGATCTGCCGGGCGAGGTGGGCGAGCGTTATACGTTTGTCCTGGATGCGGACAGCTATAGGTATCAGTACCGGCTGGCTGTCACGGTTTTTTAAGAAACGAAAGAGGAGGGCTGGATAATGCGGTTCAAGAAACTGACTGCGCTGTTCCTGGCGCTGCTGATGATCATCCCGAACGGGCTGATGCAGCGCTCGTTCGCGTCGGCTGACGAAGTGTTTTTCGGTGAGTTCCCCGGCGTCCTGGCGACAGGCGCGACGCTGCTCGGAGGCAAAGGCAAGATCGTCAGCTTCCAGGGTGTGGAGGGGTCCGCCGGCACCGTCGTCGCGCAACCGGGCGACGAAGTCACCGCGCCCAACCTGCCGGCCAACGGCGGCTTTCTGCCCCTTGGCTGGAGCGAGGCGGAGCAAAGCGCGCCTCTTTCGTACGCGCGCTATTTGGCGAAGGACTATCAGGTGCGTGTTGCCGCAGGCGCGAAGCTTTGGGTAAGCGATGCGGACATCACGCTCTATCCGCTGTACCGCGAGCAGAACGCCGTTTTTATCACGGAAAACGGTGAGCTGTTTGGCTCGTTTGACGGCGTGCGGATTGAGCAGCCTCTTCACGAGGGCACAGACGGCTACCGTTTGGCGGGATGGGCGAAAGCCCCGGCGATTGCCCGCTATCTGAAAGACGAACAGATTCCAGCGGGGCTGCTGGTGAGCGCGTTTGAAGACGGCGCTACGTACGCGGCTGTGTATCAGCAGATATCGTACAGCATCCGTTTCCTGGATGAGGGCAATCTGATCGGTACCCGGTCGTATTTGCCGGGGCAGCCGGTCGGCACGCCCGCTTTCCCGGAGGCGACCCAGAGCTACCAGCCCGGCGCGACAAAGACGGCGGGCGGGGTCACGTATACGTTCGAGGGCTGGGAGCCGGAGATCCTGGCTGTCAATCAGGACGCCGACGTGAACGCCGTATGGGCTCCCGTCGCGCAGGAACAGTACACCGTCACCTTTGTGGATGACCAGGGGCAGCCCATCGCGGGCTATCCGACGCAGTATGTCAACTCGGGCGATCTGGCGCAGCGCCCGGCGGATCCCGCGATTCCCGCCGAAGCGATTTCGTTCCTCGGCTGGTTCAGCGGCGAGGAGCGGTTTGATTTCGCCCAGCCCGTCGTTCAGAGCGTTGTGCTGTCGGCGCGGTTTACGTACAAATACATCGTCAACTTTGAGGTTGAGGATGTCATCGTCTACCACCAGGAACTGGGCAAAGACGAAAAGGCCACGGCGCCCAGCTTCAAGCCTGTCGCCACCCAGCCCGGAAAGCAGTTTGACAACTGGTATCAAAAGCTGCAGACCGGCCTTGCGCCTCAACCCTATGACTGGAACAGCCCAGTGACGGGCGACCTGCTGCTGTCCGCGAAGTTCATAGACGCGTTTTGCATTTTCTATGAAACCGGCGCGCAGCCGATGCAGCCGTCCGTCTATGTTGTGGGCTCGGCTGTTTATCCGCAAAAGCCGGCCAACCCGACGCACACCGGCTACACGTTCAAACACTGGTCGCTGACGCCCGGCGGCGCGCCGATCGTGGAAAGCAACGTGTTCGGGAAGCCGCTCACACAGGACATCACACTTTACGCGGTGTGGCAGGGCACGTTGGTGCCGGTCACCGTCACGCTGTGGAAACAGAAGGCGGTTCAGGACCGCGTGGGTTTCCCGCAGCAGTACAACATTCAAACTTCGCTGACCGGCTATGCGATGGCGGACACCCAGATCGCTTTCAATACCGGCACGCGGAGGTTTACCAACCTGTACACCGACGCCGCGGGCACGTCACCCTACCAGATCCCCGCGGACGACGCCGGGAGCTATTTGTACTTCAAGTACAATTCGTTTGACCCGGTCACCGTCGCCGGCACGGGCACGGTGCTCAATATCTATTACAACCGCATCAAGTTCACGATTGTGTTCAGCCTGGGCAACAACCCCGGCAACAGCATGCGGTACAACGGCACTACCTATAACGCCACGACGGGCGCGGCAAAGTATTCGCTCACCGCGGAGTTTGAGGAGAGCGTGGCGGCCATTTGGCCGAGCGTAAACAATACGAGCTTTACCTTCAATCCGGAAAACAAGTTCCTGGGCTGGATGTTCTCGGGGAACGCGACCGCTACGCGCCAGCCCATCATGCGCGCGGATTTCTGCGACTTTGCGCGCGCCGGTGTTCCCGTGGAAGCCTCTTGGCTGGCTTCGTCGAAGATGCTGTTCTCGATGAACGGCATCGAGTCCCTCAAAGGGCAGGTCGTCAACCATGTGGAGGCCGGCACCAATTTCACGGTCGACAACGTGTACTCCGGCCAGTATGCCGAGGGCAGCGGCTGGGCGCTGGGCGCACGGGCGGGCCTGGATGGGTTTAAGATTACCTACAAAGTCATGCCGAACCAGGGCAACTACACCATCAACCCGCCTTTGCCCGCC
>JAVBOQ010000106.1:0-12529 GCA_031550455.1 Eubacteriales bacterium
CTCCAGCCGTTGCTTTGTTTCTTGTTGGGTTTCTTTTTTTTTCATTTTTGTTTATGTGGGGGTTTTTTTCCTTTTGGGTGGCTCGTGGGGGGGGCGCCGCTGGGCGTTCCTGACATTTCCTCTCCCATTTACCCCACGTCCACCATCTCCGTCACCGGCCCGCCGACCGTCGCTGTAACATAGACCTTGCCCGCGACGAACGATACCTCGGCGGTCAGGCCGTCATAGACAACCTTCACATCGCCGCCCGTCGTGTCGCAACTGTACAGCCGATCCCCGGCGATGTAATAGACCCGCTCGCGGTAGATGCCCATCCAGGTTGCCTCGTCGCTCACAACCGTCGCGGCGACGCCGTCATCCAGCCGGAACACCGACCCGCCGCTGCGGAAAAACACGACACTGTCGCAAAGCTGCACCTGTTCGGCGATAGACGACACCAGCAGTTCCGGCTCGCCGGCGCTGCTGAGCGGCAACCGCCGCACGCCGGTTGACGAGGCGACATACGCGGCCGCGTTGAACACATCCAGGCAGAAATCATTGACGGACTCCGACAGGATTGTGGTCTCGCCGCCGGCGTTCATGCGGACCAGCGTGCCGCCGTCCTGATAGTACGCGGTCTCGCCGATCAGCGACAGCTTGCGGATGCCGCCGGCGCTGACCAGCGTCTTGGGCGTTCCGCCGCCCGCGGGCACACGGAGAATCTTGTTGTCCGAAACAAAGGTCACGCCCTGGTTGCTGGCATGGATGTACGAGGCAGGGCCGTCGTACACCTGCTTTTCGCCGTCGCTTGACGACCGGACGTACAGCGTGCCGTTCGAACCGGCATAGTAAACGCTTGAATCGAGCGACGCGGCGATGCCGCCGCCCGCGAGGCTGCCCTGGATCGCGCCGGACGCCTGCTGCTCCGTCAGTTCGCGGTTTCGGTTGTCCACCGCGGCGCGCTGCGCCGTGCGCGCCCCGCCCGAGGGCACGACGTTCGCGGCGTACATTTGCGCCTGCGTCGCCGCACCGGCTACGCCGTCGGACGCCACGCCGTTCGCGGCCTGAAACGCCTTGACCGCGGAAACAGTCGCGTCGCCGTAGGTTCCGGTCGGCTCACCGCTGAAATACCCGAGCACCCGAAGCCGCTCCTGCAAGGAAAAAACGTCCTGCCCCTCGTCGCCGGAGCGCAGCAGCGCCCGCGCGGCCACCGCAGTCTCGGGCAAGGCCGCCATCGGCACGTAATCCTCTTCCGAAATCCCGGTGAAGTAGAACCCTTCGGCGGGCACGCCGTCGCCGCTGAACAGAAGCGCCAGCGTCTCCTGGCCCGCGATGCCGTCGGCTTTCAGGTTGTTGCGCGCCTGAAACGCCTGCACGGCAATGTATGTCGTCGCGTCAAAAACGCCGTTCAGCTCCGCCCCGTAGAACCCATAGCGCCGCAAATAATCCTGCAAATTCAAAACATCCGCGCCGGTCATGCCCTGCTTGAGCGTGACGAACACCGAGGTGTTCGGGCCAAGCGGCGCGCTCGCGCGCTTCGGATCGCCCTGATAGAGCAGTTGCTGCGTCGCGGGCCCGGCGACGCCGTCCACCTTCAGGCCGTTTGTCGCCTGAAACTGCTGCACCGCCGTCACCGTCGCATTGCCGAACTTGCCGTCGACGGCGGCGTGGTAGTAGCCGTAGGTGGTCAAAAGCGTCTGCAGCGCGGACACGCGCTCACCCTGGTCGCCCTCGCGCAGCGTCGCGAAGCTGTCAGCCGCGCCGGACGCCTTGACCGCGTTCGCGCTGTACAGCGCGTTCTGCGTGCCCGAACCGGCCTTGCCGTCAACGGTCAGCTTGCTCGCGGTCTGAAACGCGCGCACCGCCTGCGCGACCTCCTCGCTGTAAATGCCGTCGATGCGGCCTGTATAGAAGCCAAGGTCGTACAGCCTCTCCTCGAGCCGGTACACTTCCTCGCCGGTGCTGCCCAGTTGCAGCGTCGCGCCCGCGCGGAAGGCGGTGGGCGACGGCTGCGCGGCCACAGCCGCGATGGCGTTGGACGAATACAGCCGCGACAGCGTGGTTTCGCCGGCGGCGCCGTCGACCGTCAGGCCGTTGCGCTGCTGAAACGCGCGCACCGCGGCTTCCGTCGGCCCGTCAAATTCGCCGTGCAGCGACGAATTATAGTAGTATAAAGATTGCAGCCGCGCCTGCAGCTGCATTACGTCGTTTCCCGTCATTCCGTTTTTCAATGTTCGCGAGGCGACTTGCGATGGAGGATCCGCCATACCCACCGGCAGCGCCTCGTCTGAATACAGCCGCTCCTGCGTGTCCGGCCCGGCTACGCCGTCGACCCATTCTCCGTTTCGCTTCTGGAACGCCTCGATGGCGGCGCGCGTGTCCTCGCCGCAGATGCCGTTGACCGTGCCGTGGAAATAGCCGAGCTCCTTGAGCCTGTTTTGCAGCCTCGTCACAGCCGCGCCGCTCGAACCCAACTGGACGTAGCCGTATTTGCCGGGCGTCGACGGCGTGTATGTCTTCGGCGTCGGCCTGGATGTCGCGTAGGCTTTTTTCGTGGCCGTCGGCCTGGCCGTCGCGGAAGACGACGCCCGCCTGGCGCTGGAGGATTGAAGTTTCGTCAGCGTGTTCTTGCCGGCGACGCCGTCGACCGACAATCCGTTCTGCCGCTGGAAATCGCGCAGCGCGGTCTCGGTCGCGTCGCCGAAATCGCCGTCCACCGAGCCCTTGTAATACTCAAGATCCTTCAGGCGCTGCTGCAGTTCGCGCACCTTCTGGCCGCTCGAGCCGTTGCGCAGCGTGCCGTCGTCGGTCGGCGCGGGCCTTGTCGCGGTCGGCGCGGCGGTGATCACCTGACTCGGTCTGGTAACCAACGGCGTCGCGGACGGCCTGGCCGTCGGCGGAACCGTCCCCCAACCATCCTGCCCGGTTCCGCCCTGGCCCGGCGTGGTCACCGTCGGCGCCGCGGTCGGCGGAGGCGTCGTCATTTGGAACGGCTGCAGGTTGACAGGCTGCGTCGGCTGCACGTCCGTCGTTTTGTCCGGCTGTATCAGACAACTGACCACCACCAGCAAAAGCGCCACCAGCAGCGCGGCCAGCATCAGCCATTTATAGCTCGATCTCCTCATGCCGATCCATCCCTTCTTCCACGGCCCGTTGGAAACACCGGTTTATCTACGGAATAAACGTACGCTCTTTCGCAATTATTGCATTGCATCCGCGCGCCGGTTCGGACATTGCGTCCGGTCGCAGTGCGCGCACTGGCAGAAGCTGCGCGGCGACGTGAACATCAGGCCGGAAACGCTGCACCGCGGCAGCATCAGGCACATGTCGGTCAGCGCGACGCCCGCGTTTTCCGCGCCGAGCACGCGGAACAGCGGCCTTTGCTCGGAGATCGGCCAGTCGGGCAGCGAGCCGGGCGACAGCGTCGACAGGTGCTCCCCTTCGCCCACCGGCATCTCCGCGAGAAACTTCGAAACCGCCTCGTGAACGGCGGACTCGCCGAACATCTGCGTCCACCAGCCTTCGAGCGGCTCGGCTTCGTCGGTCGCGGGCGGCTTCCCGGCCGTCGCGACATACATCCACGCTTTGGTCGCGTTTTGCAAAAGCCCCGCGACGCGCGCGCCCTCGAACCATTCGCCCGACAGCATCGCGAAGTCGTCGCCGAGCGCGTCGATCGTCACCGCGCGGCAGAACACGCGGGGCCGGAACGTTTCCTTCGCCCGGTCAAACGCCCGCAGAAACGCGTCTCTGTCGTCGTCGTCCACATGCAGCTTTTCCGCGAGAACGTCCGCGTCGGCGGTCCAGTCATATGCGCAACGCGCGCCGTTCGAAAAATCTATAGCCATGATAGCGCCTCTTCCAATCTTTTGATGATATAGGTCGGCGTGTGTTGCGTCCGGTTTTCGCGGCCCGCCGGGTTAAACCAGCAGCAGTCGATTCCCGCCGCGATCGCGCCGGCGATGTCCGAGTTCAAGTCATCGCCGAGCATCAGCGCGCGCGCCTTCGGCACGCCGCGGCCCTCGAGCGCCCTGTCAAAGATGCGCGGATCGGGCTTGGAGAACCCGACTTCGCCCGAAATCACGTGGCCGGACAGAAACGCGTTCAGCCGCGAGCTGCCGAACCGCCCGCGCTGCACCGACGCGATGCCGTTCGTCACGATAACCACCGGCACGCGGGCCGAAGCCGCGCGCAGGAAGTCATACGCGCCGTCCATTTCGTCGGTCTGGAGCGCCAGGGCCTCGACGAACCGGGCGGCCAGATCGCGCGGGTCGTGCGCGAAGCCGATTTCCGCAAGAAACCGCTCGAACCGGAGTACCTTCAGCGCGTCCTGCGTCACTTCCCGCCTGGCGAACGCCTGCCAGAGCGCCGCGTTGATTTCTTTGTACCGCGCGGCCTGTTCGGGCGTGATCATGAACCCGGCCGCCGCGCACGCGGCGTTAAGGGCCTTGTCCTCGGCCGCGGCAAAGTCAAGCAGCGTGTCGTCCGCGTCCGCCAGCAGCAAATCGTATCGGGTCATACTCCTCCTACTCGTGAAGCGCCAAGACGCAATCGTCGTTCTCGATCAGCACCCTCGCGCCGTGACGCCGGGCCAGATCCGGCAAAAGCGCCGCCGGCGTCGTCGTCAGAGACGACCCGACCACCAGCAGCAGGTCGCACGCGGACAGCAGCGCGGACGCCTCGTCCAGCCCGCGCACCGTGTCGCCGTACAGCACGACGTCGACGTCCCACGCGCCGCCGCACCGGCAATGGAGCAGCCGCAGAATGGCGGCCTCGTTCCCGGCCGCGTACAGCGGCCGAAGCGCCTTGCAAAGGAGCCTCGACGGCTTCCGCGCGCCGCAACGCGGGCACACGACGGCGCGCAGGTTGCCGTGCAGCTCGATTACCGGGTCGGACCCCGCGCGCCCGTGCAGCCCGTCGATGTTCTGCGTGATCACCGGCACAGAAAACCGCGCGAGCGTCCGGTGCGCCTCGTTCGGTTCCTTCCGCGTCCACGCCTCCATCGCGCAGTACAGCTCAAAAAACCCGACCGGATCGCGCCGGAAATACTCCCTGCCGAGAAAGTCGCGCACGGGCCGCCCTTTCCAGTCGCACTGAAACGTCGGCACGCCGGAAGGCGCGGATATGCCCGCGCCGGTCAGCGCGACGGGCCGCCGCGCCGCGCGCAGCGCGGAAAGCATCTCCGGCATCGCGATCCCCTTCCGACAAAGGTAAACTCTTCCATATACAGTATAGCATATCCGAAAAACCGCCGCAATGTAAAAAGGAGGCGGGAGGGGACGCCAAGGGGCTCCGCCCCTTGGATCCCCGCTTAAGGGCCATTGGCCCTTAAGAATCCCATCCTATGGGCGGAAGAAATTTCGCAGACACCCGCCCAATACGGCTTTTCTTTGGTTCTTTCTTTTCCCCTGAAAAGAAAGAACACGTCCCTCTCCCCGTCTCCCCTACGCCTCCCTCGCGATCCGCTCCGCCTCGTCGCCGTCAAGCCATTCCTTGTCGAGCAGCGCTTCCGCGAGCGCGGTCAACGCCGGGCGGCGTTCGTCGAGCAGGGTTCGGGTCATCGCGTAGACGCGCGCAAGGCGGTCACGGACGACGGCCTCGCCGCTCTGCGCGCCCCACGGCGCGATCGCGCCGCGCGCCACCAGCCCGGCGTCCGGGTCCATGCCCCATTCGAGGCACATGCGCGCGGCAAGTTCGGTCGCGCGCGCGAGGTCGTTCGCCGCGCCGGTCGTCACCGACGCGCCGCCAAACGCGAGTTCCTCGGCGGCGCGGCCGGCCAGCGCGATGCCAATGTGCGCCTCGACCTGGGCCAGCGTCAGCAGCATCCGGTCCGGCGTGACGGCCATGCTGTAGCCCGCAGCGCCGCGTGTGGAAGGGATGATCGTCACGCGAGACAGGCGGCTCTCCGGCTCGAGCAGCAGCGTCGCCAGCGCGTGCCCGGCCTCGTGGAAGGCCGTCAGCTCACGCTCACGAAGGCTCGCCGACCGGCTCAGCTTTTCGTCGCCGACAACAACCGACCGGAAGGCCGCGCCGACGTCCTCCGCGGTGATTTCGCCGCCGTCGCGCCGGGCGGCGCGCAGCGCGGCCTCGTTGATCATGCTCTCGAGTTTTGCGCCGCTGAACGACACCGTGTCCGCCGCCAGCCGGTTTAAGTCGACGTCGCAGCCGAACGGTTTCCCTTTCGTGTGCACCGACAGAATGCGCAGCCGCCCGGCACGGTCGGGCATACCGACCTCGATCTGCCGGTCAAACCGCCCGGGCCGCGTCAGCGCGGCGTCCAGCTTGTCCGGCCTGTTGGTCGCGGCGAGCACCACGATCCCCGTATCCCCGCGAAAGCCGCTCATCTCGGTCAAAAGCGCGTTCAGCGTCTGCTCCCGCTCGTCGTTTCCGCCCTCACGGCGTCCGCCAAGGGCGTCGATCCCGTCTATGAAGATCACACCGCGGCCGTTTTTGCGCGCCTTTTTGAACAATTCGCGCACGCGGGACGCGCCGACGCCGACGTACATTTGCACAAAGTCAGACCCGCTGACCGTGTAGAACGGCACGCCGGCCTCGCCGGCCAGCGCGCGGGCCAGCAGCGTCTTGCCGGTGCCGGGCGAGCCGTACAGCAGCACGCCGCGCGGCGGCCGCGCGCCATAGCGGGCATACTTCGACGGGTTTTTGAGCACATCGACAATGCCGCGCAGGCTTTCGACCGCCTCGTCGAGCGCCGCGACATCGGCAAAATGCTGGTTCGGAATGTCCGATTGCACGGAAAGGCCGCCTTTTTTCGGTTTCGCGAAGTTCCGGATCGCCTGCAAAACTTTGTCAAAACTGTTCAATCATTCCAACTCCATAACATGTATGTAGAAATATGTTTTATTATAGGCGTCAGCGGCGCGCGTGTCCACGGCAATACTTTCCTGTCGGATGGCGCGCAAAACAGGACACAATACGCATGCAAAACAAGGAGGCGGCGCGATGTCTCATAAACGAAAAAAGCAAAAACAGTTTCAGCCGATTCCGCGCGAGCGCGCGCTGGTTCCGTACGCGCCCGCCGGAATCTTTGAAACGATGGCGATCGAAGAGGCGAAGCAGCGGGCCACGCTTGTAGCCGCCGAGTCAAGTTTGGCGCAAAAAAAACCAAAAAAATCCAGCGAAAAAAGAGCGCGCCGGAAAAAACGGCGGCGCGTCTTCTGGAGCGCGGTCGCCGCGCTGTTCGTCACGGGCGCAGTATCCGCGTATTTCGTGCTGGACATTCCGGAGTGGCAGACGCTCGACCCGGCAAAGCTCGAAAAGGTCGCCCAGACGTCGCGGATGTATGACAAAAACGGCGCGCTGGTGACCGCGCTGCAAGGGCCCGAAAACCGAACCGTCGTGCCGCTTTCGAAGATACCGGTCGACGTGCGCAACGCGTTCATCGCGGCCGAGGATCTCAGGTTTTATCAACACAACGGTTTCGATCTGGTGCGCATCTTCGGCGCGCTGGTCGCAGACATCCGTTCGCAGTCATACACCGAAGGCGCGAGCACGATTTCGCAGCAGTTGATCAAGGCGACGCACCTGTCGGCCATCAAGACATTCGCGCGAAAGGCCGAGGAGCTGTTTCTTTCGATTCAACTGGAGTCGCGCTACACAAAGGATCAAATTCTCGAAATGTACTTAAACCGCATCTATTTCGGCGAAGGCGCGTACGGCATTGAGGCCGCGGCGCAGACCTATTTTGGCAAAAGCGCGGCCGAGCTGACCGTCACGGAAGGCGCGGCGCTGGCCGCGACGCTGAAGGCGCCGTCCGCGTACGGCCTGACGGAGGACGCGGCGATGAACAAGACCCGGCGCGGGTACATCCTGCGGACGATGATCGACAACGGCATGCTGACGCCGGAAGCCGGCGAGGCCGCGATCGAAGCCGATGTAGTCGCCGCCGAAAGAACGCCGCGCGAGCGGCGGTACGGCTGGTACATTGACGCCGCGATGGAAGAGGCCGAGCGGCTGCTGGGCATCACGCCGGACGAACTGCTGACCGGCGGCTATTACATCGAAACCGCGCTGGACAAGAACCTGCAGACGGTCGCGGAAGAGCTTTTTGCCAACGACAAGAACTTCCCGGCGAACGCCTCCGACGGCACGAAGGCGCAGGGCGCGCTCGCGGTGGTCGACGTCCAAAACGGCGCGCTGCTGGCGGTCGTCGGCGGGCGCGAATACGCCGTCCGGCGCGGGTTCAACCGCGCGACCGACATGCGCAGGCAGCCCGGCTCCGCGATCAAGCCGCTGGCCGTCTACGCCCCGGCGATCGAGATGGGCTACACGACCGCCAGCGTCGTCCTCGACGAGCGCGAGGACTTCGGCGGCGGCTACAACCCGCGCAACTCGGGCAACAGCTACCACGGCCCGGTGACGCTGCGCCGCGCGCTGGCGCTGTCGCTGAACGTGGCGACCGTGCGGCTGATGAAGGAAATCGGCGTCGGATCCTCGATCAATTTCTTGAAGCGCGCCGGAATTCCGGTCAAGGACACCGACTGGAACCTGTCGCTGGCGCTCGGCGCGATGACAACCGGCGTGACACCCGCGGAACTGGCAGCGTCTTACGCCCTTTTTGGCAACATGGGCGAGTACAACGCGCAGCATGTCGTCACGCGCATCTCGGGGCCGGACGGCATCACGGTCTATTCGTACGAGCCCGCGCCCAAGCGCGTGCTGTCGCCACAGAACAGCTTCCTGATGACCAGCCTGATGCAGTCCGTCACGGCTTGGGGCACCGGCGGAAAGCTTTCCGCGACCGGCCTTGCCGTCGCGGGCAAAACGGGCACGAACTCACTGGTCGGCCGCTCCGGCAACCGTGATATCTGGATGGCCGCCTACACCAGCGATTACGCGCTGGCCTGCTGGATGGGCTTTGACAACACCGACGCGACGCACCACCTGCCCGCCGCGGCCCAGGGCGGCGGCCAGCCGGCGGCACTCGCGACCGCGTTCTTAAAGGCCGCGTATAAGGATCAGCAAAAGCCCGCGTTCAAGTCGCCCGGCGGGCTGGTCTGGCTGACGATCGACACCGCCGCGACGGAAGCCAGCGGGTCGCCGATGCTCGCGGGCAGCTACACGCCCGCCGACTACAAGCAGAGCGAGGTATTCCTCGAAAGCAACCGGCCGTGGCAGACCAGCAACATCTGGCAAGCGCCGCGCGCCTGCTCGTATTTCTACATCGATTCGGAAAAGGGCTATCCGAAGCTGGTCTTTGGCGCTTCGGACAGCGCGCGCTACCGCGTCGAACGCGTCCGGAACGGAAGCTCCGTTGTGTTGACGGAACTGTACGGCGCGGCGGGCCAGACGCTTTCCTACACCGACTGGAACGCGGCCGCCGGCGAGTGGTACACCTACCGCGTGACGCCGCTAAACGCCGGGCTGCTCGAGACCGGCGTCGTACTCGAAGGGCCCGCGTCCACGCAGAGCGTTCAGGCGCGGGCCGCCAGCGGCGGGCTGCTCGGCGGCGTCGTGCAATGGCTGACGGGAGGGCCGTGAGTTTCCTCCCGTCAGACGCGCGTCCGGTCAGGGCCTGTGACAATTCGAGCGACAACGCCGTATGGAAAAAGATCCGCCGCGACGATGCGGTAAGGTTTGGAATTGGTATTACGCGCCATGAACTGAACCAGATTGCGTCGTGTCTTTTCACGGCGGTGCTCACCCGCTAAAGTCATGCTTGAAAAAGCATCCCGGTTCTGCTACTTTATGAGTACAGAACCGATGGCGACGGCGGAGGGGATTCGATGAAAAAGTTTGTTGCGGCGATTTTGGCGGGGATGATTGGGCTGCTCATGGCCGCGGAGGCATTGGCGCAGGGCACTGCGCCTGAAGCGCTGGATGCTACGGCGTTTGTCGATGCGTTCAACAAAGCATGGCCTCGTGAGGAAAAGTTTGATTTTGAAGTGTATCCGGAAGATCAGCGGGTGGTTCTGGGCCGCTTGACAATGTATGCAATCGGCTTGTTTGACGAAACGTTCGCGGTGAATATTGGCATTGTTGATAATAATAGCGATCTCTGGATTCTCTTCGTATCGGCTTTTTATACAGATGACTATGGAGGCGATCGCGAGCGGTACATAGGCGTTCTGTGCGATACATTGATCCGGGCTGCCTTAACCCTGTTTGCGGACATGGCGGAGCTTGACGAAGCCGTCGTTCATAACGCAGTCCGGGAGGCAGTGAATGTTTTTACGCAGGTCGAGATGCGTGATGAATATAATTATGTAAACAAGTACGTTGGCCCTTTCTTACTTTCCGCCGATTGGGATCCCGTATCCTCTTTCTTTAACATCGTGATCGTCGGTCCTTTGAAAGAGTCTGTTTGAAGCAGACTCTTTTGCAGAACCTTGCGCATGTGCATGCTTGAAAAAGCATTACGCTTCTGCTACTTTATGGGTATAGAACCGATGGCGACGGCGGAGGGGATTCGATGAAAAAGTTTGTTGCGGCGATTTTGGCGGGGATGATTGGGCTGACATCCTTTTTCTGCGCGGCCTGTGTCTGTGCCGCTGAAGAACCAACAGCTTCCAACCCGGAAGCGTTTGTTTCGGCTTTCAATGCAATATGGCCACATGAGAAGGTATTTGACTTTCGCCCTCCGACCAAAGAGGAAAAAGAAGCGGTTGATCCGATGATTCATTTGGCACAGGCGCGTCTTGACGACGCGCTGGCGCTTGGTATCTTCAGATATAGGGAGAACCGCGACAAGTATATGGTGGTGGTGATCTTTCGCTTTGACCTGCCAACAATGCTAAACAGCGAAGAATACACTCGCTATGCAATGGATGCCTTCGAGATCTCGCTTTCAATTCTATGCCCCGAATACGCCATGAATTCGCCCAGGGTCATAAAAGCAGCTTCCATTGCGTCCATCCTGGCAATGACTGATTTGCTAAGTGAAACGTTACGCCAAGACACGCTGAGCGTTCAGATAGATAAGAGCGTCGACGAGTTTCAAATCAGCGCAGTGTTCACCCCGGAAGGGAAGAGTTTTTTTGTGGCGATTGAGACAGGGGATCAGGCGTCTGTCGTCTCCCGACCCCCTGGCTGAAGCGAACAATGCTGGTATTCCTTATTTTCAGTTTTCCAAAAAAAGCGCCGCCCAGTCAAAGACTCCTGATATTGCTTCTTTTTCTATACCTTCTCCGAAGTTTATGCCAACTTGTCTTATGTCATTTGTGTTTTCACTTTCCCTAGTTTGAAAGGGTTCTCTCAAAAATCTTTCAACCTCTTTTTCCGCTAGGTTTTTTGCTCCCGCAAGCGCGATTTCTGTAAGAAAGCGTCCAAGTGGGTGAAGGCCGTCGAGCGCAATTTGCTTGATGCCTTGGTCGATCACCTGTTCCGCGCCTTGTTTCGTAATCGCGTAATGAGTCGCTTGATTGTCCGTAGCACCATCCCATAGGCCTCGTTTCTGGATTCCAGGATCTTCCGCCCAAAGACGGCTGCTTTACCCAAGGTGCCTCCGGACGCACTTGCAGCCGCATCGACTGCAACGCCGGGTATATCCTCCACGAGATCGCTCCATTGATACAAGGGGCTATCCTTTACTTGCTCATTGATCCGACCCTGCGCATAAGTCGCATACCCATCCAACCTTTTTATCGGGGAACTCAAAAGCGATAATTGCGGCATCATGTCTACTCCGCCTATTTTGTGAGAAGTCTCAGGCAGTACCAGACTTCGGGCTACTTTTGATACGCCTTTCACTACATTAGCCCCAAGCCATTCGCCAGTCTTCTCCCCGTAGTTTTCTCCATTGATAACCTTGAAGTATTCCTTTTTTTCCACATCCGTCATATTTGCGATTTTTGCACGTTCTTTTGCCACATAGTAATCAAATGTTGTCTTGCTTATATCTTCCCTTTTTTGGTGGACATCAAAAACGCTTTCATCTTCTAAAAATATGCTTTGCAAGTATGCCGCTGCCACATCGTTAAATGGCACAAGATGTAAAGTTGCTGCTTTAATAATTGTATTGACTGTGTCACGATCAAGAACCTTACTAAGTTCCTCTATCGTTCTCAGATCTCGTCCAAACGCCGTAACCGGATTTTGAGGGTCTTCTTTCTCGAGCGTTATGATCTGTCGGCGATATTCGTCCCTCATACCTTGTGTTTCTTGAAGCTGTTTATGCAGTTCGTCCCATTCTTCACTTGTTGAGACGCTACTCATGGCATCGTAGATTTTTGAACACTCGTCGTCTAACCTGTCTCTTTGCCCATATAACGCGTCATATTCCTGCGCGATTGTTAACTCCTCATCTGTGGCGTCTGCGGGCACAGCGGTTTCCGATCCATCGCTCGACAAGGCGATCGTATCTTCGGTTCTCGTCTCCTCTGATTTTTCCCAAACCGCCTCGCTGTCCTCTCCCCCCATCATCAACGCCGCCGCGCTATCCACCGCCCGCCTGTCCATCTCGCTCGGATCCAGCGCCGCCCCCTTCGCCAGATCCTCATCGATAGATTGATCCGCCTTGGTCTTCCCGTACTGCCCAATGATGTACTGACTCAAATTCCCATCTTCAAGCTGCTCCTCCGTGAACGTCAAACCTTTA
>JAVBOQ010000269.1:0-8793 GCA_031550455.1 Eubacteriales bacterium
GAAGACGGACATCGCGGGCACCAAACCAACGCTCTTCATCGTCGACGCCACAGGCATGGTGCTCTTCCGGGACATTGATCAGGCACGAACCATTCAAAAGCTGCTCTCCATGGGATATTTCCCGGAAGGATACCTGAAAGAGCGCGCCGACCAGTATCTGATTTCCAAAATGAATGTGCAGCAGGGCAAAACGCCGCTGCTATATTTTTGCATGAGCGGCTGTGTGGATTGCATCGATGTGGACAAGGCAATCGAGGCAAACGCCGAGATGGCGGAAGCCTTCACAATCGACAGGCTCTATCGCCACGATGAACAGGAACCCTCCCGGTGGATCGATCACTTTAAACTGCTGGCGACCGTGTACGGCGTTACGTGGTATCCAAGCTTTCTCGTCTTTGAAGCGGGCGTCTCCACGCTCATCGGAGAAACGCCAGTGGATACCCTGTGCCAAACGCTCCTGGATACGATCGAAAAAAACTGATGCCGCTGCAGCATCCATACGGATTTTTGGCAGAATTGACAATCAAGAAAGGAGGGACATCAAATGAAAAAAATACTGGCGCTGACCTTGGCATTGGCAGTGCTGCTTGCTATCACCGCTCCTGCGTTGGCTGTAGTTGTATGCGAACCGGCGCAGTGCTGGACACGGGAAACTGGGTATAGAGACGAAGTCAAATTAGAGCGTTGGTGGAACGGCAACGGTTACGAGGTTGACCCCATCGGTTGTTGTTGATGATCCCGAGCTACCCGTAGTGCAGGTAGCGATCTTCGTCTGGACACGGCGTAGCCGATAAGGAACGAATCCGTGCGCTGTTACCCCTGCGCACAGTATGGTGCAAGCAGCCACGATTTTCCCAAGATTGCGAGAATCCCGGCGAGCACCGTTTGGACTGCAGGCCGGATTGTCGCCTTGCGACAGTCGGCGACAATCCGGATTTTAAATCGGCGAGGAGGAATGAATTTGCATATGCGTTCGATGAAACACCCTGTAGGCGCGCTGGTACTTCTGTGCTGCCTCTGTGTAACCCCGTTGTCCATTGCCGCCCGGCCATACAGCGTGACGCTATCCGACGCGTATACGATGCGGGAAATCTATCCGGAGGTTTCGCATGTGCAAAACCCTGGCGGCATGGTATGCAGGGAAAACGATATTCTCGTCACCGATACAAGCGCGAACAAGATCATTATCCTGAATTTTCAAGGCGAATACATGGGCGAGGCGGGCACGCTAGGCGCCGCGCCGCTGGAATTTCTGGAGCCGCTGGGGATTACTTGCAACGACGAATACGTATTCGTCGTGGATGGCGCTAACTGGCGTGTGCAAGTGCTGACCCATGACCTGACATTCGTCAAGAGCGTTAAGCTTCGGCGTTCGCAATACAGCAGCATTTTTCGGTTCATTGACATCGCGGTATCGGACGATCACACCATCTATCTGACGACCGATGACATTCTGCCCGGAATCCCCGCCGTATATAAAATTGAGCTTGATCAAACGATGGAAAAAGCGGCGGAGCAAGTGCTGGTCGGAAGCGTCGTGTACCATGACGGCGCCCTGTACGCGATGGACATGGCGGAAGCAGTCATCGACGAGGGTGTGAAATTTGGTCACGCGGGCTTGTACAGGTATCAACCGGAAACGAAAGATTTTTCCGAATTGTTTGCTTTTGAAGACGGGTACGGCCCGATGGATTTTATGTTTATGGGCGAGCAGATTGTCTGCCTGGCTTCTTGCGTGACCGAGCCGTCGTTGGATGTGTTTGATCTGAACGGAAAATATCAGCATTCGATTGCCTCCTTTGCCTACAACTCGTTTTTTCGTGTCATCGACGGTGATTTTGCGATGACGCCGAACGGGGATTTTTTGGTGAGCAACATGGAAGAGGGGCGCTTGTTCCTGATCGAGAAGGCGCAGTAGCGCCGTGGATGCGCCGATGCGAAAAGTATTCTTTGGACTGCGACAGGCCATTCGGGGATTTCGTTGCTTCCGCGTCGTGCATGGCACGGTGGTTCTGTCCTTTGCACTGGCGATGCTGATGCCGTGCATGGCCTTTTCCATCCTTCGCGAACTGACGCAGCACAGCAGCCCCTATCGTGTCCGGCATGGGGCGCAGACGCTGAGCGCAAGCACGAAACTTCCGCCGCAAGACGCAGTCCTGCCGTTCGAAAGCCTGTTCGCCGCGGAGCAACCGATTGTTACGCTGGCGGTGGACGCGTCGTGTGAAGCCTATGTACAAAACCCGGCGTATGACGCGGGAGATGCCGAGAGCCCATCCACGACTGGCAAGGCGCGGGTGTATGTACATGGCGTAACGCCCGCATACAGCGAGTTTGAAGTCGAAAGCTCCGTCAAGGGGCGTTTGCTCAACGAAGAGGACATGGCGCTGGCGCGTTACGTATGTGTGCTGGGAAGCGGCGCCGCGGCAAAATACCAGGTAGCGCTGGGGGATGCTCTGAGCATCAACAACGTCCCCTATGAGGTCGTAGGCATTGACGATTCCTTCTGGCAGCAGGGCAGCATCACCGTGCCGTACAGCCGGATCGGGGATATTCAATCCGGCCCGTTGCAGCATCGGTTCATGGTGCGATATGAAAGAGCGCCCGATTGGAGCGCGCTGCTGGTACGCCTTGAGGAAAAGGTTGGACAGGTGCTCAACTTCAAAACACTCCAGGAACAGCACGACAGTTTTGTGGCCGGGGTTGTGCGGGAAAACATTGACATGCTGAAGCTTGCGCTGATCACCACGGTGATCGCCGCGGCCAACGTATTGCTTGTTTTGCGGGGCAAAATCAAATGCGCCATGCGCAGTTTTGCGGTGAAGCGGGCAATCGGCGCGAAGCCGTCGGATATCTTTTGGGAGTTGCTCGGCGGAAATGTGCTGCAGTTTATCTGTTCCGTGCCTTTTTTGCTGTTGTTCACTGAACTGGCGATCGCCTTCGTGCCGATCTTTCGGTTTACGAGGCACGTTGCCGTGTATGGACAGGTTGTTGCCTATGGCATAATCCTGTGTGTTGCAGTCAGCGCTTTATTGTTGCCTGGCATCCAAAGAAGCAATGCCGTAGGCATCTTGAGGAAGGGAAAGTGAGATACTGCTTTTATCAGGCATGTCAAAAGCTGAGGCGACACGCGTTGGTTTACGCGCTGATCATGCTTCAAATCGCCGCGGGTGTAACGGTGATTGCGTGCTCGATCAACAGTTCCAGGAGCATTGATGCGTATTCTGGATACATACGCAGCCAGACGGAAGCGTTCCCCTTTATCGTGACAGGCTTTGCGGAAGGGGAAAAACAGTTCAACAATCCATCCATCACCACGAGGGATTACGCGCATCTTCGGGACGCTCTGGAAGGGAAAGCGGTTGTGGGCTACGAGGCGTACGCGCGCTTCCTGGAGCAGGGCGACAACCAGTATGTGGAGATCACGATGCTCTTTGTTTCCCCCGAATTCACGCGGGCCTATCTCGGGCAGGAAGTTGCGGAGGGGCAGGCGCTGGCGGGCAAAAACGTGCTCGCCTCGACCGTCTACCAGACGCGCAGCAGGCTGAACAAGGTCACCTTTGATCGGCAGGGCTTTACGCTGTCCAACAAAAAACGGTATGCGTACACGCCGCTTGTCAGTCCGAAGTTAGATTCGTTTCAGGGGGATCTTTTGTCAGGCCCGAACGTCATGTTTGACGATGCGGTCATTTTGTCCCTTTCAGAAATTGAATATTTTTATGACATCCATCCTACAGAAACAGACTGCTCGCTGCACTATTCGCCTATTGATCCGGAAGATCCCGCGCTGCTATCGGAAATCGGCAGGACCATCACCGGTCATTTATCGGCGCAGCATGAAGCGGACGGAACGTACGCAAGATTTGACGAGGCCCGGCAGTATACGCCGGTCGATACTCTTTTGTCGTATTATTCCATCACGGATTTCCAGTCGCAAACCCTTCAGCTCTATACATGGATTTCCTATGTCTGCATGGTCATTGTCGTGTTGGGCATCATGGGGCAGTTGCTTGTCCACATCATCCGGCGGCGCAGTGAGATGGCCGTGCGGCAGATGCTCGGCGCCACACCGATGTCGGTTTTTCTCGCGTTGCTTTTTGAAATTGGCTCCGTTTGCGCAACGGGGGGCATTCTGGGCCTGTTGGCTGCCCGCCCCGCCACCCTTCATTGGGTGACGTCGTCCATTGTGCCCATCACATACCACGCGGAAACGGTCTGGATCATTGCCGTCTGCATTTTGCTGATGGCACTTGTACCGACCGCTTTTGTGCTGACCCTGAAAGGCAAGGAAAAACCTGCCGAACTGCTGAAAAGCCTATAACCGTACGGGATGGGAGGCGCCATGATTCAGATTAAGAATCTCGCAAAAGGATACCGGGACGGGGCCGCGCAAACAGAAGTCTTGCGGGACATAAACCTATCGGTTGAACAGGGGGAGTTCGTGTCGATCGTCGGTCGCTCGGGTTGCGGAAAAACAACGCTGCTCAACATCATCGGCGGCCTGGATACATTCGATCGGGGCAGCTACTTTTTCAAAGGGCAGGATATCTCAAAACTATCTGGTCCTGAAAAGGCGAAATTTCGGAACACCTGCATCGGATATGTATTTCAGTCCTTTCACCTGGTGGAAGAGGAAAACGCCATTGGCAATGTTGCCATGCCACTTGGCTACGCAGGGAAAGGGCTGCGAGAGAGAAAAGCGCGCGCCATGGAACTGCTCAAGGCGCTGTCCTTGCAGGAGAAAGCAAAGCGGTATCCGTCACAGCTTTCCGGGGGAGAGCAGCAGCGAATCGCCATTTTGCGGGCGCTAGCCATGAAGCCAGATGTCATCCTGGCGGACGAGCCAACGGGCAACCTTGACGATGAGAACGCAGAAATGGTGATGGCGCTGTTGCGAAGCATCCACCAGCAGGGAACGACGCTGATTCTGGTGACGCACGATATGGAAATCGCCAAAAGCGCAGGGCGGATGATTCGGATTGACGCAGGCCGCAGCATCGACATCAATTCTCTTCCCCTCTTTTATTGAGCTGGGCCAAAAGGGCTGAAAGGGGCTGAGTTCCGGGGAATAAGGCGCTATCCATAACGATTACCGTACCTTGAGACAAAGCAGCATGGCCGTTCTTCGGGCAATGACAATTTCAACCCACCATCTTCTTGATGCTTGATAACGCTGGATGGCATCATTCGAAAACGCTTCATGTCACCTCTAATATCCGACTTTACTCGTTGCTCCAGTACACCCCTGAGCTAAACCCTATCTAAATGATTTGGGAGGAAGTCAGGGAGAAGGGATTCCGCAACGAGGTCTTTCCGTCACTTGAAAGGGTTGCTGATCGTTTATACCAATTCCAAACCTTACCGCATCGTCGCGCCGGATCTTTTTCGATTCGGCGTTGTCGCTCTTCACTCGGCGTAGCGCTGCTACGCCTCGTTCCGGCTCCTAGCCGGATGAAAAATCTCTCGCCGCTTTGGGTGCGTTAAGATTTTCCATTGGTTTTAGGCTTCTGCGCACTCAACCTCATGGACAATCCCTCTTGTGTTGCTTGGGACAAGTTATCAGCTCGCGTGGCAAAAGACGCTCAACAAAATCCCCGGCGCGTCGATGGCAAACCAGCCCTATGTCGACAAATGGGGCGAGCAGGAACGCGAGCCAAGCCTCGCGCTTCGGCTGATCGAGAACTTTGTAAGCCCCGGCTACCTGTCGAAGGCGGAAAGCGACGGGGTTGAGCGCGAGTTGCAGGGATTGTATGAACGCGTGCAGGACGACGCCGTGCTGCCACGCGACGCGGCGAAGTATTTCGCCTTCGAAGGGCAGCGGATCGACCTGACGGCGGAACAGTACACGGAGTTTGCCACCGTGCGCGGGCAAACGGCCCACGGCCTGCTGGCGAAGCTGTTTGAATCACAGGCATATCGGGAGATGAACGACCAGGGACGGGCCGGTGCCGTGGCGGATGTCTACGACGCGGCCAACGCGGCCGCCAAAGAGGCCGTTTCGGCGTACACGCCGGAGGGTTGGATGCGGGACGTTCTGCGCGACCCGGTGGAGACGCTGGCCGAACGGCAGACGAAGCGGGAAGAACAACGGGTCGTTGACGCTTTCCGTGAGAACCTGTACGGTGCGGTGCTTTCAGGCGACGAGGCGCTGGCACTGGACTGCGTCGAAGGGCTGAGGCTGACCGGGAGGGACAAAGGCGACATCAAGAGCAGCCTGTCAGGTAAGTTTGACGACGAGTACAGGGCGGCGTACGAGGCCGGGGACATGGCGACGGTGTACCGGATCGAGGACATGCTGATCGGACTGGGCGTAGGTTTTAAGGTCAGTGACTTTTTGAAATGGGCGGGTGAATGAGGCGGTCGTTATGGTTTGGAACGGATTTCGTGTTGCATTTCGTGTTGCATGTGTTGCATGTTCGTGTGTTTGTTCGCTTGATGGGGTGCCCGAAGGCGTGCGACAACAAGCGAAAAAAGTGAGCAAAATATGGGGGAAACAAAGGAACCTTGATTTCTCAAGGTTCCTTGTTTGGCGGGAGCATGTGGGAATCGAACCCACCCGAGCAGTGTTAGATGCTCATACTGGTTTTGAAGACCAGAGGGCACACCAGTCACCCATCTGCTCCCACGGCGCAAAATATCGTATCACAGGTTCGCCTTTTTGACAAGTACGCGCGCGTCGTTTTCCATCCGCGTCCAGCCCAGCCTGTCGAAATATTCCAGCAGCGACAGCGCGTATTTGCGTGAAGCGCCGATCATGTCGCGGAACTGCGCCAGCGTGATCCGTCCGTTTTCGCGCGCGAACGCCTCGATCATCCGCCATGCCTTGTCGACCGTGTCGGTGCGGAACACCATCTGCGGCGTGGTCATCGTCAGCGCGCCGGTGTCGAGCAGCGCGTCGTATACGCGCTTGCATGCGGCCTTGTCGCGCGGGCGCAGCGCGAGCAGGTCCTCCGGCGCGGGCGGCGTGAACTCGTTCGCGGAAAACAGCGCGTCCATCTCGTCCTTCAGCTTCCGGTCGCTTTCGCTATATTCGACCCTGAAATCGGCCAGCGCGACTTTCAGCCCCGCCGACACGATCATCCCGTCCTGTTCGTACAAAGAAAGCATCTTGTCGCAAAGCGAGATTTCGCGGCCCGGCATCAGCCGCGCGCGCAGCTCGTCCCGGCGCATCCCGGCCTGCAACGGGTTCGCCGCGTGGTAATCGCGCAGAATTTTCGAAAGCCGCCGACCCAGCGTGTCCTTGAAGTCCGCGGCGATCGCGGTTTTCGCGGAAAGGCGGATGACGCTGCCTTCCGCGATCAGCGACTCGAGCTTTTCGCGGAACGTCTCCGCGTCCATCGCCAGCAGCTTTTGCACCTCGGAAAGCTGTGTGAAACGCGGCGACGCGTCCAGAACCGCCTGCAGCAGGTTTTCGGACGCGGAGCCCAGTTCGCGGACGCTCAGCGCTTCCCAGACCTTTTCGTCCGCGCGCTTGTGCTTCGCCGGGGACGGGTCGAGCACCACACCGCCGCCGACCGTCTCGATCGGCGAATAAAACCGCAGGATGAACCGGTCGCCTTTTTTCGCGGCGATCTCCTCGGTGAAACGAAGCTGCGCGTACGCCTCCTGACCGGGAGCCAGCGCGTCGCAGCCGAGCAGCGCCAGCTTGCAAAGCGCCTCGCGCGAGCCGTGATAGAAATGCAGGCGCGAGCCGTTTTGCAGCGTCCTTTTGCCGTCCGGAAGCGCGCGGATTTTCACGTCCAGCATCCGCGTATTGCGCATCGACTGCGGCGCTGCGACCGTGTCGCCCCTTTGCACCTCGTCGCGCTTGACGCCCGCGAGGTTTACCGCGACGCGCTGGCCCGCCCAGGCGGTCTCGACGTCCCGCGAGTGCACCTGCAGGTTGCGGACCGCGCTCTTCGCGCCGGAGGGATAAATTTCCACCGCGTCGCCTTCGGACAGCGAGCCCTCAATCAGCGTGCCGGTGACGACGGTGCCGAAGCCCTCGACCGAAAACACGCGGTCGACCGGGATGCGGAACGGCTGCGACAGGTTGTGGTTCGCGGCCGCCAGCGACTTTTCAAAGATCAGGCCGCGCAGCGCGTCGATGCCCTGCCCGGTGTAGGATGACACCGCGACGATCGGCGCGTTCTGAAGGAACGTGCCCTTGACCAGCCTTTGAACGTCGTCCCGGACGATGTCGGTCCACTCTTCTTCGACGATGTCGGCCTTCGTGATGACAACGATGCCATCCCGAATGTCAAGCAGCGACAGGATGTCGAGGTGCTCGCGCGTCTGCGGCATGACGCCGTCGTCCGCCGCGACGACCAGGAGCGCGAGGTTGATGCCGCCCGCGCCGGACAGCATGTTCTTGACGAACCGCTCGTGTCCCGGCACGTCGACGATGCCGATGCGCTCGCCGTCCGGCGCGGTCAGCCACGCGAAGCCCAGGTCGATCGTGATGCCGCGCTTTTTCTCTTCCTTGAGCCGGTCGGTGTCGATGCCCGTCAGCGCCTTGATCAGCAGCGTTTTGCCGTGGTCGACATGGCCCGCCGTGCCGATGATCGTGTTTTTCACGGGATTGCCTCCTCCGCGCCGCGCAGACACGCGGCGATTGCCGGGAAATCCGCCTCGTCAAGCGTCCGCACGTCCAGCAGCAGCCGGTCGCGCGCGATCCGGGCGACGATCGGCGGCTCGTTTGCGCGCAGCGCGGCTTCGAGCCGTTCAACGCCCGCCGCGCCGGACATGACCGCGACCGCCACCGACGGCAGGTCGACCGCCGGCGCGGTTCCGCCGCCGATCTGCCCGGTTTCCTCG
>JAVBOQ010000333.1:0-8539 GCA_031550455.1 Eubacteriales bacterium
GCATCGTCGCGGCGGATCTTTTTCCATACGGCGTTGTCGCTCTCCACTCGGCGTAGCGCTGCTACGCCTCGTTCCGGCTCCTAGCCGGATGAAAAAATCTCTCGCCGCTTTGGATGCGTTAAGATTTTCCATTGGTATAAGAGAATCTGCGGAGGGGTGTTGTGGAGGTTGGGGAACGCCAGGGGCTCTGATCCTGAACCCTGTCAAAAGGGCAGAACCCTTGGCGTTCCTTTCCTTCCTCCGTATACCCTCCCGCAAAAGGACGGCGCCATGACCCCGAGAGAACGGTTCCTTGCCGTGCTGCGCGGCAAAAGGCCGGACGACCGCATGCCGATGGTCGAGTGGGCGGCCTGGTGGGACAAGACGATCCGGCGCTGGGAAGGCGAAGGACTGCCCGCCGGGCTGCCCTTTGGCGAAAGCCTACGCTTTTTCGGCCTGGATCCGCTGGAAGGCCTGTACGCGGCGCCCGAAACGCCGCGGCCAAATGTTCACGGCGGCCCCGTGATCGAAACCGAAGCGGAGTATGAGCGGCTGCTGCCCGCTTTGTTCAGCGACGCGCGCCTTGACGGCATCCGGGAGGCCGCGCACACCCTCCGCGCCCGGCACGAGCGCGGCGAAACCTCGGTGCGCGTCTGGCTGGACGGCTTTTTTTGGTTTCCGAGAAAGCTGTTCGGCATTGAACCGCACCTGTACGCCTTCTATGACGAGCCCGACCTGATGCACCGGATCAACGCGGATCTCGCGGCGTTTAACCTGCGCGCGCTGGACGCGATTTTTTCGGAGATCACACCGGAGTTCGTCGGCTTTGCCGAGGACATGTCCTACAACCACGGGCCGATGCTGTCCCGCGCGCTGTTTGACGCGTTTCTGCTGCCGTATTACCGCCGCGTGATTCCGTACATCAAGCAAAAAGGCGTCGCGGCGCTGGTGGACAGCGACGGCGACATCACGACGATGGTGCCGTGGTTTCAGGCCGCCGGCATCGACGGCGCGTACCCGCTGGAGCGGCAGGCTGGCGTGGATATTGCCGCGTTGCGCGCCGCGTACCCGGATTTTATCCTGCTGGGCGGGTTTGACAAGATGGTGATGCACCAGGGCGAAGCCGCGATCCGCGCGGAATTTGAACGCATCCTGCCGGTGATGCGCGCCGGGTATTACATTCCGTCCGTCGACCACCAGACGCCGCCGGGCGTGTCGCTTGACGACTACCGGATCTACATCCGGCTGTTCGCGGAGTATTGCCGGGAGGCTGTGCGCTGACGCGCGAAAGGAGCGGACGATGTTTCAATCCGCGAAACCGATCTGGGCCAAGGGAATGGCCGAGGAGATCAACCTGTTTCTGGCGTTCACGTTCGCGCTGCCTGCGGGCGATATCCGGCTTGACATCACCGCGTCCGCCGCGTACCACCTGTACGTCAACGGCGCGTTTGTCGAGTACGGCCCGGCGCGCGCCGGGGACGGGCATTTCCGCGTCAGCCGCATCGAGATCGGCGATCGGCTGATACTGCCGGAGAACGAAGTCCGCGTGCTGGTCGCGGGCTATAACCTGTCGTGCTTCGAATACACGCTGCACCCGTCGTTCCTGACGCTCGAAGCGGTGCGGGGCGCGCGGATATTGTTCGCGACGGGCCGGGACGCGGTCTGCTGCCGGCAGCATCGGCGCAAGCTGCGCTTCACCGAGAAATATTCAAACCAGCGCGTGTTCACCGAGGCGTTCGACCTGTCCGCCGGGGACGGCGAACCGCTCGCGGTGGAAACGCTGCCGCCGCCGGTCTATCTTTCGCGCGCCACGCCGGTCTGCCGCAATATCCGGCTCGACCCGGAACCCGCCTATGAGGAAGGCGACGTCGCGCGCGGCGAGACCGCGCTGCCCGTAGGATACCGGCAATTCACGCCGCTTTTGAATCCGGGCGTCGCCGCGTTTGAAACGCTGGATCTTCATCTGTACCGCGAGGTGGACATGCTTCGCTGCGCGAACCCGGCCCCGCCGGAAGCGTCGGACGGACCGCTGCCCCAAGGCCGCTATCGGTGCTATAAGATCCGGCGCAACAGCACCGGGCTGATCGCGCTTTCCTTCACCGCGACGGAAGCGGCGGAGCTGTATTTCGTCTTTGACGAACTGCTGATGGACGGCAGGATTCTGGTCAAACGGTCCAACTGCGTCAACGCGATCAAAATCAACGCGCCGGCGGGCGCGCATGAGGTGCTCACGTTCGAGCCCTATACGCTGCAATACGGCAAGCTGTGCGTGCTTCGGGGCGAGGTGCGTGACGTGTCGCTTTCGCTCGTCGAGATCGCGTATCCGCCGATCGACGCGCCGGAACTTGAGGACGGCGAGCTGAACCTGATCCTCGAAAGCGCGGTCGAAACGTTCCGGCAGAACGCCACGGACATTTACATGGACTGCCCTTCGCGCGAGCGGGCGGGCTGGCTCTGCGACAGCTTTTTCACCGCGCGCAGCGAGTGGGCGCTGACGGGCGGCGCGGCGGTGGAGCACAGTTTTCTCGAAAACTTTGTCCGAACGACCGGCTTCCGTCTCGATCCGCCGATGCCGGACGGCATGTTCCCAATGTGCTACCCGGCGAGCCATGACTACATTGGCGGGCTGAAGGTCAACCGCAGAAACTACATCCCGAACTGGGCGATGTGGCTCGTGCTGGAACTGGACGAATACGCGCGCGCGCGAAACGGCGACGCGGCGCTTGTCGAGCGGTTCCGCGAGCCGGTCGGGCGGCTGCTTCGCTATTTCGCGTCCTGTGAAAACAGCGACGGGCTGATCGAGGATCTGCCCGGCTGGGTGTTCCTCGAATGGTCGCGCGCGAACGATCCGGACGTGGTCTGCGGCGTCAATTATCCGACCAACATGCTCTACGGCATGATGTTGGACGCGGCGGCAAGGCTGTACGGCGACGGCGCGCTCGCCGTGAAGGCCGGAGCGATCCGCGATACGATCCGGCGGCAGGCGTTCGACGGGCGGTTTTTCGTAGACAACGCGGTTCGGCGGGACGGCGCGCTCCGTCAAACCGGCAACAAGACCGAGGCGTGCCAGTATTACGCGTTCTTCACCGGAACGGCCACGCCCGCTTCGCATCCGGCGCTGTTCGATACCCTGATGCGCGACTTTGGCCCGGATCGCAAGCAAACGGCGCTGCACCCGGACGTCGCGTTCGCCAACGCCTTTGTCGGCAATTACCTGCGCATGGAGATTTTGCGCGCCGAAAAGCGCTATGAGCAGATGATCCGCGAGATCCGCGGGTATTTCCTCGGCATGGCGCGGCGCACCGGCACGCTCTGGGAGCATGACCAGGAAAAGGCGAGCTGCAACCACGGCTTCGCGTCGTACGTCGCGTGTCTGTTGTTGGAGGCTGCGGACAGGAAGGGTTGAAGGGGGATGCCGGGAGGCTCTGCCTCCTGGACCTCCGCTTAAGGGCCATTGGCCCTTAAGAATCCCTTCTTATACCAATGGAGAATCTTAACGCATCCAAAGCGGCGAGAGATTTTTTCATCCGGCTAGGAGCCGGAACGAGGCGTAGCAGCGCTACGTCGAGTGGAGAGCGACAACGCCGTATGGAAAAAGATCCGCCGCGACGATGCGGTAAGGTTTGGAATTGGTATTAGGGCCAGATTATCAGGTTCTGCGGTGAGACAAAAAGAAGGGATTCCAAAGGGATGAATCCCTTTGGCAGGGTGTTTTACGGAGCCCGGCGGTCTTTTCCTTCTTCCGTCTATCTCTTCTGATTGGCCAGTATCCATCTTTTGAGCGTCGCGTACAGCAGCTCCGGTTCGATCGGCTTGGTGACATGGTCGTTCATGCCGGCGTCGATGCTCTTTTCGTGGTCGCCGCTCATGGCGTGCGCGGTCATCGCGATGATCGGCAGGTTCCTGTATTGCGGCATCGCGCGGATGGCGGCCGTCGCGGTCAGCCCGTCCATGACCGGCATTTGGATATCCATCAGGATCAGCTCATAATCGCCCCGCACGAGCATGTCCACGGCTTCCCGGCCGTTGCCGGCGATGTCGACGGTGTACCCGGCCATCGTCAGCAGCTCATTGGCGATGATCTGGTTGATCTCGTTGTCCTCCGCCAGAAGGATCTTTTTAACGCGCGCCATGTCGATGCCTTCGGACTCCTGTTCGAGGCTCGCGGCGGGCGCGGCGGCCGCGGACTCGTCTGTGGCGATCTCAAACTCGGCGGTGATATAGAACGTCGTGCCGGCGCCCGGCTCGCTCTCGCACCTGATGTCGCCGTGCCACATGTGGACACGCTTTTTGCAAATGGCGAGGCCGAGCCCCGTGCCGCCGTACTTGCGCGTCGTCGATGTGTCCGCCTGCATGAACGGCGCGAACAGGCCGACGATCTGCTGCTTGTTCATGCCGATGCCGGTATCGCGGACGATGAACTGCAGCCGCGTGCGTTCCGCGTCGCGGGAAAGCTCCTCCACGGACAGCGTGATGCCGCCGCGCTCCGTGAACTTGACCGCGTTGCCGGTCAGGTTCATCAGCACCTGCGCGAGGCGCAACGGATCGCCGCGCAACCGCCTGGGCAGCGTGTCCGGAATATCAAACGCCAGCGCCAGGTTCTTTTCACGCATGCGCGGTCCGAACATGTCGACCATCTGCTGAATCACGTCGCCGAGCAGGAAATCGACGTTCTCCATTTCCAATTTGCCGGCCTCGATCTTCGAAAAATCCAGAATATCGTTGATGATGCGCAGCAGCGTCTTGGCGGACTGTTCCGTCTTGCGCAGGTAATCCGTCTGCTTGGCGGTGAAGGCTTCCATGCTTTCCGACTGGATGATGTGCAGCATGCCGAGAATCGCGTTCATCGGCGTGCGGATTTCATGGCTCATGTTGGCGAGGAACTCGCTCTTGGACCGCGCGCTCTCCTCGGCCGCGTCGCGCGCAAGGCGGAGATCCGCCTCGACCTGCCGCACCTCGGCCATCATTTTTTTGTATTCGCGCAAATCGCGCGTGTAACCGGCGACAATATAGCTGTCGCCGCGCTTGACACGCACCAGCGTGATCTCCGCCGGGACCGGCGTGCCGTCGAGCTTCTGATGCATCCACTCAAACACGGCGCGGCCCTCGCGGAAGGCGCGCGTGATGTTTTCGACAGCCATATCGGACGACAGGCGGCCGCAGGGCTGGCGCTCGGGCGACAGGTCAAAGAACCTGTCGAGGTACTCCCGCTTGCTTGTCAGGTCGAACAGGTTGACGGCTTCCTGGTTGCAGTCGATGTTGTTGAACCGTTCGTCCCAGAGATTGCAGCATAGCGGCGTCGCGTCCAGCATGATCCGCGTGCGCTCGTTGGCTTCCTCCATGACCGCGTTCATTTTTTTGAATTCACGCAGGTCGCGGGTGTATCCCAGCACGATATGGCCCTCGCCGCGCTTGACGCGCACGAGCGTGATCTCGGCCGGGATCGGCGTGCGGTCGAGCAACTGGTGCATCCATTCGAAGACGACCTTGCCCTCGCGGAACGCGCGTGTGATGTATTTGGCCGCCAGCTCCGACGATGGGCTGCCGTTCGGCTGAAATTCCGGCGAGAGGTCGTAAAACCGGTCGAGGTATTCCTGCTTGCTGGACAGGCGGAACAGGCTCATGGCCTCTAAGTTGCAGTCAATGTTGTTAAAATTCTCGTCCCAGAAGTTGCAGCACAAAGGCGTCGCGTCCAGCATGATCTTGGCGCGTTCGTTCGCGTCGTTCATCTCGGTCAGCATCTTTTTCGTCTCGCGCAGGTCACGGGTGTACCCGGCGACGATATACGCGTCGCCGCGCCTGACGCGCACCAGCGTGACTTCGGCCGGAACCTCCGTGCCATCAAGTTTCTGGTGCATCCATTCGAACACCGCGCGGCCCGTCTCAAACGCCTGCTGAATGTACACATTTGACATGTCCGACGACAGGCGGCCGTCCGGCTGATACGTCGGCGAAAGCTCATCGAAGCGGTCGATATATTCCTGACGGTTTTTCAGGCCGAACAGATCGATCGCGGCCTGATTGCAGTCGACGTTGTTGCCGTTTTCGTCGCGCAGGTTGCAACACAGCGGCGTCGCGTCCAGCATGATCTTGACGCGCTCGTTCGCCTCGTTGACCTCGCCGACGATCGTCTGGAAAGCGTGGCTGTCCTGCATGTCTTGCGTGCTGCCGAGCAGGTACATCCGGCCCGGCGTCTGATGCGAATAATTCCTGCTGAAACTGCGCAGCCAGTGCCAGTCCTGGCTGTCGTCGTTCCAGACGCGATACTCGATCGTGCGCGCCTCGCCGGGGTGCGCGAACAGGTCGGCGATCTCCGCCTGGATGCGATGCGCGTCGTCCTTATGGCACAGCGACATCAGGTTTTGGAACGGCATGCTGCTGTCCTCAGTCGGCAGGCCGAACATCGCGGCGGCGCGCCCGTCCATATGGATTTCGAGCCGGTCGCCTTCGCCGAGTATTTCCCATGTGCCGAGCATCGAAAATGAAAGTATGTCCTCTAGCGCCTGTTGGCGCGACAATCCTTTGTGCCAAGCGGGAATCATGCAATTGCCTCCTTGGGAACCCGGGGCGGCTTTGCCGCCTCCGAAAACTGCTATCATTTTACTAATTTTGTCGCGCGGACACAAGCACTTTTGCGCCGTATACAGAATTTTCATCGAATTGCGCATAGTTTTCTTTGCGGACATCAAGGGTGTGCCCGCAGTTTATGCGCAAGCCGTGAACAAGCCGCGCGGGGCTTACGCATGAAACAGGAAGTATCCAGCCCGGAGAGTTCGAGAGGCCGATGCCTCTCGACTTTCCATCATTTTCGGCGACATGCGCGCCGAAAATGCGCAGATTCCGTAGGCGTAGCCGGAGGAATCTGGCCTTTCCGCCTGAGGCCGCCCGGAAACGCCGCAGCGTTTCAGGCCGAATCCTCCTCGCGCCTCAAAAAACGCATGAACCTCAGTTCATGCGTTTGCCCTGCAAGCCGCGCGGGCCCTCTTGACCATCCCGTCAAATACGCTATAATGAAACGCGTATGCTGCAGACGATGTGGATGGCGGCGGCGGTCACGCTCGCGTTTGTCGTCAAAGGAATCACCGGGTTTGGCAACACATTGGTGATCAACCCGCTTTTTTCGCTGGTCGTGTCCAACAAGGTCACCACGCCGGTCGACCTGCTGTTCAGCATGCCCGCGAACGCCTTCGTCGGGTTCAGGCTGCGGCGCAGCATCAATTGGAAAGTGGTCGCCCCGCTGTCGCTGATGCTGTTCATCGGCAATATTCCGGGCGTGCTGTTCCTCAAGTTCGGCAGCGACCGGCTGGTACGCGTGTTTCTCGGGCTGGTGACGATCGGGCTGGCGTTCGACATTCGCGGGTGGCCGAAACAGCGCGGCACGGCGCGGCGGGCGAACCGGTTCGTCCTGCTGGCGATCGGCGTGCTGTCGGGCGTCCTGTCCGGCCTTTTTGGCATCGCTGCGTTTCTCCTGTCGTATGTGCGGCGCACGACCGATAACCCGGACGCCTTCCGGGCGGATCTGTGCTGCGTTTTTTTCACCGACAATCTGTTCCGGCTGGCGCTGTACATCGCGACCGGCATCGTCACCGCCGAGGTGCTTCGCACGGCGCTTACGCTGATGCCGTTTGTCGCGCTCGGCCTGTGGATTGGATTTTTGCTCTGCCGGAAAATGAAGCCGCAGGCAGTGACCCGCGCGATGGTATGGCTGCTTTTGATCAGCGGCGGCGTTCTGGTGGCGCAAAACTCGATATTTTGATTCGGCATTTTATCAAAAACAGGCGGGAGGTTTTCTATGGATCGCGAGTCGATAAAGAAGCGGCTGCCGCACCGCGAACCGATGCTGCTACTCGATGAGGCGGATGTGAACGACGAGGGCAAGGCTGTCGGACGCTACCGTGTCCGCGGCGACGAGTTCTTTCTGCAGGGCCATTTCCCGGGCAATCCGGTCGTGCCGGGCGTGATGCTGATCGAGATGATGGCGCAGACCTGCTGCGCGCTGTTCCGCGAGAGCATGACGCCGTACCTGACGATGATCCGAAACACGGTATTCCAGCGCAAGGTCGTGCCCGGCGAGACGATCACGTTCCTGTGCGAAGTCAAGCGCAGGATCGGGCATTTCATCGTCGCCAGCGGCGAGGGCCTTGTCGGCGGCGACGTCTGTTTAAGAGGCGAGTTCTCGTTCGCGGTCGTCGCGGACGAAGGATAAAATAAAACGAGGTGTTTCCTGATGGCGGCAATGCTGGAGACAATCATGATGATCTGTTTTGGCGTGTCCTGGCCCGTGTCGGTCTATCGGTCGTGGAAATCGAAAAAGACCGGCGGCAAGAGCATCGTTTTCCTGTTCATGATCGAGTTTGGATACCTTGTCGGCCTGATCGGCAAGATTTTTTACACGCCGAGCTATGTGATCGCCGTGTACCTGATCAACATGACTTTCGTCGCGACAGACATCGCGCTGTACTTCCGCAACAGGCGGATTGAGCGCGGGATTGTGAAGGGGAAGTAGGAAGAGGGACGCGGGGAGGGCGCTGGGGAGGGACGCTGGGGAGGGGCGCTGGGG
>JAVBOQ010000207.1:0-6963 GCA_031550455.1 Eubacteriales bacterium
AATACACTCGGACAGCGGCCTGCCGGTGACGTTGACGCATGTCAGGTCGAGCAGATCGCGCTTGGACAGCTCGTGCATCGCGGCCATGACGCCGCCCGCCGCGTGGAAGTCCTCGATGTGGTGATGTCCGGACGGCGCTAAGTGGCACAGGTTCGGCGTTTTCGCGCTGACCTCGTTGGCCATGTCAAGGTTCAGCGCGACGCCCGCTTCCTTCGCGATCGCGGGCAGGTGCAGCATCGAGTTCGTCGAGCAGCCCAGCGCCATGTCGACCGCGAGGCCGTTCCGGAACGCTTTTTCGGTCATGATGTCGCGCGGGCGCAGGTTTTCTTTCAAAAGGCGCATCACGGCGATGCCGGCCTCTTTCGCGAGCCTGACGCGCGCCGCATACACCGCCGGAATCGTGCCATTGCCCGGCAGCGCCATGCCGAGCGCCTCGCACAGGCAGTTCATCGAGTTCGCGGTGAACATTCCGGCGCAAGACCCGCAGGTCGGGCACGCCTCGTTCTCGACGCATGCGAGGCCCGCGTCGTCGATTCTGCCCGCCGAGTACGCACCGACCGCCTCAAACACGCTGTTTAGGTCCTGCCCGCGCGGCCCGGCCAGCATCGGCCCGCCGGAGACAATCACCGCAGGCAGGTTCAGCCGCGCCGCAGCCATCAGCATCCCCGGCACGACCTTGTCGCAGTTGGGGATCAGCACCAGCGCGTCAAACCCGTGCGCCTCCGCCAGCGCCTCGACGCTGTCGGCGATCAGCTCGCGCGAAACCAGCGAGTAGTGCATGCCGCGATGCCCCATCGCGATGCCGTCACAGACCGCGATCGCCGGTACTTCGATCGGCGTGCCGCCGGCCATCCGGACGCCGTCCTTGACCGCCCGCGCGATCGTGTGCAGGTGAATGTGCCCCGGCACAGCCTCGCTCGCGGAGTTGACAACGCCGATCAAAGGCTGCGCAAGCTCCCGGTCGGTCAGCCCCATCGCCTTGAAAAGGCTCCGGTGCGGCGCTCTCGCGAAGCCGGTTTTGACAATGTCGCTTTTCATGTGATGCCTCCTTTAGGAGGAGACGCAAGGAGGACGCCGTCCTCCTTGACCTCCTGCCAAAGGGGTTAAACCCCTTTGGAAACCCTGCTTATGGAATCGAATAATATGCTATGCTGAATACCGCCGTGAGGCGACAGGATGGGATTCCAAAGGGCCAATGGCCCTTTGGCGGAGGGCAAGGAGACAGCGCCTCCTGGCGTTCCCAGCCTCCTGGCGTTCCCTTCCCCTCCCCGTCACTTCTTCCAGCTCATGGCCTTCCGCAGCTCCGCGCCGACCGTTTCGACCTGTGAATTCTGCTCGGCCGCGCGGCGGGCGTTGAAGTACGGGCGGCCGGTCATGTTCTCAAGGATCCACTCGCGGGCGAAGGTGCCGTCCTGGATCTCGGTGAGGACTTTCTTCATTTCCTTGCGGGTTTCGTCGGTGACGATCCGCTTGCCGATCTTGTAGTCGCCGTATTCGGCGGTGTCGGAGATCGAGTAGCGCATCCAGGAGAGGCCGCCCGCGTTGACCATGTCGATGATCAGTTTCATTTCGTGCAGGCACTCGAAGTACGCGCTTTCGGGCTGGTATCCGGCCGCGACGAGCGTCTCAAATCCGGCCTTCATCAGCTCGCAGACGCCGCCGCAGAGGACAGCCTGCTCGCCGAACAGGTCGGTTTCCGTTTCTTCCCTGAACGTCGTCTCGAGGATGCCGGCGCGCGCGCCGCCGATGCCGTGGGCGTACGCCAGCGCGAGCTCCTTCGCCTTGCCGGTGGGATTCTGGTACACCGCGATCAGGTCGGGCACGCCGCGCCCCTCGAGGAACTGGCTGCGGACGGTATGGCCCGGGCCCTTGGGCGCGACCATCCAGACGTCGACATCGGCGGGCGGCACGATCTGGCCGAAATGGATGTTGAAGCCGTGGCCGAACACCAGCGACTTGCCGGCGGACAGGTTCTGGGCGATGCTTTCCTTATAAAAGGCCGCCTGCTTCTCATCGTTGATCAGGATGACGATGATGTCGGCGCGCTTGGCTGCCTCGGCGGCGGTAAAGACCTCAAACCCGGCCTCCTCGGCGGTCTTCCAGGACTTTGAGCCATTGTAAAGGCCGATGATGACCTTGTTGCCGGAATCCTTGAGGTTCAGCGCGTGCGCGTGCCCCTGGCTGCCGTAGCCGATGATCGCGATTGTCTTGCCTTCTAGCGCCTTCGGGTTGCAGTCCTTCGCGTAATAAAGCTGTGCCATTGAAATGCCCTCCCGTTTGTTTTTTTATGCCTGCGTATGTACCTGAACGCCTCTTTCGAGGCCGGAGATACCGGAACGGACGGCCTGAAGGATGCCGAATGGCCGCACGATTTCAATGAACGCGCCGGTCTTGTCGCTGTCGCCGGTCAGTTCGATGATCATCGTCTCCGGCGACACGTCGACGATGTTCGCGCGGAAAATGTTCGTCAGCGAGATGATCGCGCCGCGGTTCTCGGCGGCTGCCGCGACCTTGATCAGCACGTATTCGCGCGTTACCGACGAACCGGACACAAGCTCGCGGATCTCGATCACGTCGATCAGCTTTTCAAGCTGGTGCTTGATCTGCATCGCGGTGATCTCGTCCGACCGCAGCGCGATCGTCATCCGCGAAAGCTCCGGCCGCTCGGTTTCCGCGACGGTCAGCGAGTCGATGTTGTATCCGCGCCGCGTGAACAGGCCGGAAACGCGGCTGAGCACGCCCGGCCGGTTCTCGACCAGCGCGGAAAACACGTATCGTTTCATTGTCATTGCGCGCCTCCGTTCTTGTCGATCGCGGTGATCTGGTCGTTGTACGACTTGCCGGGCGTCACCATCGGCAGCACGTTCTCGTCCTTGCTGATCTTCACGTCGATGACGACCGGCCGGTGCAGCGCGACGGCTTCCGGAATGACCTTGTCGAGCTGTTCGCGCGTCGTGACCCTGTACCCGGCGATGCCGAACGCGTCGGCCAGCTTGACATAATCGGTTCTGCGGTTCGTCGTGGTCTGGCTGTAGTGCGCGTTGTAGAGCACCTTCTGCCACTGGCGCACCATGCCGAGCACGCCGTTGTTGAAGATGACGACGACGATCGGCAGGTTGTTCGTCGCGACGGTGGTCAGCTCGTTGAAATTCATGTGGAAGCTGCCGTCGCCGGTGAACAGCAGGACGCGCCTGCCGGGCTGCGCCGTCTGCGCGCCGATCGCCGCGCCGAGGCCGTAGCCCATCGTGCCGAGGCCGCCCGATGTGCAGAGCGCGCGCGGGTGGTTGAACCGGTAGCGCTGCGCGACCCACATCTGGTGCTGGCCGACGTCGGTCGCGATGATCGCGTCGTCCGGCAGCGCCTTTTGCACTGTGTCGATCAGAAGCTGCGGCGTCAGCTTGCCCGGCGTCGGGCGCGGTTCCTGCGTTTTCCATTCGTCCACCTGCGCGAGCCACTCGCCGCGGTGGCGCACCTGCACGCGCTCGTTCAGCGCCGAGAGGACGACCTTGACGTCGCCGCAGACGCTGGCGTGCGAGACGATGTTTTTGTTGATCTCCGCTTCGTCGATGTCCAGGTGCAGAATCCGGATGTGCGGCGCGAACGTCTTGGCGTTCATGATCACGCGGTCTGAAAAACGCGCGCCGCAGACGATCAGCAGGTCAGCGTGGCTGACCGCCGCGGCCGACGCGCGGCTGCCGTGCATGCCGAGCATGCCGATGTACTGCCGCCTGTCCGCCGGGTACGCGCCGAGGCCCATTAATGAGAGCGACACCGGCGCGCCGACGCGCGACGCGAAGCGGATTAACTCGTCCGACGCGTCCGCGCGGATCACGCCGCCGCCCGCGAAGATCACGGGCCGCTCCGCCTCGTCGATGATCCGCACGGCCGCCGCGAGGTCGGCCTCGGTGATCTTGTCCGTAACCGGCTCGACCGCCTTCGGCGTTTCGGGCGCAAACTCGCACCGCGCCTGCTGCGCGTTTTTCAAAACGTCGATCAGCACCGGGCCGGGCCGGCCCGACCGCGCGATGTGAAACGCGCGGCGGATCGTCTTTGCAAGGTCGCGCACGTCCCGGACGATGAAATTGTGCTTCGTGATCGGCATCGTGACGCCGAAAATGTCCACTTCCTGAAAGCTGTCCTTGCCGAGCAACGGCTGGGACACGTTGCCGGTGATCGCGACGACCGGCACGGAGTCCATAAACGCGGTCGCGAGGCCCGTGACCAGGTTCGTCGCGCCCGGGCCGGACGTCGCGATGACGACGCCGACACGGCCGGTGACGCGCGCGTATCCGTCCGCCGCGTGCGACGCGCCTTGCTCATGCGCGGTCAGCACATGGCGGATCCGGTCGCGGTACAGGTACAGCGCGTCATAGGTGTCGATGATCTGCCCGCCCGGATACCCGAACACGGTATCAACGCCCTGCTCGATGAGGCATTCGGCGATGATGCAGGCGCCTGTCAACTCCATTTGGGTCCCTTCTTTCCGTGCGCGGCCTTTACGAAAACAGCCTTCGCCTCTGACAAGAGACGAAGGCTTAACTTCGCGGTACCACTCTGCTTGGCGCTTTCGCGCCCGCTTATCGGCATCTGACAATGCCAAGCCCTGTAACGGGGACGACCGTTCCGCCTACTGCCGTTCAGCGGGAAGGCTCGAAGGAGAGTGAATCGCCCGTTCCGACCGCCTCGCACCAACCGGCGGCTCTCTTCGCGCGAACGTCGCGACCCGTGGCCTCGTCATCGCCAAAATATGAATTGCTGTAAATCATACAGCAACACAGGAAAATTGTCAACGGGATTTTTCGCCCGCATTTTCTATTTTGGACCGCACAAAATCAACCAGCCGCTTTTTTTCGCCGTCGTCCGCGAAAGCGCGGTTCGGGATGATGAACGACGAGAGAGCGCTCACGTACAGATACACGGCCGCGTCGCCCTCAAGGACGCGCTCGATATGCGCGTAACCGGTTTTCGTTTCGGTGGTCGCCGTTTCTTCGATCAGGCAGTCTTCCAGGCAGCGAAACACAACCGCCTCCCGCGAAAAGGGGAGCTTGCCGGCCTTTTTGATTTGCCGGATTTTGTATCGGATGTTCCAGTTGACGTATTTTTTATACAGCAATATCCACGCGAGCGACAGAACGGCGTACACGTAGTAGTACACCGAATCGCCGGATGCGGACGCCAGCAGAAACGCGAGCGCCATAAAAAGCAGAGGCGGAACAAAACGCGTAAGCTGTACCTGCATGTTGTTCACGGGCAAGTGATACTGGTTGTGCAGGCTGAATTCCAGATAATCCTTCTCATCCAGTGTGAATGAAAACTCGAACAATCACAAACCTCCCGTCGCGCTGTCAGACCGGCGCGCTGATGGCGCTAGTATGCGCGGAAAGACGCGATGCGATGACGAAATGAAATTGGCATGCTGTTGAACCCGTTCCCCGTTCATGGTATACTCTTCGCGTCATCCGTCATACCATCATACTTATTCTGCGCCAACGGAGGTCATATGTTGCACGTTCGAGAAATTGCCCCGACGCAGAGCGCGCTGCGCGCGTTTGTCAGGTTCACGCTGACGCTGTACAAGAACGATCCGAACTATGTCCAGCAGCCGGTGGAGCAGCACGTTCGCTGGCTGATCGGCCGGCGGAACGCGCTGATGCAAAACGGCGTGCAGTGCTTCCTGATGGCGTTCGACGGCGACAAGCCGGTCGGGCGGCTGCTGGCGGGCATCGATTTTCGCGCGATCCAGCGCTACGGCGAGCGCCAGGGCTACATCAGCCTGTTCGAGTGCGTCGACGACCAGAACGCCGCAAACGCGCTGTTTGAGGCCGCCAAGGTTTTCTTAAGGCTCAACGGCATCACATCGATCGTCGGGCCGACGCCGCCGATGTTCGACGACTTCGGCACAGGCCTTCTGGCCGATGGGTTCGGCGCGCCGGCGACGTTCCTGTGCCCCTACAACCCGCCATACTATGAAAAACTGTTTCTCGCGGCCGGGTTTGAAAAGTACCGCGACCACTTCGCGTACGATCTGCCGCTTGAAAAGATTGAGGACAGCCGCGTTGAGAGCGTGCTGCTCCGCGCCGGGAAGCGCTTTGGGTACACGGTGGAAAACGTCAACCTCAGGCATGACATCAAGCGCCGCGCGCGGGAGTTCGCCCGCGTCATCGCCGAGGCCACGCCGCCCGAATGGGAAATGCTGCCGCCGACCGCCGAGACGCTGTACCGCGAGTTAAAGCGCGTGCGCGGGGCGCTGTGGCCGGAATTCGCGCTGGCGGCCTACGCGGGCGAGCGGCCGGTCGGGCTGCTGCTCGTGCTGCCGGACGTCAACCCGATCCTGCGCGGGCTCAAAGGCCGCGTGTTCCCGGTCGGGACGTTCCGGATGCTGTTCGCGCGCTCCTACATCAAGCGCATGCGCACCGCGATGCTGTATGTCGTGCCGGAATACCAGAACAAGGGCGTCGAAGCCGTGATGATCCACCGCGCGCTCGACGCGGCGCGCAGAAGCGGCATCAAGACGGCCGAGGCGACGATGATCCACGAAAAGAACCTCAAAACCCAGCTCGGCGTCGAAAAGCTCGGCGGCAAGGTGACCAAGGTCTTCCGGCAGTATCGCCTGTCGATCTGAACGGCTGCGGTTGTCCGCGCCGTTGAGGGGATGCACCTGTTCAGGTTGGAACGCATGCCGTGGGCGGAACAGGTGCGCATCTTCCGGAAGCGGGCTGCCCCGACGCGCCAAAAGTCTGTCCTGTGACGGACAACGAACGCACGGCATTTCGTCTCAGAAATCCCCTTTCTTTCCACAAATACCCTTCGCACGCTTGCTTTTGCCACACGCCGCCCCTATAATTACTTCAACAGTAATTTTCCTAAGAAAGGTTGGCGTGACGATCATGAACTGGGCTGTCGTATCGATCATCATCTCGGCCGCGGCGATGGGTGTAGCCGCCTACTTCTACCAATGGATTC
>JAVBOQ010000257.1:0-12868 GCA_031550455.1 Eubacteriales bacterium
GGAGGCGCGAGGAGGATTCGGCCTGAAACGCTGCGGCGTTTCCGGGCGGCCTCAGGCGGAAAGTCCAGATTCCTCCGGCTGCGCCTGCGGAATCTGCGCATTTTCGGCGCGCATGTCGCCGAAAATGATGGAAAGTCGAGAGGCCTCGGCCTCTCGAACTCTCCGGGCTGGATACTTCCTACTTCATGCGTAAGCCCTGGCAGCGGTTGAAACTTCCGTTTACAGTCCCGCGGAAATGCGATATACTGTCTAAAACCAATTTGCAATAGGCTTTGCATGCATACGAGAAAGGGTGATCCGATGTTTGGTCGCCGCCCGGATGGCCGCCGCGTCGCGCAGAACGACGCGATCGTCGCGTTCGCGCCGTACCTGATGCCGACGCGCGTGGACGCGCAGGTACACAGCGTGCAGCGCATTGACTGTGACATTCTTACCAAATATATCCAGCAGCAGCGCGGTGAAGGGCAGGTTCTTTCTTACCTCGATCTGATTGTTTCGGGCTATGTGCGGACAATTTCGCAGCATCCGGAGCTGAACCGCTTCCTGATGAACAAGCAGTTCTACGCCCGCAACTGCATCTCGATCTCGCTGGCGATATTGAAAAACCTCGAAAACAGCGATGAGATTCAGGAATCGATCGTCAAGGTCTACTTCAGGCCGGACGACACGGTATACGATGTGCGCGACGCGCTGCAAAAGGCGATCGAGGACAACCGCAGGCCGGAAACCAAGAACAGCAGCGACTATGTCGCGCGGTTTCTGATGGCTGTGCCGGGCCTGCCGACCTGCATCGCGGGCCTCGCGCGGTTGCTTGACCGGTACGGCCTGCTGCCGCGCGTTCTGATCGACGCAAGCCCGTTTCACACCGGGCTGTTCATTACGAACATGATGTCGCTGGGCATGCCGTATGTTAACCACCATGTCTACAACTTCGGCAATACCAGCATCTTCATTTCGCTTGGCAAGGTCGAACGGCAGGTCGAAGGCGGTCCGGGCGGCGCGCTCAGGTACAGGCGGATCATCCCGGTCGGCGTCGTCAACGACGAGCGGATCGCCAGCGGCGCGGAGTTTGGCCGGGCGTTTACGCTGTGGCGCGACCTGCTCGCCGACCCCGCGCGTTTGGAAACGCCGCCGGAAACGGTCAAGGCGGACTTCCCCGCCGAGCGGATGCCGCGCGCGCCGGGCGGCAAAAAGAACCGTGCGCTGAGCGCATGATCAAACGCCGCAACGTACGAGGCGTCAGCGTCGCGCTGGCGCTTCTTTGGGTTTGTCTCTTCACCGCCGCGCATGCCGCCGACGCGCCTTTCGTGTTGTTTCCGGATCAGGATCCGCGCCGGGACGCGCCGGACAGAGGCCGTTTGGAAGCCTTTTTCATCAATGTGGAGGCCGCGGACTGCACGCTGCTGCGCTGCGGCGGCCTGACGATGCTGATCGATGCCGGCAACGCCGACACGGCTGGCCGCGCGGTCGCGTACATGCAAAGCATCGGCGTTGAAAAGATCGACATCGCGTTCATGACGCACCCGCACACGGATCACATCGCGGGCTTTGCGGCGATCCACGCGGAGATCCCGATCGGCCGGCTGATCATGCCGGAACGGTTCGACGCGTTTCAAAGCGAGGTGTTTGCCTCCTTGCGGCGGACGCTTGAGCGGGACTGCGTGCCGGTGACGATGATCGCGAGCGAAAACGAGGAGCCGTTCGGCGGCGCGACGCTTTCGTTTTATCAGTGGGATCAGGAGGACGCGACGGTCAATGACCGGTCGATGATTCTGGTGGTGAAGTTTGGCGACCGCGCGCTGCTGATGGCCGCGGATGTCGAAAACCAGGCGCAGGCCGCGCTGACCGCGCGCTATGGCGAGCTGCTGCGCGCGGACATCATCAAAATGCCGCACCACGGCCTCGCGCCGCTGCAACGCGAACTGAACGCCGCCGCGCGTCCTGAACTCGCGGTTTTCACGAATTACAAGCACCGCCTCGAAAACCCGATCCGGTTGGCGGAGCAGCGCCATATGCGGTGGCTCCTGACCACAAAGGGCAATATCACGGCGGTGACGGACGGCGAAGTCTGGCAGGTGTGGCAGGACAAGAAGAAATAGGGAGAGAGGGGGACGCTGGGACTCCGTCCCAGACCCTGCCAATGGGCCTAAGGCCCTTTGGAATCCCCTCTTTTTCGCCTCACGGCGGGCCGCAATGATGAGAAATCTGCCCCAAGAAGGGATTCTTAAAGGGCCTTTGGCCCTTTAAGCGGGGATCCAAGGGGCGGAGCCCCTTGACGTCTCCCATTTCCCTACCGAATCGTAATCCCATAAATCCACCGCCCGCGCGTGCCGACGACCAGCGTGTCGCCGAAGACTGCGGGTGAACCTTCGATGTTCCCTTCCAGTTCCAGCGTGCTGAGGATGTTGCCCGTGCGCGCGTCCATCAGCCGCAGGTTCCCGCCGGAGTCGCCGAGGATGACGTGCGCCTCACCGTCCGCGCCGTAGACGCCGACGGGCGAGCTCCAGCCGAACCGCGCAAAGTCGTTGCGCCAGACGATGCGGCCGGTTCCCTTGTCAAAGGCGATCAGCGACCCGCCGCCCGACACGGTCTTGGCGACGTGGAAATACACCAGATCGGAAACGGAATGCTCGCCGACCAGCGGCGAACCGAGCACGCCGCCGTTGAGGTTCGGATCATACGTGCAGACCTCCGCGTATTCCCAGATCTTCTCGCCGGTCATCGCGTTGAAGCAGCGGATATACGCCTTGCCGCCCTTTCCCTGCTTGTCGACCTCGGTCGCGGTATAGAGGTAGACCGTGCCGTCCGGCTGTGGGTCGAGCGCGCAGGAGGCGTCGGAATCGTCCTTGACGTCCGCCGCCCAGACGGGATCGAGCGTGTTGAGGTTCACGCATTGCAACAGCCCGCCGTTGTCGGTGAAAAACCCGTAATAGCCGTAGACCGCGATGCTGTTTTCGATGCCGAGCCCCTTCGCGTTCCGGTAGCGGTAGCCGCCCTTGACCGGATCGATCGACAGCGTGCCGTTTTCCGGGTCAAAATTCGTGCCCAGCCGGTAGGTGTAGATCAGGCCGTTTTCGCCCGGGGCGATCAGCGTGTCGCTCGCGCCGTCCAGCAGCGCGACAGAGTCAAACGCGCCGTGCTGCCGGTACGCGTTCTTGTCAATTCCGTTGATCAGAAGCAGTTCCTGCCCGTTAAGCAGGCTGAAGATGTGCAGCCCGATCTTGCCCGAGCGGTTGTTGAGCCTTGATATGCCCTGGCCGCTGAACAGCAGCGGGATGCCGCGCGGGTCGACACTGACGCTGCCCTTGATCGGGAATTTGATGTCGATCGCGTCGCGCGTCGGCGTGCCGTCCTCAAGGTCCAGAAAATAAATCTTTCCGTCCAGCGCGCCGTAGATGACCTCCACGAGGCCCGCCTTGTTCTTTTTTTCGGGATGAAGGTTCATGATCTGCCTGACCGCGTCCGGCCACTCGACCAGCGCGGGCTGGCCGTTCCAGCCGACGCCGCTCCAACTGTCGAGCGCGCCGATTTTCTTTTCCCATTTGATTGCCAGCGTCCCTTGCGGCGCGGTCGCGTAGCCATAGGCCGCGTTCTGCCGGTACGGGCCGCCGCGGAAGGTCAGTACGCCCGGGATGCGCGCGTACCCGCCCTGCGCGGGCATCGTCACTTCGTTTGCCTTGCGCTCGCCGAATGTGTCGGTTTTCAGGTTGAACACGCTCGGGCGCGCTTCGGGAACGACCTCCGGTGCTCCCGGCGGGCGCGGCCGCTCCGGCGTCGGGCCCGGCGCGGGCGTCGCGCTGGGCTTCGGCGTCGGTGTGGCGGCGATCATGAGGCTCATCGGGCCGGTCATCGGCAGCGCGCCGGAGGTCGCTGGCGTCAGCAGCAGGGCCGACGACAGCAGCGACGCGCACAAAACCAACGCGGCGTATATATTTCGCTTCATTTCTTGTCCTTGTATCTCCTTGGTTGATTGCCTACGCATATTATACACTTTTTTGTAACAAACCGCAATCCTGTTGACAGCCGGATTTCGTTGGGCTATAATTTTCACATTCCACAGGCGCATTTCGGGAAAGGCAGGTCGCCGCACAGCCATGAAGAAACACTGACCATTGGCACGAACACCGGCCTGGGGCCTTGTTTGCTTATGGAAAGAGGGTTTTGTTCATGGCGCTGTTGTTAAGCGCGCAGCATTTGCGCGTACGGTTTGGTCTGCGCACACTTTTTGAAATCGACACAATCGAAATCCAGGACGGCGACCGCATCGGTCTGGTCGGCGACAACGGCGCGGGCAAAAGCACGCTGCTGGCCTTGCTGCACGGCGAAACCGCGCCGGACGCCGGCACGGTGCGCAGGTTCGCGCCCAGCGCGGTCGTGCGCCAGTTTGGCGACGCCGAGGAAGCCCAGCGGGACAGCGAGGTCGCCGCGCGGCTTCAGGCGAAGGACGAGGCGCACGAGGGTATCAGCGGCGGCGAGCTCGAGCGGATGCGGGTCGCCCGCGCGCTGTCGACGCGCGCGCCGATCCTGTTCGCGGACGAACCGACGACCAACCTGGACTTCGGCGGCGTCGCGGAGGTGCGACGGCTGCTTGCCGCGCACCAGGGCGCGCTGGTGCTGGTCAGCCATGACCGCGCGCTGCTCGACGACCTGTGTACCCAGGTTTGGGAGCTGGAAGACGGCAAGCTGCGTTCGTTCCCGGGCAACTACAGCGCCTACCGCGCGCAGAAGGAGCGCGAGCGCGAGCATCAGCGGTTTGAGTACGAGCAATACCGCACAGAGCAGGCGAGGCTTCAGGCGCTTTTTTACGACGTCAAGGAGCACGCGCGCGGCGTGACGAAAATCCCAAAGCGCATGGGCAACAGCGAGGCCCGGCTGCACAAGCGCGGGCGCGGGTTCCAGACGCAGGAGAAGCTCGACAAGACCGCCAAGGCGATCCAAAGCCGCATCGCCAACATGGAGGTCAAAGAGCGACCGCACGAAGAAGCGAAGCTGAAGATGGCGCTGTCCGGCAGGGACGGCATCACGAGCCGCGCGGCGGTCCGCGCGGACGGTCTGACGCTTCGCGCCGGCGGGAAGACGCTTCTGTCCGGCGCGTCGTTCGCGCTGTCCACCGGCGAGCGCACCGCGCTGGTCGGCCCGAACGGATGCGGCAAGACGACGCTGCTCCGCGCGATCCGCGACGGCGCGGACGGCGTCCGTTTAAGCCCGGGCGTGACGATCGGCTGGTTCGGGCAGGAGACGCTCGATACGTTGGACCTTGGCAAAACCCTGCTGGAAAACGCGATGCGGGACAGCCTGCTGCCCGCGCATCACGTGCGCACGCTGCTGGCGCGCGTCGGGCTGACCGAACGCGACATGGACAAACCCGCGTCGGTGCTGTCGGGCGGCGAGCGCGCGAAAACCGCGCTCGTGCGGCTGATGGCCGGCGGCGCGACGCTGCTTTTGCTCGACGAGCCGGGCAATCACCTCGACATCCACGCGACCGAAGCGCTCGAAGAGATGCTCTCCGCCTACGAAGGCACGCTGCTTATGGTCAGCCACGACCGGCGGCTCATCGACACCGTCGCCGGGCGGCTGCTGCTGTTCGATCGCGGCACGCTCAAATCCTTCGACGGCAACCTGAGCGCGTACGAAGCATCGCTTGCGCCGCGGCCTTCGGACGGCATGACCGAAGACATCCTGCGCATGCGGATGGCCGCGCTGGCGGCGCGGATGAGCGCGCCGAAAAAGGGCGACAGCCCGGAAGCGCTGACCGCCGAGTACGACGCGGTGGCGGAACAGCTCCGCGCGATCCGGGCGGAGGCGGTGAGGCGGAAATGACGGAATCCATGCACAAGCCGGAAGAGATGCGCGCGTTTTTCGCGGCACGGGTCGAGGGATACGACGCGCATATGCTGACGAACGTCGAAGGCGCGCGGGAGGCGTACGCGCGCGTCGCGGAACTGTTGCCGGGCGGCGCGCGGACGCTGCTCGACCTCGGCTGCGGCACCGGGCTGGAGCTGGATTCGATCTTCCGGCGCTTCCCGACGCTGTCCGTGACCGGCATCGACCTGACCGACGCGATGCTCGGCGCGCTGCGGGCCAAGTTCCCGGGCAAAGCGCTGACACTGGTCTGCGGCGACTACTTTGACGTGGATTTCGGCGACGCCCGCTTTGACGCCGCGCTTTCGTTTCAGACGCTGCATCATTTTTCGCGCGATGAAAAGGTCGGGTTGTACCGGCGCGTGTGGCGGGCGCTTAAACCCGGCGGCGTGTACGTCGAAGCTGACTATACGGCCTCTTCGCAGTCGGAAGAGGACGCGCTGATCGCGAAAAGAGCGGAACTGATGAAAAGTTCGGGTGTGACAGGCAAATACGCGCATGTCGATATACCGTTCACAGTGGAGAATCAATTGCGGATTTTGAAAGAATCAGGGTTTGTCGGGGAGAGAATGGATCAAAAATGGGGGAATACGGCGGTGTTGGTGGCGATGAAGGGGCGGTAAGGGGTACGGCGGGCGGGGCGGCTGTGCGACAGGCTGACGCGTCAACCTCAGATCACGCGTTTGCGCGTTGCATTTCGTCATCCGTCGTGCTACCCTGAAAGAAAGCTGAGCCTAGGAGGCATTTATGTTTGATCTGCTGATCCAAAATGCGCGCATCGTCGACGGAACAACAGCGCCGTGGTACATTGCCGACGTCGGCGTCAAAGACGGAAGGATTGCCAAAATCGGCAAAATCGGCGCCGCCGAAGCCGTCACGGCGGTCGACGCGGAACGGCATGTGCTCGCGCCGGGTTTCATCGATATCCATTCGCACAGCGACTTCGACATCCTGACCTGCCCGCTGAACGAAAGCCGGATTTTGCAGGGCGTCACGACCGAACTGGGCGGCGACTGCGGGCTGTCGCCCGTGCCCGTTGCCCCGGAAAAGCTGGCGCTGCTGAAGCGATACACGGGCCTGTCGGACGAAATCAACGTCGACTGGTCGAACACCGGCGGTTTTCTCGACAGGGTGAAACAAAACGGCACTTCGGTCAACTTCGCGACGGTGGTGGGGCACGGCAGCATTCGCCTGGCCGTGATGGGGTTTGATGACCGCGCGCCCACCGCGCCGGAACTGGAGGAAATGCGGAGGCTGACGGCCGAGAGCCTGGAACAGGGCGCTTTTGGCCTTTCCACCGGGTTGATTTACCCGCCCGGCTGCTTCGCGAAGAACGACGAGATCATCGAACTTGCCAAGGTCGTCGCGCAGCATGGCGGTTTCTATGAAAGCCACATGCGTTGGGAAGGCGACAATGTCATCCGTTCCGTGGAGGAAACGATCGACGTCGGCGTACAGGCGCGCGTGCCCGTGCAGATCGCGCATCATAAGGTGACCGGCAGAAAAAACTGGATGTACAAGTCGCACGCGACCGTCGCGCTGATCGCCAGGGCGCGCGAGCGCGGGCTTGACGTGACCGCCGATCAGTACCCCTACTGCGCGACGGCCACAACCCTGACGTCCACCATTCCGCAGTGGGCGCACGAAGGCGGCATGGACAAAATGCTGTCCAGGCTGGAAGACCCGCAAACGCGGCAACAGATCACGCAGGAGATGCGCAACTCGTTCGCGAACGCGGAAAAATCATGGTCGGACGTGTTTGTCTCGCAGGTGGAAAGCGTGAAAAACGCCTGGGTCATGGGCAGGAACGTCCGGGAGATCGCGGACGAACTTCAAAAGGATCCGTTCGATACCGCCGTCGATCTGCTGCTTGAGGAGGCGGGGCGCGTCGGCCAGATCAACTTTGGCATGTGCGAAGAGGACGTCCGTTACATCATGCGGCAGCCTTTCGTGATGATCGGCTCGGACGGAAGCGCCACCCCGCTCAACACAAAGAACGTCCCGCATCCACGGAATTTCGGCACATTCCCCCGGGTCATCGCCGAGTACTGCGGACGGCAAAAGTTGTTCTCCCTGGAGACCGCGATTCACAAAATGACGGGCATGCCCGCGGCGCGCATCGGCCTGTCCGACCGGGGCGTCATCAAGGAAGGCATGTGGGCGGATCTGGTGCTCTTTGATATGGCAAAGATCAACGACACGCCGACGTACGCAAGGCCCGCCGTTGCCTGCGAAGGCATCCTGAATGTGTATGTCAACGGCGTGCTCACCGCGAAAAACGGCGCGCACACGGGCGCAATGTCCGGCAGCGTGCTGCGCAGGGGGAAATAGCGAGGGGGAGGGGGAGAGAACGCCGGGACGCTGTCCCGGACCCTGCCAAAGGGGCTAAGCCCCTTTGGAAACCCTATAATACCATTTCCAAACCTTACCGCATCGTCGTGGCGGATCTTTTTCCATACGGCGTTGTCGCTCCCCACTCGGCGTAGCGCTGCTACGCCTCGTTCCGGCTCCTAGCCGGATGAAAAAATCGCTCGCCGCTTTGGATGCGTTAAGATTTTCCATTGGTACAACGTCCCACCGGCCATGTCAAGAACTTTTGACATGCATGTGCCAAAACAAACAAAACCCTCCCTTGCCGTGAGGCAAAGAAGGGTTTCCAAAGGGCCTTGGCCCTTTGGCGGAGGTTAAGGAGGCAGAGCCTCCTTACGTCCCCTGCTCCTCAATCACTTCATTCCCCGTCGCCCGCCTGTAAAAATCGCACACATACTGCGCGCGACGGTCGTACGCGCCGGACTCGATCCGGTGGTGCACCGCGCAGCAGCCGCATTCGCCGTAGCACGGGCACGCCTTGCACGGCTCGGGCAGCACCTTGCCGCAACGGAAGCCCTTCAGCTTGGCGAAGGCGGCGTCGAACCCCTCTTCAAGCGGGCGGCCGATGGGCCGGGCCGGGTCGTCGTCGACGGTGCAGGCGACCATGTCGCCGTTCCAGAGGATGCTGTAGGTGCAGAGCCCCGCGTCGCAAAACAGCGCTTTCCGGTCTTCGGGATCGGGCGCGCCGCAGTCCTCGCCGGCGATGGCGAGGCCGTTTTTCTCGTGGAAGGCGAGCAACTCGTCGACGGTCAGCCGCTCCTCGCGCGCCGTGGAGCACGCGCCGCGCACCGCCGGGAACGGCATGGTCGTCGGCTCCAACCGAAGCCCGCGATCGTTCGCGAACCGCAAAAGCGCGGCGAAATCGTCCGCGTTGTCGCGGACAAGCGTCGTTTTCAATTTCAGTGAAGGCAGGAACGCGTTCAGCGCCTCGACCGCCGCGACCGCGCGGCCATACCCGTCGGCCCAGCCGCCGATTTTGCGGTATGTCTCCGCGCTCGCCCCGTACAGCGTGATCTCCATCGCCTGCGGCGGCCGCTCACGAAACAGGTTCAGGATCTCGTCGGTGACCAGCGTCGCGTTGGTGAACACGCGCAGCAGGAAACCCATGTCGGAGAGCGCTGTGTAAATCTCCGCGAAGTCGGGCCGCAGCATCGGCTCGCCGCCGGTCAGCAAAAGGTCGAACGTGCCCGCGTCCAGCGCCATTTGGCCGAGGCGGATCCATTCGGCGGTCGTCAGCTCGCGGCCCTGCGCGCGGATCTGCGGCGGGTCAAGGCGCATGTAGCACATGCGGCATTTCATGCTGCAGGCGGGCGTCAGCTCGAACGTGCCCTTGTAGGGGATGTTGTTCTCGCGCGCGTGCCGGAGCATCCCGTCCTGGAACATGTTGAAGGTCTGCGTGCGCTCGTAGTTGTCAACGCGTCGCGGGTCGATTTCGCCGTGGTCTGTCATGGGTTCTCCTTGTCGGAGGACTCCGCTTCCGCGGCCTTCCTTTCGGCTTCTTCCTGCGCGAGGGCCCGGGCGCGGTCTTGAAACTCTTTTTCGGTGACCTGCTTGTCCTCCAGCGTGTCAAAGTACGCGGTTTCGTACTCGAACAGGCCGCACTCCGCGCACTGCATCACGAAGGAGTCCACCGCCCGGTCCGCTTCCTCGTCGCTCGCGCCGTATTCGGCCTTGCACGCGTCTATCAGCCCCTGCCGGGTCGCGCCGGGCTTTTGTGATTCCTTAAACAGGAACGCGCCGGTTTCGTTCAGCGTGATGATGCCTTGGTATTCTTTCATGCGCGGGCCGGTCGGCATGACCATGAACGCCTGGCCGACCTTGCGCAGCACATAGCCCGGCTTCACGCCGATCTTGATGTTGCGCACCGCGAGGTAGCGCGCGCCTTCCGGGCGTTCAATTCGGATCGGCTGCGCCTGACCGCCGTTTTCGGCGGGATTTTTTTCGTGTTCTGACATGGGGAATCCTCCTTCGCAATGGTGGGATATCGTCAGGCCAGGGCTTACGCATGAAGCAGGAAGTATCCAGCCCGGAGTGTTCGCGCGGCCGTGGCCACTCGACTTTCCATCATTTTCGGCGACATGTGCGCCGAAAATGCGCAGATTCCGCAGGCGTAGCCGGAGGAATCTGGACTTTTCGCCTGAGGCCGCCCGGAAACGCCGCAGCGTTTCAGGCCGAATCCTCCTCGCGCCTCCTCCAACCGCATGAACCTCAGTTCATGCGGTTGCCGTGATCGTCAGGCCCGGTCGCGAAGGCCGAGCCGGTTCAGCAGGTCAAGCCGCGCGTCCGCGATGCGGAGCCCTTCCGTGGCTTCGTCGCGCCGCGCCTTCCCGGTGACGACACGGAAGGCGTACAGCGCAAAGCGATGAACCCACGCGGCGGGCAGCAGCGCGGGATGGTCGCGCGCGTAGAGGTACGGGGCCTTCAGGGTCTTCGCGGATGGGAACAGCGCGCGGCGCACCCGGCCGGAGTCTCCGTCCTTCGCGTCGACCGCGCGGTAGACGACGGCCGCGCTTCGTCTGCGCTCCTCGGTGCGGTTGCCGAACACGCCGGCGTCAAGCAGGTCGAGCAGCAGGCCCTCGGCTGCGTCCGGGTCGTCGGCCGCGCCGTCTGCCCACCCGCCCTGCGGCAGCGACAGATGCCGCGCGCCGAGCTTAAGCATCGCCGACGCGAACGGCGCAAGGCCCAGACGGCCCGCCGCGCGCCAGAACGCGGGCCAGTCGACCGCCTTGTCGTACGCCTCCGCGAACAGCGCGAAATCAGTCGCCTGGCGCAGCCCGAAACCGGTCGTGATCATATGCTTGGCCATGTGGCACAGCATGAACAGCGCGTGCTCCATCGGCGGATAGACATACGCCTCGCCGCCGTAGACCGCCTCGCGCCGCGTCAACGAAATCGGGAACTGCTCCGCTTCGTCAAGCCGCGACAGGAACCCGTAGGACGCGGTGTCGAACAGCTTCTCGTGCAGCTCGACACGCAGGCCCTCCGGCCCGCCGTAGGCGATCACGCCGGGCTCCCGGCCGACGACCGTATACCCGTTTTGCTCCATGACGGAACGCGCGACCGCGAACTGATCCTGCGGCACGAGGATGTCCGCGTCGGACATGGTGCGCAGGTCAGGCTCCGGATACAGCGCCTTGATCACGACGCCCTTTAAGACCACCGCGCGAACCGACGCGCCGTACAGCGCGTCAAGCAGCCGGTGCAACTGATCGGTCAGCGCGGCCTGCGCGAACATCGTCGTCATCGCGCCCTGCTGCCACGCCGCCAGCATATTTTCGGACGGGCCCGCGCCGTCCGGCAGCGCGCAGACCGCGTTGAGCAGCAGCGCGTCAATCTTGTGCGCCTGCGAAAGCGCGTACAGCGCGGCCCAGTCGACATCTGTGGCGAGCGCGGGGTCCGGCGTCCTGCCATGCAGCGCGCAATCGAGCAAATGCAGCATCATGCGCTCTGTCGGATTCAATCGGAAGCCCCCTTTCAGCCAGCGTATAGAATACCTTATTCGTGCACAACCGTCAAGTTTCGGATTCACAAAACGCCCGCCCTATGGTATGATACTTCAATCCGCTAAACCTGACAATCGCGCGCGTATACGCACCCGCGCGAGCGGCGGATCATACGCTGTAGCTGGAAAGAAACACCCCCTTGAAATGGAGTGAAGGATATGTCCACGATCGTGACCAAGTTCGGCGGCAGTTCGCTTTGCGACGCGGCGCGCTTCCAAAACGTCGCCTCGATCCTGAACGCCGACCCGTCCCGGCGTTATGTCGTGCCTTCCGCGCCCGGCAAGCGCGACGGCAAAGATGAAAAGGTGACCGACCTGCTCTACCGGTGCCACGAACAGGCGAAGAACCGCGAAGACTTTTCCAAAACGTTCGAGAAGATCGAAGCGCGCTACCGAGAGATCGCGGACGCGCTGTCGCTGTCGGATCGCTGGCAGGGCGAACTGGCGGCGGTGCGCGAGCGCATCCCGGTCGAAAAAACGCCCGACTACGCCGCGAGCCGCGGCGAGTACCTGTGCGGCATCCTGTTGGCGGAATACCTGGACTGGCCGTTCATCGACGCGAAGGACGTGATCCTATTCGGCGCGGACGGAAAGCTCGACGCCGAGAGAACCAACGCGGCCTGCAAAAAGGCGCTGGAGGCGAACGAGACGGCGGTCATCCCGGGCTTTTACGGCAGCATGCCGGATGGGGCCATTCATACGTTCTCACGCGGCGGGTCGGACGTGACCGGCGCGATCGTCTCGCGCGCCGCGGACGCCGCGCTGTACGAAAACTGGACCGACGTGCCAGGCTTTCTGATGGCCGATCCGCGTGTCATCGACAACCCGAAGTTGATCGACTGCCTTACATACCGCGAGCTGCGCGAGCTTTCCTACATGGGCGCGTCGGTGCTGCACGAGGACGCCATTTTCCCGGTGCGCAAGGCCGGCATCCCGGTCAACATCCGCTCGACGGTGCACCCGGAGCATCCGGGCACGCGCATTGTCCCGAAAGCCGACCGGGTCGACGCGACGATCACCGGCATCGCGGGGCACAAGGGCGTCAAGATCGTCACCGTCGAAAAGGCGATGATGAACGCGGAGCTGGGCTTTGGCCGCCGCGTGCTGCAGGCGGTTGAGGAGTCCGGTGTGTCG